>JBQTKI010000048.1:0-5250 GCA_052386275.1 Gammaproteobacteria bacterium
GCGACCGGCCGGCCGTAGATCATGCACACCGTGGTGTAGATGCCGCGCGGCCACTGACCCGGCTCATCCCAGCCCATCCCGCCTGCGGCATAGCCACCGGGCCAGGTCGCCTCAGGCTCGTAGCTCAGCGAGAGCGGCGGCGAGGTCTGGCCGTCGGGCCAGAAGAAATAGCATGCGATCGGAACTTTGGCCACACGGCCGATGGGCTCGTGCGTGAATTCAAGTTCGACGCCGATGCGGCGCGTCTCCGCAACCGGGAATCGGCGGGTGTAGGCGCGCGTATTCTTGGCCGGCAGCTCGCTCACCACCGGAAAGAAGCGCATTTCGGCGACGTGGATGTCGGCACCTGCGACGTCGGTCGCGCCCCGCACGACCTCGAATGCCGCCTGGCCGACGCGCTGGCCTGCGGCGCTGCATTCGACCTGGTATCCGCCCGGCGGCCAGTCGTCCTCGTCCTCGACGCCCCAGAGCACATTCGCGCTGCTCGACTCGGTCTCGCCGGCGAACAGCTGGAACGACATGTCGCGCGAGGTCGGCACCCGGGTACCGTCGGGCCTCTGCATGGCGCATTCGAGCGGCACCAATGCGTTTTCCCTGGGTGCGGCATAGGTCGCGGCAACCTCGACACCCAGCCAGCGCATTCGGGTCGCATCGAAATGCGTGGCATAGATGCGGCGTGTGACCGGCAGCACGCCGTCGTCGGCCTGCTCGAAAAGGCGGAGCTGAACGCTGGAGAAGGGCGGGGCATCTGCGGAATGCGCCAGCGCGGGGAAGGAGAACAGCAAAGTGGCACCGGCCAGTTGATGCATGCGGTCAATTCCCGGGAGCGGTTGCCGTACTTTACTATGGGCGCGTGAACTGGAGGCAGACACTTCTTTTCGCAGTCGGCCTGGCTGCAGTCGTCGCGGCATTCCTGGTCGCCCCGATCCCGCAGGACCCGGGCTACCATCTGTTCGTGGACCGGCGCGCGATTGCAGGCGTGCCGAATTTCTGGAACGTGGCGACCAACCTGCCGTTCCTGGCCGTGGGTGTCGCCGGGTTCCTGCATGCGCGCGAGGCGCCGCTCAAGCTGCATTTCATCGTCTACTGCGCAGGTGTTGCGCTGGTTGCGGCCGGCTCGGCGTGGTACCACCTCGGGCCGTCGAACCCGGCGCTGGTATTCGACCGGCTGCCGATGACGGTTGCGTTCATGGCGCTGTTCGCGGCGGTCGTGGCGGATCGGGTGTCGCTCAACCTGGGGCGGACGCTGCTCTGGCCCTGTGTCGCCGCGGGCATCGCGAGCATCGGCTGGTGGCACCTGACCGAGAGCGACGGAGCGGGCGACCTGCGCGCCTACGCGATTGTTCAGTTCCTGCCGATGGTGCTGATTCCGCTGATGCTGTTGCTGTTCCCCGGAGAACGCATGCAGGCGCGGTGGCTGTGGCTGGCGCTTGCAGCCTATGTCGGCGCCAAACTAGCGGAATACTTCGACGCCGGGATCTACTCGCTCGGCGAGTTCGTGAGTGGCCACAGCATCAAGCACCTGCTGGCGGCACTCTCCGCCTGGTGGATCGTGAGGAGTTTTCTGACGGTGCCGGGTCGTGGATTCGAAGTTTCTCATCAACCTGAATAACTTCGAATCCACGACCCGGCACCATCTAGAAGTCGCCGGCGAGGGCCTTGTAGAGGGCGGCGAGGGCGGTGGCGCGATTGGTGGCGGCCTGGACGTGCTGGTCTTCGAGGTCGAGCTGCACGCGCTCGGCGTCGAGCAGCGCGAGATAGTCGCCGGCGCCCACGTCGAATCGCATGCGCGCGAGGCGCGCGGCCTCGGCCGCGGCGGCCGCGCCTGCGCGCAGCTGGTCCTCGGCACGGTTCGCGGCGCGGAAACCCGCGAGCGCGTTCTCGGTTTCCTCGAGCGCGCGCAGCACCGTCTCCTGGTAGAACGCGATCACGCCCGTGCGCCGCGCCTGGGAGCCCTTGTAGTATTGCCAGACGCGGCCGAAGTCGAGGAAGCTCCAGGTGATGGACGGTCCGTAGCGCCAGCGTTCCGCCGCAGCATCGCCGATCGCGCTGCGGTCCTGGCTGGTCCAGCCGAAGGAGCCGACGAGCTCGACCTTGGGAAAGAACTCCGCGATCTGGTCGCCGACGTCAGAAGTCGCCGCGGCCAGTTCGCGTTCGGCCGCGCGGATGTCCGGGCGGCGGCGTAGCCATTCGGCGGGCGTTCCGGTCGCGACCAGCTCCGGCAGCTCCGGGATCGCGGTCGTGGACGCGAGCCTCGAGCGCAGCGTGTCAACCGGCCAGGCCGTCAGTACGGCGAGACGCTGCTCCTGGCGCACGAGGTCCGCTTCCGCGACCGGCACGGTCGCGGCCAGGCTGCGCAGCTGAGCTTCCGCGCGCGCGAGGTCGAGCTGGCTCGAACTGCCGGCATCCACGCGTGCCTTGAGGATGCCGATGTTCTCCTCGAGGTTCGCGAGCTGGCGCTCCTTCAGCGCATGCCGCTCGCGCGCGCCGATCAGGGCGAACCAGGCCTGCGCGGTCTCCGCCACGACCGAGAGGCGCACGCCGGCGAGCGAGGCCGTGTCGGCTTCCACGCGGCGCTTGATGGCGCGGTTCTCGTTGCGCAGGCCGCCGAACAGGTCGATCTCCCAGGTCGCATCGAAGCCAGCGCGGTAGGTCTCGGTGCGCAGCCCGCCCGGCGGGCCGAAGGGATCGTCCACGCTGAACTTGCTGCGATCGCTGCCGGCCTCGGCTTCCACGGTCGGGAACCAGCTGTAGATCGAGAGCCCCGACAGCGCGCGCGTTTCCGCGAGGCGCGCCGCGGCCTGGGCGATGGTCGTGTTCGCCTCGAGCGCGCGCGCGATGAGCGAATCGAGCTCGCGGCTGCCAAAGCCGGCCCAGAGCCTGGAACCCGCGGGCTGCACGGAGGCATCTGCCGTTGCCTGGTCGAACTTTTCGGGCAGCGGAACTGCAGGCACGACGTGGCGCTGGCCGACGGTGCAGGCGGCAAGCGCGGCGGCCAGCGCGAGCGTCGCGATCTTAGGCATGGCTGCCACCCTCGGCCGCGAGCCGCTCGGCGCGGCGCAGTTCGCGCCGCTCGACGAGCTTGCGGATCACGACGTAGAACACCGGCGTGAAAAACAGACCGAAGAAGGTGACGCCGAGCATGCCGGACACCACCGTGATGCCCATGACGTAGCGCACTTCGGCGCCGGCGCCGGAAGCGAACACCAGCGGCAGCACGCCCGCGATGAACGCGAAGCTCGTCATCAGGATCGGGCGCAGGCGCAGCCGGCAGGCCTCGATCGCAGCCTCGACGATGCCCGTGCCTTCTTCCTCGAGGTCGCGCGCGAACTCGACGATCAGGATCGCGTTCTTGCAGGCGAGGCCGATCAGTACCGCGAGGCCTATCTTGGTGAAGATGTTGTTGTCGAGGAAGGTCGGCGCGAAATCGGGCGGCGACACCGCGAGCCAGAGCCCGTGCAGGAAATTGACGAGCCAGGTGCCGCCGATCGCGGACAGGAGGCACAGCGGCACGATCAGGATGATCGCGAGCGGCAGCGACCAGCTCTCATACAGGGCGGACAGCACCATGTAGACGAGCAGCACGCAGAGCGGGAACACGAAGAGCGCGGTGTTGCCCTGGGTGATCTGCTGGTAGGTGAGGCCGGTCCACTCGAGGTCCATGCCGCGGGGCAACATCTGGTCCGCGATCGCGCGGACCTTTTCCAGGCCTTCGGTCGAGGAGAGGAACGCGGGGTTGAGCCCCACGGACATGTCGGCGGCCGGGTAGGCGTTGTAGCGGATCACCGGGTCCGGGCCGTAGCTCGGCTTGATGTCCACGACGCTGCCGAGCGGCACCATCTCGCCACGGTTGTTCCTGACCTTGAGCGCCTCGATGTCCTGCACGGTCGCGCGGTAGGGGGCATCCGCCTGCGCGTACACGGCGTAAGTGCGGTCGAACAGGTTGAAGTCGTTGACATAGGCCGAGCCGAGGTAGACCTGCAGTGTGTTGAATACGTCGGTCAGCGACAGTCCGAGTTCCTTGACCTTGGTGCGGTCCACCGTCGCGTCGAGCTGCGGCACGTTGGACTGGTAGGACGTAAAGGTGCCGAGCGGATCGATGCCCGGCGTCTGGCCGAGCGCGCCGACCAGCCCCATCGTCTGGTTGTACAGCTCGCCGTAGCCGAGGCTGGCGCGGTCCTCCACGTACAGTTCGAGGCCGTTCGCATTGCCGAGACCGAGCACCGGCGGCGGCAGGAGCGCGAACGCCAGGCCCTCCTGGATCCGGCTGTAACCCATGTTGATGCGATTCGCGATCTCGCCCGCTTCGAGCTCGCGCTGACCCTGTGGCTCGAGTCCCGCGAACATCACGCCGACGTTCGGGGTCGCGACGAAGTGCACCGCGTTGAGGCCCGGGAACTGCACCACGTTGCTGACGCCGGGGACTTCCATCGCGATATCGCCCATCCGGCGCATCACTTCGTCGGTCCGGTCGATGGTCGCGGCCTCGGGCAGCTGCAGGATCGCGAACAGGTACTGCTTGTCCTGGAACGGGATGTAGCCACCCGGGACCGCGCGGAAACCGAGGATCGTCACGATGACGAGCACCGCGTAGATCACGAGCAAACGCGGCGCGCGGCCGATGGTGCCGCCGATGCCGCCCGAATAGCGGTCGCCGAAGCCGTGGAACAGGCGGTTGAACGCCGCGAACGGGCGGCCGAAGATGCGTTCGATGAAGCGCCCGAGCGCGTCCTTCTTCGCGCCGTGCGGCTGCAGGAGCATCGCCGCGAGCGCGGGCGACAGCGTCAGCGAGTTGAATCCCGAGATGATCACGGCGGCGGCGATCGTGACCGCGAACTGGCGGTAGAACTGCCCGGTGACGCCGCCGAGGAAAGCAAGCGGCACGAACACGGCCGACAGCACCAGCGTGATCGCGACGATCGGGCCCGACACCTCGCTCATGGCCTTGTGCGCGGCTTCGCGCGGCCTCATGCCGCCCTCGATGTGGCGTTCCACGTTCTCGACCACGACGATGGCGTCGTCCACCACGATGCCGATCGCAAGCACGAGGCCAAAGAGCGTCAGCACGTTGATCGAGAAGCCGAGCAGCCACAGCACCGCGAAGGTGCCGATGATCGACACCGGCACCGCGACCAGTGGGATCAGCGAGGCGCGCCAGGTCTGCAGGAACAGCACGACGACGAGCACGACGAGCGCAATCGCCTCGAGCAGGGTCGCGATGACGGAGGCGATCGAGTCGCGCACGAACAC
>JBQTKI010000049.1:0-3716 GCA_052386275.1 Gammaproteobacteria bacterium
CCCCGACCGGATATACCACCGCCGTCCTCAAAAGCAAGAAAGGCCCTCCTCGCGGAGAGCCTTTCATTTTGCAATTGGCGCGCCCGGCGGGAGTCGAACCCACGACCTACGGCTTCGGAGACCGTCACTCTATCCAGCTGAGCTACGGGCGCATTTCGGGCCGGCAAAGGCGGCATCCGTGACCACCTGCATTCGAACCGGAGCGCGATTCTAGCGGCCGCGACGCCCGAGCGTCCAATGCGAACCTACCGCCGCCCGGACGCCGCCCGCTATAATTCGCGCTCCTGAAACGCCCACGCGAGAGCAGCAGCATGGCCAAGCCCGACCGGCATTTCATGAACGTATTCAGCGCCGTGCTCGGCATTCTGGTGGCGATCGCGCTGCTTTTGATCGGCGTTTCCCGCTTCGTGGACCGCGGCCCCAAGGGCGCGCGCGATACCACGGATCCGCTCATGCAGGCCGAAGCCCATGAGCGCATCAAGCCCTATGGCCAGGTGGCCGTCGCGGGCGAGAACAACACCGGCCTCGCGATCGTGACGCCACCGATCGCGCCGGCCGCGGCACCGGCGGGCGGCACCGCCGCGCCTGCCGATTCCGGCAAGCCCGCCGATGGCAAGTCCGTTTACGAAAGCGCCTGCATCACCTGTCACGGCTCGGGTCTCGCGGGCGCGCCGAAGTTCGGCGACAAGGGCGCCTGGGGCCCGCGCGCCGCGGCCGGCAGTGACACTCTCTATAAGCACGCGATCGAGGGCTTCCAGGGTTCGGACGGCTTCATGCCCGCGAAGGGCGGCCGCATGGACCTCTCGGACGACGCCGTGAAGGCCGCCGTGGATTACATGGTTTCCCAGAGCCGCTGATCGCGCATCAACCCGTCGCCGCCTCCGGCTCCCGATCGAGCCGCCGGTAGCCGATCGCTTCCGACAATTCCGCGACTCCCACGTGCCCGGCTCCGCCGAGATCCGCGATCGTGCGCGCCACGCGCTGGATGCGGTGACAAGCACGCGCCGAGAGACCGAGGCGACGCATTGCGGACTCGAGCAGCGCGTGCTCGCGCACGCCGAGTGCGCAGGCCGCGGCCAGCGCCATCGGTTCCAGCATCGCGTTCAAGGATCCGCGCTCCCTCTGGTGCTCGCGCGCGGCGATGACGCGCGCCGCTACCGCAGCACTTTCCTCGCCAGGCGGCGCACCGGCGCGCAGTAACGAGTACTCCTGCCGCGGCACCTCGACATGCAGGTCAATCCGGTCGAGCAGCGGCCCCGACAGCTTGGCGAGGTAGCGGCGAATCATGGGCTGCGTGCAGCGGCAACGGCCGTTCGGGTCGCCGGCATAGCCGCAGGGACAGGGATTCATCGCGGCGACCAGCTGGAAGCGCGCCGGGAATTGCCCGCGCCAGGCCGCGCGCGCAACACTGACGCAGCCGGATTCGAGCGGCTCGCGCAAGGCTTCGAGCAGGTCGCGCCGATACTCAGGCAGTTCGTCGAGGAACAGCACGCCACGATGCGCGAGCGAGATCTCGCCGGGCCGCAGCCGCCCGCCGCCGCCGATCACGGCCGCGGCAGATGCGCCATGGTGCGGCGCGCGATACGGAGGCCTGCGCCACTCGCTTGCGGGCGGCAGGGGGCGCACCAGCGAGTGCAGCATCGCGCATTCGAGCGCTTCACCGTCGCCGAGTGCCGGCAACAATCCGGGCAGACGCTGCGCGAGCATGCTCTTGCCGGCGCCGGGAGGCCCGATCAGTAGGATGCTGTGTCCGCCGGCCGCGGCGATCTCGAGCGCGCGCTTCGCGGCCGCCTGTCCGCGCACGTCGGCAAGATCCGGAAGCATTGGGCGGCAATCCGGCAGCGGCGCGCCACATTGGAACTCGAGCCCCTCGCCGCCGCGCAACCCTTCCCGCACGGCGTCGAGCGAGATGGCCCCTGCGACTCGTGCACCATCCGCCACCCGCGCCTCCTCCGCATTCGCCGCGGGCACGACGATGCGACGCCCGTCGCGCGCGGCATGCATGGAGGCCGCGAGTGCGCCACGAATAGGCCGCAACTCACCATTGAGCGACAGCTCGCCATAGAACTCGGTTGCCTCGAATCCCTGCGCCGGGAGCCTCCCCGCGGCGGCAAGGATACCGAGCGCGATCGGCAGGTCGAAGCGCCCGCCCTGCTTCGGCAGGTCGGCCGGGGCGAGGTTCACGGTGATGCGCCCATCCGGAAATTCGGCGCCGTCCTTGACGATCGCCGCGCGCACGCGTTCGCGGCTTTCGCGCACCGCGACCTCGGCGAGGCCGACGACGTTGAACTGCGGCAGCCCGCCGCCGCAGTGAACCTCGACGCGCACCAATGGCGCGTCGAGCCCATATTGGGCGCGCGTGAGGACGATCGCGGGGTTCATGGCGCGCGCAGCGCACGCGCCGTGGCATTCAGCCCTTCGGCTTGCGCGCTTCGAGCGCGGCGATGCGCTTCTCGAGTTCTTCGAGCCGCTCGCGGCTGCGGCGCAGCACTCCCGCCTGGATGTCGAATTCGTGGCGCGTCACGAGGTCGAGTTTCGCGAGTCCGCTCTGCAATACGGCCTTGAAGTTCTTTTCCACGTCGTCCTTGAGCGCCGCAATTCCGGGCGGCACCGCCTCCGCCAGCTTGCGGGCGAGTTCGTCGATGGATCTCGGGTCGAACGCCATGCGGGACCTCCGGTGAACCACAATCTTGCAGCACCGCGAGGAGCCTGCGCCACGACGGTGCAGACCCTTGCGCGCCGCATGAGCGTGGCGACCGTAACCCTTTGATTTTCAGGCGCTCCCCCCGTGGCACGGATGCTGCAGGACCGATCCAAACGCTACCCGGATCCGGCCGCGGGCGGCGCCGCTCAATCTCGCCCATGCCGGCAGTTTTCGACCGAACGGAGGCCTGCCGTGGAACAAACCCTGCCCGCCATCAACAGCGGCGACACCGCCTGGATGATCGTCGCGACCGCGCTCGTGCTCTTGATGACGATCCCGGGGCTCGCGCTCCTCTACGGCGGCATGGTGCGCGTGAAGAACGCGCTCTCGGTGCTGATGCAGTGCATTGCGATCACCGCACTCATCTCGGTGCTCTGGGTCATCTACGGCTACAGCCTCGCCTTCGACACGACCGGCATGGCGGCGGGCGAAGTCGGGCTGCACTCCTTCATCGGCGGGCTCGGCAAGACATTCATGGCGGGCGTCGGCGTCGGCTCCGTCGTCGCGACGATTCCAGAATCCGTGTTCGCGGCCTTCCAGCTCACTTTCGCGATCATCACGCCCGCGCTCATCGTCGGCGCCTTAGCCGAGCGCATGAAGTTTGCCGCGCTCCTTCTCTTCACCGCACTCTGGTTCACCTTCATCTACGCGCCGATAACGCACATGGTCTGGAGCGGCCCCGGCGCGCTCCTCTGGGACTGGGGCGTACTCGACTTCGCGGGCGGCACGGTCGTGCACATCAACGCCGGGATCGCAGGCCTCGTCGCCGCACTCGTGATCGGGCCGCGTCACGGTTATCCCGGCACGGCGATGCCGCCGCACAACCTGCCGCTCGCGGTCGTGGGCGCGGCGCTGCTCTGGGTCGGCTGGTTCGGGTTCAACGCGGGCAGCGCGCTCGCGGCGAACGGCACCGCGGGGATGGCGCTCCTCGTCACGCAGGTCGCGACCGCGGCCGCGGCATTATCCTGGATGAGCTTCGAGTGGGTCGCCCATGGCAAGCCGAGCGCACTCG
>JBQTKI010000050.1:0-25827 GCA_052386275.1 Gammaproteobacteria bacterium
GCAGCACGTCGGCCACCAACTCGACCGCGAGCGCGGCGTGCTCGGACAGGACCGAGATGCCGACCGTCGTCTGCTCGGCACCCGCGCCGACGTTGAGCGAGCCGCCCATGCCCGCTGCCGCCTCGGCGATCTGTGCGGCGGAGCGCGTGGCGGTGCCTTCCTTCATCATCTCGGCGGTCAGGTCCGCGAGCCAGGTGGACTCGCCGTCGTCGATATTGCCGGTGCGAACCACCGCGAGCACGGTCGCCTTCGGCACCGTGCCCCAGTCGATGAAGGTGAGCGCGAGGCCATTGCCGAGCTCGCGTGTCTCGCGCGCCGGCAGCCGGAAGTCGCGCGGCTCGCCCGGGGCCGGCGGCAGCTCGCGCGCCTGCACGAGCACCGGCGCGCAGGCGGTGCATGCGAGGGCGGCGAGCAGCAGCCTCATGGCTGCGTACCCGAGGCAGCGCCGGGCTCCACCACCTGGACCGTGCGGCGCGCAGGGGTCAGGTAGCGGCGCGCGACTTCGCTCACGAGCTCGGGTGTGACCTTGGCGAGCTCGGACTCGATGCGATTGACACGGGCCGGGTCGTCGTCGAACAGCGCGAAACTGGCCAGCAGGTCCAGCAGGCCGAAGCGCGTGCTCGAGCTCGCGAGGTCGTAGAGCGCGGCGCGCGTCTTGGTCATCGCGCGCTGCATCTGCGCGGCCGTGGGCGGCGCCGCCTGCAGCCGCGCGATTTCGGCATCGATGTCGGCGACGATCGAGTCGGCGGTCACCGCCGGGTCGTGTACGAGGTAGACCATCCAGAGCATGGGACCGTCGTAGGTGAACTCGTTGCCGAGCAGGTTGACGCCGCCGCCGACGCCGCCGGAATAGCCGCGCTGCTGCACCAGTCGCTGCCACAGCAGGCTGTCCTCGCCCTGCAGCAGGATCTGGTCCAGCAGGCTGAAGGCCCAGTGCTCGGGCGTGCCGCGCTCGGGCACCTGCCAGGCCAGCGCGAGCGCGGGCCGCGGCGCGAGCCGGTCCGTATAGGAATGCTGTTTCCCGGCGCGCTGCGCGGGTTCCGACAGGTCGGGCCGCGGCGGCTGCGGGCGCGTCGGGATCGCGGCGAAATACTTCTCGATCCAGCCGCGCGCCGCCGCGCCGTCGAAGTCGCCGGCGACCACCAGCACCGCGTTGTTCGGCGCGTAGTAGGTATCGAAGAACTGGCGCGCGTCTTCGAGCGTCGCCGCGTCGAGGTCTTCGAGATCGCCGTAGAAATTGTGCGCGTTGTACCAGTTCTGGTTCGCGACCTGCGGCAGCGTCAGCCAGGGGAAGCCGCCGTAGGGCTGGTTCAGCACGTTGACGCGCACCTCGTTCTTGACCACGCCCTGCTGGTTCGCCAGGTTCTCCTGCGTGATCGCGAGCGACTTCATGCGATCCGCCTCGGCCCACAGCACGGTCTCCAGCACGTGCGCCGGCACGATCTGGAAGTAGTTGGTGTAGTCGAAGGTGGTCGAGCCGTTGACCACGCCGCCGTTGCCCTCGACCAGGCGGATGAACTCCATCTTGCCGAGGCTGGCCGAGCCCTGGAACATCAGGTGCTCGAACAGGTGCGCGAATCCGGTGCGGCCCGGGGGCTCGATGCGGAATCCGATCCGGTAGTAAACGCCGACCGTCACCGTGGGCGCGGAGGAATCCTGCGACAGCACCACCTTGAGGCCGTTGCCGAGCCTGTAGTACTCGACGGGAACCTCGATGCCGGCCGCGGCGCCGGCCGGAGCGGTCGCCGGCTCGCCCGTGATCGGCTGCAGGGCGCAACCCGCGAGCGCGACAGCGCAGGTCAGCCCGATCCACGGGCGGGCAGAAACGACGGTCATCGCGCGGCCGGGACTCATCGAGGCGCCATGCGGATCGCGCCGTCGATCCTTATCGTGGTGCCGTTCAACATGGTGTTGATGCAGATTGCCGCCACGAGCTCCGCGTATTCCTCCGGCCGGCCCAGCCGGGGCGGGAACGGCACCTGCTTGCCGAGCGAGTCCTGCGCTTCCTGCGGCAGGCCCGCCATCATCGGCGTCTGGAAGATACCGGGGGCGATGCCGACCACGCGGATGCCGAAGCGCGCGAGTTCGCGCGCGAGCGGCAGTACCATGCCTGCGACCGCGGCCTTCGAGGTCGCGTAAGCGACCTGCCCGACCTGCCCCTCGTAGGCGGCAACCGAGGCCGTGTGGATCAGAACGCCGCGCTCGCCGTCGGCATCCGGCACATTCGCCTGCATCAGCGCGGACGCGGCACGGTCCAGCAGAAAAGTGCCGAGCAGGTTGATGTTCATGACCCGCTGAAAGGCGGCGGCGGGCAACGGCCCGTCCTTGCCCAGGAGTTTTCCGGGCGTCGCGACGCCGGCGCAGGCCACCGCGAGGTTGATCCCGCCCATGCGTGCGGCGGCGTCCCGGACGGCGGCGTCGACCTCGGCTTCGCTCGTCACGTCGCAATGACGGTAGCTGGCGGCGGCGCCGAGCTGCGCCGCGACCTTGCCGCCCGCTTCGTCCTGCACGTCGAGGAGCGCGACCCTGCCGCCCGCCGCGACGAGGTGCGCAGCGGTCGCGAGCCCGAGACCCGAGGCCCCGCCGCTGATGACTGCGCGTACCTGTGCGAGTTTCATTGCCTGCCCCGCGCCCAGTTTACAGCCCCGGGCCGGCGCCGGGCGCCGGCCGCGACGGAAGCCCTGTCTTCAGAGACGAAAGCCGCCGTCGACCTCGATCACGCGCCCGGTGACGAAATCATTCTCGGCAATGAAGACCGCCGTTCCTGCGATCTCGGCCGGCTGGCCGAGGCGGCGCAGCGGCACCATGCTGGTGACGCGGGCGACGAGCTTTGGTTTCATCGCCGCGAGGATATCGGTGGCACAGAAGCCGGGCGCGATCGCGGCGCTGCGGATCCCGTAGCGCGCCAGTTCCTTGGCCCACACCACGGTCATCGCTGCGACCCCCGCCTTGGTGGCGGCGTAGTTGGTCTGGCCCACGTTGCCTTCGCGCGAGATCGAGGAGATGTTGATGATCAGGCCGCCGTTGCCGAGGCGGATCATGCGCTCCGCCGCCTCGCGGCCGCAGAGGAAGACACCGGTCAGGTTGACGTCGAGCACGGCCTGCCATTGCGCCAGCGTCATCTTCGAGACCAGCGTGCCGTCCTTGGCCTTGACCAGCAAGGCGTCCTGGGTGATGCCGGCGTTGTTGACGATCACGTCGAGGCGGCCGAAGTCCGCAACCACCCGGTCGAGGCTTGCACACACCTGCGACTCGTCGGCAACGTCGGCCTCGTAGGGCAGGGCGCGCATGCCCTGCGCCTCGCACAGCGCAGCGGTGGCGCGCGCCTCGTCGGCGTGGATGTCGAGGGCTGCGATCTGGGCGCCTTTCGCTGCGAAGGCGCTGGCGATCGCGCGCCCGAGACCGCGACCGGCGCCGGTCACCGCGACCACCTTGCTGGCAAGCTGCATGATTTCCCTTATTGCACCCGCGAATGAAGGCGCAGGCGACGCAATGGGTTCAGGACCTTAGCGGCTCTTGCGTCGCAACACAACCGTCACGCGGGGTCGATGTCGAAGAGCACCGCTTCGGCTTCAACCTGCTCGCCCACGCTGGCGAGCACCTGCGCGACCCGGCCCGCCCGGCCCGCGCGGATCGCGTGCTGCATCTTCATGCCCTCGACGACCGCGAGCACGTCGCCTTTCGACACCGCATCGCCTGCCCGCACGCGCAGGTCCACCACCCGGCCCGGCAGCGGCGAAGCCGGGTGCGCGTCCGCGTCTTCGACACTGCGTTCGTGCGGCCAGGCAGGGGCGAGCGCGATCTCGTTGGCCTCTGCGCCCACGACCTGCAGGCGGTCGCCGTGACGGATCAGCTCGAGTTCGCGCGGCCCGGCGCCGGCGTCGACGCGATAGCGGCCGCCGCCCGCGTCACGGACGGTGCCGGCGAGGCGCGCAGTTCCAGTGTCGGCTTCAATGCGGCCTTTGGCCCGCCGTGCGCGCAGTCGCAGGAAGGACGGCGTGCGCAACCCGAGCGACTGCGGGATGGCGCCGCCAAAGCGCCAGCCGTCGGCGCGCGACCAGGGCGAATCCGGGTCCGTGCCGCTGCGGTCGTCGAGTGCGAGCGAAGCCGCGAGCAACAGCGCCTCGGGCGCCGGCGGCGATTCGCGCGTGAGCGCGGCGAGTTCGCGGTCGACGAATCCGGTGTCGACATCGCCCGCGGCGAACTGTGGATGGCGCGCGATCGCGCGCAGGAGCGGGAGGTTCGCCGCAACGCCGAAGATCGCGGTGCGGTCGAGCGCCTCGGCGAGCCGCGCCAGGGCCGCTGTGCGGTCGGCGCCGCCCGCGATCACCTTCGCGATCATCGGATCGTAATGCACGCTGACGGCGTCGCCGTCCTCGATGCCGGCATCCACACGCCAGCCCGGACCCTCGGGCGGGTGCACGAAGCGCTCGACCGTGCCGACCGACGGCAGGAAGCCGCGCCGGGGATCTTCGCTGTAGATGCGCGCCTCGATCGCATGGCCGCGCGGCCGCAAGTCCGCCTGCGGCAGCGGCAGGCGCTCGGCCGACGCGATGCGCAGCTGCCATTCGACCAGATCAAGGCCCGTCACCGCCTCGGTGACCGGGTGCTCGACCTGCAGTCGCGTGTTCATCTCCATGAAATAGAACGCGCCGTCCGCGCCCACGATGAACTCGACGGTGCCGGCGTTGACGTAGCCGACCGCCCTTGCCGCGCGCACGGCCGCCGCGGTCATCGCCGCGCGTGTCGCCGCATCGATGAACGGGGAGGGTGATTCCTCGATGATCTTCTGGTAGCGGCGCTGCACCGAGCATTCGCGCTCGAACAGGTGCAGGCAGCCGCCGTGCATGTCGCCGAACACCTGCACCTCGATGTGACGCGGACGCTCGAGGAAGCGCTCGAGCATGAGCCGGGGGTCGCCGAAGGCGCTTTCCGCCTCGCCGCGTGCGCCGGCGACAGCCTCGCCGAGCTCGGCGGCATTGCCTACGACGCGCATGCCCTTGCCGCCGCCGCCGGCGACGGCCTTGACCAGGAGCGGAAAGCCCACGCGGCCCGCCTCGCGCGCGAGCTGCGCAGGAGACTGGTCCTCGCCCATGTAGCCGGGCACGACCGGCACGCCTGCTGCGGAGACGATGGCCTTGGCCTCGTGCTTCAGTCCCATCGCGCGGATCGCCGCGGGCGTCGGGCCGACGAACACGATGCCTGCGGCGGCGCAAGCCTCCGCGAACGCAGCGTTCTCCGACAGGAAACCGTAGCCCGGGTGGATCGCGTCCGCGCGCGTCGCGCGCGCAGCCTCGATCACCGCTGCGACGTTCAGGTACGACTCGCGCGCGGGCGGCGGCCCGATGCAGAACGCCTCGTCGGCGAGACGCACGTGCCGCGCATGGCGGTCGGCGTCTGAATGCACGGCAATTGCATGCACGCCGAGGCGGCGGCAGGTCCTGATGATGCGGCAGGCGATTTCGCCGCGGTTCGCGATCAGCAGTCGCCGGATCATGACTGGCCGCGGTTCCAGCCGGCCTTGCGCCGCTCCAGGAAGGCCGTGAGTCCCTCGCGCGCCTCGGCGCCCGCGCGCACGCGCGCGATCCAGCTGGCGGTGTCGGCCTGCATCGCCGCGTCGGTTGCCTCGGCACGACCGGTGACGTGGCGGATCAGCCGCTTGATCTCGCGCTGGGCGGAGGGACCGCCGACCTGCAATGCATCGAGCAGGCCCGCGGCGAGCGCCGCGAGGCCAGCAGCGTCCGCAATCTCGTGCACGAGGCCGATGGCTGCGGCCCGCGTCGCCGACATCGCCTCTCCGGTGAGGAACCAGCGCCGCGCCTGGCGGGCGCCGATCGCGCGGATCACGTATGGCGAGATCATCGCGGGCACCAGGCCGAGACGGACCTCGGAGAGCGCGAAGCGCGCGCCGGGAGCCGCGAGTGCGATGTCGCAGCAGGCGACGAGGCCGACCGCCCCGCCCATCGCGGCGCCATTCACCAGCGCGACGGTCGGCTGCGGCAGGCGCTCGAGTGCCTCCAGCATGCCGGCGAAGCGCCGCGCGTCGGCCTCGTTCTGCGCGGGGGGCGTGCTGCCGGCGGCGCGCATCTCGCCGATGTCGGCGCCGGCACAGAACACCTCGCCCGCGCCGGTCAGGGCCACGGCGCGCACGGTTTCATCCGCCGCGAGCGCCGCGAGCGCATCCGCGAGTCTGGCGACGAGGTCACCCGACAGGGCGTTGCGCGCCTCGGGCCGGTCGAGCGTCAGCGTGGCGACGCCGCGGGAATCGCGTTCGATGCGAAGCATGAGGCTACATCCGGAACACGCCGTAGGACTCGGCGGCAGGCTGCGGACCCTTCGCGACCACGGCCAGCGCGAGCCCGAGCACGCGGCGCGTGTCGGCGGGATCGATCACGCCGTCGTCCCACAGCCGCGCGGTGGCGTAGTAGGGATTGCCCTGGCGTTCGTACTGCTCGCGGATGCCGTCCATGAATGCCTTCTGCTCGGCCTCGGGCCAGGAGCCGCCCTTCGCCTCGACGCCGTCCCGGCGCACGGTCGCGAGCACGCTCGCGGCTTGCTCGCCGCCCATGACCGAGATACGGGCATTCGGCCAGCTCCACAGGAAGCGGCCGCCGTAGGCGCGCCCGCACATCGCGTAGTTGCCGGCGCCGAAGGAACCGCCGATCACGACCGTGAGCTTCGGCACCGTCGAGCAGGCGACCGCGGTCACCATCTTGGCGCCGTCCTTCGCGATGCCGCCGGCCTCGTAGCGCCGCCCGACCATGAATCCGGTGATGTTCTGCAGGAACAGGAGCGGCACCTTGCGGCGGTTCGCGAGCTGCACGAAATGCGCGCCCTTCAACGCCGACTCCGAGAACAGGATGCCGTTGTTGGCGAGGACGGCGACCGGGTAGCCCCAGATGCTCGCGAAGCCGCAGACGAGCGTCTTGCCGTAGAGCGCCTTGAACTCGTGGAACTCGGAGCCGTCCACGATGCGCGCGATCACCTCGCGCACGTCGTAGGGCTGGCGCAGGTCGCGCGGCACCAGTCCGTAGATCTGCTCGGCCGGGTAGGCGGGCTCGGCAGGCAGCCCGGGTTCGAGCCAGGCCGGCGGGCGGTGGTTGAGGCTGCCCACGATCTCGCGCGCCATCGCGAGCGCATGCGCATCGCTGTCGGCCAGGTGGTCCACGACGCCCGAGGTGCGCGCGTGCACGTCGCCGCCGCCGAGCGCCTCGGCGTCCACGACCTCGCCGGTCGCGGCCTTTACCAGCGGCGGGCCGCCGAGGAAGATGGTGCCCTGGTTCTTCACGATGATGGACTCGTCGCACATCGCCGGCACGTACGCGCCGCCCGCGGTGCAGGAACCCATGACGACCGCGACCTGCGGGATGCCGGCCGCCGAGAGGCGCGCCTGGTTGTAGAAGATGCGCCCGAAATGCTCGCGGTCGGGAAACACCTCATCCTGCAGCGGCAGGAAGGCGCCGCCGGAATCCACCAGGTAGACGCAGGGCAGGCGGTTCTCGAGCGCAATTTCCTGCGCGCGCAGGTGCTTCTTCACCGTGACCGGGTAATAGGTGCCGCCCTTGACCGTCGCGTCGTTCGCGACCACCAGCAGTTCCTGGCCGAGCACGCGGCCGATGCCGGTCACGAGCCCGGCGCCGGGCGCTTCGTCGCCGTACATGCCGCCAGCCGCGAGCGGGGCGATCTCGAGGAAGGGGCTGCCGGGATCGAGCAGGGCCTCGATGCGGTCGCGCGGCAGGAGTTTTCCCCGCGCGACATGCTTGGCTCGTGCCTCTGCGCCGCCGCCGGTCGCCACCTGGGCTAGGCGACTCCGCAGGTCGGCGACGAGCTTCGACAGGTACACGGCGTTGTCGCGGAATTCCGCGCTGCCGGTGTCCACCCGCGATGCGAGGCGCGTCATCGCGTGGTCGCCCGGAACAATTCGCGCCCGATCAGCATGCGGCGGATCTCGTTGGTGCCGGCGCCGATCTCGTAGAGCTTGGCGTCGCGCAGAATGCGCCCCGCCGGATACTCGTTCATGTAGCCATTGCCGCCCAGCACCTGGATCGCCTCGAGGCCGGCCTGCGTGGCGCGCTCGGAGGCGATGAGCATGCAGGCCGCGGCGTCGTAGCGCGTGGTTCTGCCGGCGTCGCAGGCGCGCGCGACCGCGTAGGCATAGGCGCGCGAAGCGTTGCAGGCCGCATAGAGATCGGCGAGCTTGGCCTGCATCAGCTGGAAGCTGCCGATCGGGCGCCCGAACTGCTCGCGATCGTGCAGGTAGGGCACGACCAGGTCGAGCGCCGCGCGCATCAGGCCGAGCGGGCCGCCGGTCAGCACCAGGCGCTCGTAGTCGAGTCCGGACATCAGGATCTCGGCGCCGCCGCCCTCGCGACCCAGCAGGTTCTCCGCCGGCACGAAGCAGTCCTCGAACACGAGCTCGCAGGTGTCGGAGCCGCGCATGCCGAACTTGTCGAGCTTCTGTGCCGCGCGATAGCCCTTCATGCCGCGTTCGACGATGAAGGCCGTGACGCCGGCCGGACCGCTGCCGGGCGCGACGGTCGCATAGATGATCGCGGTGTCGGCCTCCGGGCCGTTCGTGATCCACATCTTGCTGCCATTCAGGACCCAGCCGCCGTCCTGCCGATCGGCGCGCGTGCGCATGGACACCACGTCGGAGCCGGAGCCCGGCTCGCTCATCGCGAGCGCGCCGACGTCCTCGCCGCTCACCAGGCGGGGGAGGTAGCGCCTTTTCTGCGACTCGCTGCCGAAGCGCCGCAGCTGGTTCACGCACAGGTTGGAATGCGCACCGTAGGAGAGGCCGATCGAGCCGGAGACGCGGCTGATCTCCTCCATCGCCACGACGTGCTCGAGGTAGCCGAAGCCGACGCCGCCGTATTCCTCGGGCACCGTGATGCCCAGGAGGCCCATGGCGCCCAGCTCCGGCCAGAGTTCGCGCGGGAAGCGGTTGCTGCGGTCGATTTCCTCCGCCTGCGGCGCGATGCGTCGCAATGCGAACTCGCGCACGGCTTGGCGCAGTTCGTCCACGCGTTCACCGAGCTGGAAATCGAAATCCACCTGGAACACGGACCACCCCCGGAAATGCCGGCCTTGCGCTTGCCATCATATTGTCCGACAATCGGACAGGCAAGTGTATGTTGTTGAAAGGGTGACCCGTGTTCGAACCCCTGGGTTATGCGCCAGCCTACCTGCGGGTCTCCGAGGAAATCCGGGGCCGGATCCTGCGCCGGGAGCTTTCCGAGGGGCAGGCGCTGCCGACCGAGACCGAGCTCGCACGCCAGTTCGAGGTCAACCGTTCGACCGTCAGGGAGGCCCTGCGCAAGCTCGAGAGTGCCGGGCTGCTGGGTCGTCGTCGTGGCAGCAAGCGCCTCTACGTGACGCGCCCGACGCGCGAGGCGGTGGGCGGGGGCCTGTCGCAGGCGCTGGCGCTGCACCGGGCCAGCGTCGTCGCCGTCTGGGAGGCGCTGCAGGCGGTGCAGCCCGGCATCGCAGCGGCGGCCGCCGCGCGGCGGGACGAGGCTTCGCTCGCAAGGCTCGAAGCGGTGGCACGGCGCTTCGCGGCCCAGGACGGCGGTCGCGAACAGGCAGTCGCGGACGTGTCGGAATTCTTCGATGCGCTCGGCGAGGCGAGCGGCAACCCGGTATTCGTGTTGCTGAATGAGCCGCTGCTGCGGCTGCTGCGGCCGAGCCTCGCGATCATCATCGACCGCGTGCCGCAGGCGCGTGGCCGCATCGAGGCGGCACAGGGCAGGGTGGTGGCGGCGGTGCGCGCGCGCGATGCGGCGACCGCGGCCGACTGGATGGCGCGCCACGTGCGCGATTTCCGCCGCGGCTTCGAAGTGGCCGGAATCCCGCTCTCGACCGAGGTCGGGACGCCTGATGCCGGACTCAGCTGAGCTCGATCGCGACCGCGGTCGCTTCGCCGCCGCCGATGCAGAGCGCGGCGACGCCGCGGCGCCCGCCGCGGCGCTGCAGCGCGTGGATCAGGGTCGCGAGAATGCGCGCCCCGGTTGCGCCGATCGGATGGCCGAGCGCGCAGGCGCCGCCGTGGACGTTGACGCGGTCGTGCGTGAGGCCGATGTCCTTCATGGCCGCCATCGTGACGACGGCGAAGGCCTCGTTGATTTCGTAGAGATCCACGTCGGAGGCCTTCCAGCCCGCGGTCCGGAGGACCTTGGCGATCGCGCCGCCCGGCGCCGTCGTGAACCATTCCGGCTCGTGTGCATGGCTCGCGTGCGCCACGATGCGCGCGACCGGCGTGAGCTTCGAGGCCTGCGCCGCTTCCTCGCGCGCGAGCAGGAGCGCGGCCGCACCGTCGGAAATCGACGAGGAGCTTGCGGCGGTGACGGTGCCGTCCTTGCCGAACGCGGGTTTCAGCTGCGGGATTTTTTCGATAGAGACCGTAAACGGGGTTTCGTCGCGCTCGATCACGCGCTCACCCTTGCGGTCGGCGATCGTGACCGCTGCGATCTCGGCTGCGAAGGCGCCGGATTCGACTGCCGCGACCGCGCGGCGCACGGACTCGGCCGCGAACGCATCCTGATCGGCGCGCGTGAAACCGTATTTCGCGGCGGTCGCGTCCGCGAAGCAGCCCATCAGCTTGCCGTCCCAGGGGCTCTGCAGCCCGTCGTAGAACATGTGGTCCAGGATCTCGCCGTGGCCCATGCGATAGCCCGCCCGCGCCTTCGGCAGCAGGTAGGGCGCGTTGGTCATGGATTCGAGCCCGCCCGCGACCACGAAGTCGGCGCCGCCGGCGGCGAGCTGGTCGGCGGCGATCATCACGGCCTTCATGCCGGAGCCGCACATCTTGTTGACCGTGGTCGCGGCGACCGACTTCGGCAGCCCGCCGCCGAGCGCGGCCTGGCGCGCGGGCGCCTGGCCCTGGCCCGCCGGCAGCACGCAGCCCATGACGGCCTCGCTGACCTGCTCCGGTCTGACGCCGGAACTCGCGACCGCGGCCCTGATCGCGGCCGCGCCGAGCGCATGCCCGGCGACCGGGGTGAAAACTCCGAGCATCGCGCCGATGGGCGTGCGCCGGGCCGCAAGAATGACGATCGTGTTCTTGGCCATAGGCCGCCATTTTGCCCTGCAAAACCGCGCTTGTCTTGCCGGCCCGGGGGCAGGTCGGGCGCCAGCGGCTACACTCTGGATTCCCGCTGGAGGAGCGCATGAGTAGCCCGGCCGAACGCATCGACAAGGCTGCCCTGACGGCGCGCGGCCCGCTGCGTTTCGTGAGCGCCGCCTCGCTGTTCGACGGCCACGACGCGGCCATCAATATCATCCGCCGCATCCTCCAGGCGCATGGCGCCGAGGTGATCCACCTCGGCCACAACAGGAGCGTCGCCGACATCGTGCGCGCCGCGATCCAGGAGGACGCCGACGGCGTCGCGGTCAGCAGCTACCAGGGCGGGCACAACGAATACTTCCGCTATATGGTGGACATGCTGCGCGAGCGCGGTGCCGGCCACGTGAAGGTCGTGGTCGGCGGCGGCGGCACGATCGCGCCGCACGAGGTCGAGGAGCTCGAGGCCTACGGCGTCGAGAAGATCTACACGCCTGACGACGGCCTGCGCATGGGCCTCGACGGCATGATCGACGACGTGTTCCGGCGCGTGCTCGCGGCGCCGCGCCCGGCCTGGGAGGGCGGCGTGATTTCCGCCGAAGATCCGGCGAGCCTCGCGCGCGCGATCACCGCGCTCGAGCTCGGATCCGACTCCGACCTTGTTGAGCGCATCCGCAAAGACTCGGGCAAGACCCTCAACCGGCCACCGGTGCTCGGCATCACCGGCACGGGCGGCGCCGGCAAGTCCTCGCTGACCGACGAGATCCTGAACCGCATCGTGCGCTTCTTCCCGGACCGGCGCGTGGCGGTCGTGGCCATGGACCCGACCCGCCGGCGCACCGGCGGCGCGCTGCTCGGCGACCGCATCCGCATGAACGCGCTCGCGAACGAAAGGCTCTTCATGCGTTCGCTGGCGACGCGGCGCCAGCACCTCGCGACCTCCGCGGTGCTCGCCGACACCGTACAGCTGCTGAAATCCGCGGGTTTCGACCTGGTCGTGGTCGAGACCGCCGGCATCGGCCAGAGCGATTCCGAGGTCGTGGATTTGGTCGACCTCTCGATGTATGTGATGACGGCCGACTACGGCGCGGCGAGCCAGCTCGAGAAGATCGAAATGCTGGACTTCGCCGACTTCATCGTGCTGAACAAGTTCGAAAAGCGCGGCGCCGAAGACGCGTTGCGGGACGTGCGCAAACAAGTCGCGCGCAACCGCAAGCTGTTCCAGACCCCGCCGGCGGAACTGCCGGTATTCCCGACCATCGCGAGCCAGTTCAACGACGCCGGCGTGAACGCGCTCTTTGCCGCGCTGTGCGCGCGCCTGCACCGGCAATGGGGCCGGCTGCGTGCGTGGGAACCGCAGGGACTCGCGCCGGTCGGCGAGCCGAAGCGGCAGGCCATCATCCCGGGTTCGCGTGTTCGTTATCTCGCCGAGATCGCCGCCGGCGGGCGCGCCGCGCACGCCAAGGCACAGGACGCGGCGCAGGCCGCCTCCCGCGCGCACGGGCTGTACCGGGCGCTCGCCGCGCTATCAGACCCGGGCCTGCCGCCGCCGCTCGAACGCTACCCCGACGCGGCGCAGGCCGGCGACGACGCCGCCTCGCGCCTGCGGCGCGAGTACCATGCGGCACTCGATTCGATCGGTGCGGAAGGCCGCGCCTTGTTGCAGGCATGGCCTGCGCGGCGGGCCGCGGCCGAGGCCGACGAGTACCGCTACCGCGTGCGCGAGCGCGAGGTGCGCGGGCCGAACACCACCGAGTCGCTGTCGCACCTGCATCTGCCGAAGATCGCGGCGCCACAGTTCGAGGACTGGGGCGCGCAACTGCGGTTCCTGCTGGCCGAGAACCTGCCGGGCGCGTATCCCTACACCGGCGGCATCTATCCCTACCGCCGCGAGGACGAGGACCCGACGCGCATGTTCGCGGGCGAGGGCATGCCGGAGCGCACCAACCGCCGCTTCCACTACCTGGCGCGGGGCCACAAGGCGGTGCGCCTGTCGACCGCCTTCGACTCGACCACGCTCTACGGCGAGGACCCCGACGAGCGCCCGGACATCTACGGGCGTATCGGCAACTCGGGCGTCTCGATCGCGACACTCGACGATATGAAGCGCCTCTATTCCGGCTTCGACCTGTGCGCGCCGTCGACCTCGGTGTCGATGACGATCAACGGCCCGGCGCCGATGATCCTGGCGATGTTCATGAATACGGCGGTGGACCAGCAGGTCGAGAAGTGGCTGCGCGAGAACGGCCGCTGGGGCGAGGCCGAGGCGAGGATCGCGCAACTCTGCGCCGGCCGCGGGCAGCCGCGCTATCGCGGCGAGCTGCCGGTGGGCCATGACGGCTCGGGCCTCGGGCTCCTCGGCGTGAGCGGCGACCAGGTGGTGGACCCCGCGACCTACGAGCGGATCCGCGAGGAGGCGCTGTCGCGCGTGCGCGGCACGGTGCAGGCCGACATCCTCAAGGAGGACCAGGCCCAGAACACCTGCATCTTCTCGACCGAGTTTGCGCTCAGGATGATGGGCGACGTGCAGCAGTACTTCATCGACCATCGCATGCGCAACTTCTACTCGGTGTCGATCTCCGGCTACCACATCGCCGAGGCCGGCGCGAACCCGGTGTCGCAGCTCGCCTTCACGCTCGCGAACGGTTTCACGATCGTGGAGTACTACCTGTCGCGCGGCATGAAAGTCGACGCGTTTGCGCCCAATCTGTCGTTCTTCTTCTCGAATGGCATGGACCCCGAGTACGCGGTGATCGGCCGCGTCGCGCGGCGCATCTGGGCGCGCGCCATGCGCGAGCGCTACGCGGCCTCGCCGCGCAGCCAGATGCTCAAGTATCACGTGCAGACCTCGGGCCGCTCGCTGCACGCGCGCGAAATCCAGTTCAACGATATCCGCACCACGCTGCAGGCCATGTACGCGCTGTTCGACTCCTGCAACAGCCTGCACACGAACGCCTACGACGAAGCGCTCACCACGCCGACCGAGGAGAGCGTGCGCCGCGCGGTCGCGATCCAGCTGATCATCGCGCGCGAGCTCGGCCTCAACTTCAACCAGAACCCCTGGCAGGGCTCGTTCGCGGTGGAGCGGCTGACCGATCTGGTCGAGGAGGCCGTGTACCGCGAATTCGAGAGCCTGTCGGAGCGCGGCGGCGTGCTGGGCGCGATGGAAACCATGTACCAGCGCGGCAAGATCCAGGAGGAGTCGCTGTACTACGAGCAGAAAAAGCACGACGGCAGCCTGCCGATCGTGGGCGTCAACACCTTCCTGCCGGAGCACGGCAGCCACGACGAGATCAGGAACGCCGAGCTGATCCGCTCGACCGAGGATGAAAAGCAGGCGCAGGTGACGGCGGTCGGCGCCTACAACGAGGCGCATGCGGCGGCACAGGGTGCGGCGATCGCGCGGCTGCAGCGGGCGGCCGCCGAGGGCGGCAACGTGTTCGGCGAGCTGATGGAGACGGTGAAATCCGCCTCCCTCGGGCGCATCTCGCGCGCACTGTACGGGGTCGGCGGCCAGTACCGCCGCAACATGTAGGCGCTACAGCAGCGGTTCGCCGACTGCTGCCGCGATATGCGCTCGCACGGAGTCGCGCAGCGCCGCCGCGGCGTCGCTCGCGCCGGGAGCCGGCGCCTCGGGAGCCAGCGCCTCGACCTCGATGCGTCCCCAGCGCGGCAACAGCGTCTTCGCGCGCAGGATCCGGCGCGTGCCGCGGATCGCGACCGGCGCGACCGGCACGCCCGCGCGCACCGCGGCGGCGAAGGCGCCGCTGTGGAAGCGCCCGACGCCGGTCTCGGCACGGAACGTCCCCTCCGGGAAGAACGCGACCGCCTGGCCCTGTTCGACCGCGCGCAGGATGCGCCGGGCGTCGCCGGCGCCCTCGTGGCGGTTCTTGCGCTCGACGAAATGGTGGCCGAGGCGGCGCATCAGGAGTCCCGCGATCGGCAGGCGCGAGGCCTCCTTCTTGACCACGAAACCGAAACGCGGCGGCAGGCACGCGAAAAGGAGCGGCCCGTCCACGTAGCTCGAATGGTTGGCGACGATGATGCAAGGGCCGGCGGGCAGCCGGGAAAGTCCGAGGATTCGCACCGGCAGCCCGCAGAGCGGGAAATACGTACGGCAGACCAGCCGGGCGCCCGCGCGGCGCGCGGAAAGCGAGGGCAGCAGCAGGATCGGCACCGCCGCCAGCAGCAGCATGGGCAGCAGCAGCAGCCACATCCAGATTCCCCACAGCAGGCGCAAAGGGTTCGGAAAGGTCACCGGCGAGGGTCCTCGGGCACGGGGTACTGTGAACTGGTTCCGGTTATGTTAATGGTCGTCGGCGCCCTGTGAGCCGGGTCACGTTCGACCCCGTCGGAGGGGAACCATACTGCGTCGGCATTCTGTAGCACCAGCGCGCCGCGGGGGAGCTCGCGGCGGCGCCGCTGTCCGCGAACGGAAGCAGGACCGGCACATGAGCGCAGCTATGAAATCCTCGGCATCGGTGCGCGCGGCGACCCTCGCGACCGCGGAAGCGGCGGACGCGGCGATCGAGCCCATGATCGTGCGCTTCCTCGACGCGGTCTGGATGGAGCGCGGGCTGTCGCCGAATACGCTGGCCGCCTACCGCGCCGACCTCACCGCGCTGTCGCGCTGGCTGCGCCAGCGCGCTACCGCGCTTGCCAAGACCACGCGCAACGACCTGCTCGCCTTCATCGCCTGGCGCGTCGAGACCGGCGCCCGCCCGCGCTCCACCGCGCGCCAGCTGTCGAGCTTCCGCCGCTTCTTCCGCTACCTGGTGCGCGAGGGCGTGGTCAAGGAGGACCCGACGGCGCAGATCGCGATGCCGAAGATCGGTCGGAGCCTCCCGCGATCGCTGACCGAGGCGCAGGTGGACTCTCTGCTTGGCGCGCCGCAGACCACCGACCCGCTCGGCCACCGCGACCGCACCATGCTCGAGGTGCTGTACGCGACCGGGCTTCGCGTCTCGGAACTCGTGAGCCTGCGGCACGGACAGATCAACATGAACCAGGGCGTGCTGCGCATCGTCGGCAAGGGCAACCGCGAGCGCCTGATCCCGCTCGGCGAGGAGGCGGTGCGCTGGCTCGGCGAGTTCGTGCGCGGCGCGCGCGGCGAGATCCTGCTCGACCGCCAGACCGACCATCTGTTCCCGACCCGGCGCGGCGATCGCATGACGCGCCAGGCGTTCTGGCACATCATCAAGCGCTACGCCAGGAAGGCCGGCATCGACAAGGAACTGTCGCCGCACACGCTGCGCCATGCGTTCGCGACCCACCTGCTGAACCATGGCGCCGACCTGCGCGTGGTGCAGATGCTGCTCGGCCACAGCGACCTCTCGACCACCCAGATCTACACGCACGTGGCGCGGGAGCGGATGAAAGAGCTCCACGCCCAGCATCACCCGCGCGGCTGATAGACTGGCAGGGCCGAACCGCGGGCCCCGGCCGCGGTCCAATCGCCGTGCCGGCCGGAATCCGAGACGCGCGTGAAACGAATGATCCGACTGCTGATCCCCGTGGCCGCCGCGACGCTCGTCGTGGCGGGCGCCGCGGGCGAGCCCGCCACCCGGCGCGACGTACGCGCCGAGATCGCGCGCCGCCTCGAGGTGAATGTCGAGGACGTCCAGCCGTCACCGATCGCCGGCCTCTATGAGATCCGCTCCGGCGCGGAGGTCGGCTACGTCTCGGTGGACGGGCGCTTCTATGTCGACGGCGACGTCTTCGACATGCAGTCGCGCCAGAACCTGACCGAGGTGCGCCGCCAGGAAGGGCGGCTCGGACTGCTCGCCGGGGTCGCCGACGGCGACGCAATCGTGTTCGCGCCCGCGGGCAAGCCACGCCACACGGTGACGGTGTTCACCGACATCGACTGCGCCTACTGTCGGCGCATGCACCAGGAGATGGCCGAGCTCAACCGGCTCGGCATCCGCGTGCGCTACCTGCTGTACCCGCGCGGCGGGCCGGGATCCGAATCCTGGAAGAAGGCCGAAGCGGTCTGGTGCAGCGCCGACCGCCGCGACGCGCTCACGCGCGCCAAGCGCGGCGAGGGAGTGAAGGCGGGGCCATGTGAAACGCCCGTGGCAGCGCACTATGCGCTGGGTCGCGAAATGGGAATCCGCGGCACGCCCGGCGTGATCACCGACCGCGGCGAATACCTGGCCGGCTACCTGCCGGCGCCGCAGCTCGCGGAATATCTCGAGATGCCGGGAGCGGTCGCGGCCTCCGACTGATCAGCGCTCGAGCAGTGCGAGCTTGTCCTTGACGTCTTTCCAGGCGTCGGCGTCCGCCGGCGGCTCGCCGCGCTGCGTGATGACCGGCCAGTCCTTGGCGAGCTCCGCATTGACCGCGAGGAACTTCTCCTGTCCGGCCGGCAATTCCTCTTCGGAGTAGATCGCCTCCACCGGGCATTCCGGCTCGCACAACGTGCAGTCGATGCATTCCTCGGGGTCGATGACGAGGAAGTTCGGGCCCTCGTGGAAGCAGTCCACGGGGCAGACCTCCACGCAGTCCATGTACTTGCACTTGATGCAGGATTCGGTGACGACAAACGTCATCGGGGCTCCGGCCGATTCTGCCGCGGCGCATTGTGCCACAGCCCGCGCTGTGGCGGCTCAGGCCGGAGCCGGCGGGCGCTCGATCGCGGTGAAGTGCAGTTCCTGCCGGCCCGCCGCGCGGTCCTCGAAGAGGCGGCGCAGCGTGAACACGACGCTCGGGAAGGCGATTTCCGGCCAGGGAATCTCGTCCTCGGCGGCGAGCTTCACCTCGAGGCTCTCGGCGCCGATGCCGAAATCGGGCCCGGCAAGCGCGGCGCGAAACATGACGTGAACCTGTTCTGCGTGCAGCACGTGCACGATCGCGCAGGGGCGGCCGATCTCGACACGCGCGAGCGCCTCTTCCCAGCATTCGCGCGCCGCCGCCTGCTGCAGAGTCTCGCCGTTCTCCATGAAGCCCGCGGGCACGGTCCAGTAACCGCGCCGCGGCTCGATTGCGCGCCGGCACAACAGGATGCGGCCGCCGGATTCCGGCACGCAGCCGGCGACCAGCTTCGGGTTCTGATAGTGGATCGCGCCGCAGGCGGTGCAGACGTGGCGCGGCAGGTGGTCGCCCTCGGGAATGCGGCGTTCCACCGGCGCCCCGCAGGTCGGGCAGAAGTTCATCGGCCTGATTGTGGTGGCCGGGCGCGATGCTGCCAAGCCGCGGCCCGGGCGCGACGGGGGCGGGGCGCGGCCGTATACTCGCCCCCCGCGCGGCCGGGATGGCGGAATTGGCAGACGCAGTGGACTCAAAATCCACCGGTGGCGACATCGTGCGAGTTCGAGTCTCGCTCCCGGCACCAGCCTGAATGATTCGCCCCGGCCTGCGACCTTTTGCGGGCCCGGGGCATCTAAGCGCCCGATGCCCCGCATCAGCGACATCCAGATCCCGGCGCCCATGGTCGCGGCCGCCCGGCTGGGCGACGAGGCTGCCCTGGAGGCGGTCTACCAGGCCACGGCCGGCGCGCTCTACACGCTGCTGCGCCGCCTGGTGCGGCGCCCGGCGATCGCCGACGAACTGCTGCAGGAGACCTTCGTGGACGTCATCCTGCACATCGGCGCCTATGAGGGCCGCTGCCCGCTGCCGTCCTGGATCCGCTCGATCGCGGTCAACCGCGCACTCATGTACCTGCGCTCGCCCTGGCACCGCAGCCTCGAATGGCTCGACCAGGATCCGGGCGGCACCGACCGGCTGGCGGGCAGCCCGCCGGGCGCCGACGCGGCCCCGGATGCCGCGCTCGAGCGCGCGCTGATGACGCTGCCCCCGGTGTCGCGCGCGGTCGTGTGGCTGCACGACGTCGAGGGCTACACGCACATGGAAATTGGCCAGGCACTCGGGCGCACGCCGAGCTTCTCGAAGACCCAGCTGTCGCGCGCGCACGCGCGGCTGCGCACGGCGCTGGCTGCGCCGGTTCCGGTCGCGGAGGGAGCGCCATGCACGCCGACCTGATCGGATTGAGCGGGCGTCTCGCGGCGCTGCCCGCGTTCACGCCGCCGGCAGGCGGCTGGCAGGCGGTGCGCGAGGCCCATCGCGCGCACCGCGCCGGCGTTGCGCGCTGGCCTGTCGCGCTCGCTGCGGCGCTCCTCGCCGTGCCCGTGGGCCTCGGCTGGTGGCTGCAGTCGGCGCAGCGGCAGATGGCGCAGGTGTCGGAGGCGCTGCCTTCTCTGCCGGTGAGCGAGAGGCTGCGCCTTGACAACGAGCGGCTCGAATGGCTGCTCGCGACGCTGCCGGAACAGCGCGCGATGCGCGGCAGCACGGCTTTCACGGTCGCCGAGCTCGAGGATCGCCTCGCGCTCGTGGACGACCGGCTGAGCCGCGTGATGCTCGAACCGAACGCGCCGGAACAGGCCGAGCAGCTGTGGCAGCAGCGAGTTGGCCTGCTGAACTCGCTGGTCCAGGTCCGATATGCGGACGCGGCCTTCACCTATTAGATCGCGGAGGACACGATGAAGAAGACGATGATCGCAATGGCGGTGGCGGCGCTCCTGGCAGCCGGCGACGCGCAGGGACAGGCCGCCGAAGAGGAGGCGGACCTGGAGCAGCGGCTGCAAGCCGCGCAGGAACGGCTGGAAGCCGCCGCGCGCGAGGTCGCCGAATTGTCGTCGGAGATGGGCGGGGCGGCGGGGCACCAGATATTCGAGATGCGCTTGCCCAACCCGCGCCGGGCGATGCTCGGCATCAACCTCGGCGCCACCGAAGGCGACGGCGTGCGGGTGAACAACGTGAGCCCGGGTGGACCTGCGGCGGAGGCGGGCGTCAAGGCGGGAGACGTGATCATGTCGATCGAGGGCAAGAAGGTCGCGACCGGCCGCGAGCTCGTCAAGGTGATGGAAGGGGTCGAGCCCGGCCAGAAGGTCGCGCTCGAGCTTGAGCGCGGCGGCAAGCCGGTCCAGGTCGCGGTCGAAGCGCGCCCGCTCGACCGCAGCTTCTTTGCCGGCCGCGGCCTGCCGGCGCCCGCCATCGCGGCGATCGAAGCTCTGCCGGCGATGCCGCACGAGGATTTCGAGTTCGATTTCGGCGGCGGCCCGCACTGGCTGCTCGAAGCATGGGGCGACGCCGAGTTCGTGAACCTGACGCCCGGTCTCGGCCGATATTTCGGCGCCGTGAAGGGCGTGCTGGTCGCGCGCGCGCCTGAAGACTCGACGCTCGGGCTGCAGGACGGCGACGTGATCGTCGCAATCGGTGGCCGCGAGCCGCAGAACGCGCGCCACGCGATGCGCATCCTGCGTTCCTACCAGCCGGGCGAGACCGTGGAGATCCGCGTGCTGCGCGACAAGCGCACCCAGTCGCTCGCGGCCAGGGTGCCGGAGCGCAGCGAGCGCGAAGTGCGCAAGCACAAGGACGTGCTGCGGCATCGCGTCGTGCCGGCCCCGCGCGTCGTGGTGCCGCCGCCGGCCCCGCGGCCGCCGCCGCAGCCGGAGGCTCCGCCCTCGACCTGAGCGGGCGCCCCGCGGCCCTGTGCTAGTCTGCGCGGCCCATGCGCCGCGCAGATTTCTCGTACCCGCTGCCGCAGGAACTCATTGCGCGCCACCCGTTGCCGGAACGCAGCGGGAGCCGCCTGCTCGCGCTCGACGGCGCGACCGGGTCCCTGCGCGACCTCGTCTTCACCGATCTGCCGGCACTGCTGGCGCCCGGCGATCTCCTCGTGCTCAACGACACACGGGTGATTCCGGCCCGGCTCGTGGGCCGCAAGGCGAGCGGCGGGGCCTGCGAACTCCTGGTCGAGCGCATCCTCGGACCGCGTCGCATCCTCGCGCAGGCGCGCGCGAGCAAGGGACTGCGTGCGGGCGGCGTCGTGCAGCTTGCGGGCGGCGCGAATGCCACGGTCGTCGATCGCCCCGGCGAGTTTTACGAGCTCGAACTCGACCGCGAAGCGCTGGCCTACCTCGACGCGCATGGCAGCGTCCCCTTGCCGCCTTACCTGGGCCGCGCACCGGAAGCACCCGACCGGGAGCGTTACCAGACGGTCTACGCGGATGCTCCGGGGGCCGTCGCGGCACCGACCGCGGGCCTGCACTTCGACCGCGCCATGCTCGCGCGCCTCGCGGGGCAGGGTGTCGCGATCACGAAGCTGACCCTGCACGTGGGCGCCGGCACCTTCCAGCCGCTGCGCGACGACTCGCTGGACGCCCTGCGCCTGCACGCCGAGCGCGTGCGCGTGACGGCGGAGGTCGTGACGGCCATCGAACAGGCGCGCCGCCGTGGCCGTCGCGTGGTCGCCGTCGGCACCACCGTGGTGCGCGCGCTCGAGACTGCGGCTCTGGGCGGCGCACTCGCGCCGTTCGAGGGCGAGACCGGGATCTTCATCCGCCCCGGACATCGCTTCCGCGGGGTGGACGCGCTCATCACCAACTTTCACCTGCCGGAGTCGTCGCTCCTGGTGCTGGTCGCCGCCTTCGCCGGGCGCGAGCGCGTGCTCGCCGCGTATCATCACGCGATCGCCGCGCGCTACCGCTTCTACAGCTACGGGGACGCCATGTTCATCACGCCGGACCCGGCGGTAGTCGCGCCGCGTGGGACTCACGCATGAAGTTCTCCACATGGCGCCGCGACGGGGATGCGCGCTGCGGGCGTCTTGAGCTCGCGCATGGCGCGGTCGAGACGCCCGCCTTCATGCCGGTCGGCACCTGCGGCACGGTCAAGGGCCTGACGCCCGAAGAGCTCGAGACCTGCGGCGCCGAAATCGTGCTCGCCAACACCTTCCACCTGATGCTGCGGCCGGGCCCCGAGGTCGTGCGTGCGCATGGCGGGCTGCACGGCCTGATGCACTGGCGCCGGCCGATCCTGACCGACTCCGGCGGCTACCAGGTGTTCAGCCTCGCCGCGATTCGCAAAGTCACCGAAGAAGGCGTGCGCTTCCGCTCGCCGGTGGACGGCGAGGAAGTGTTCCTGGACCCGGAGCGATCGATGGAGATCCAGCGCGCGCTCGGCGCCGACGTCGCGATGGTATTCGACGAATGCACGCCGTACCCGGTCGACAAGCGCCAGGCCCGCGCCTCGATGGAGTTGTCGCTGCGCTGGTCGGCGCGCAGCCGCCGCGCCTGGGACGCGACCGCAGGCGAAGGCGTCGTGTTCGGCATCGTGCAGGGCGGCATGCACGCGGGCCTGCGCGCGGCCTCGCTCGAGGGACTGGAGCGCATCGGCTTCGAGGGTCTCGCGATCGGCGGCCTGTCGGTCGGCGAGCCTGCCCCGGAACGCGGGCGCGTGCTCGAGCAACTGCTGCCGCTGATGCCGGCGGGCAAGCCGCGCTACCTGATGGGCGTCGGCCGGCCCGAGGATCTGGTCGAATCGGTTGCCCGCGGCATCGACCTGTTCGACTGCGTGATGCCGACGCGGCACGCGCGCAACGGCCACCTGTTCGTGCCCTGGGGCGTCATCAACATCAGGAACGCGCGCTACGCGTCGGATACCGGGCCGGTGGACCCGGACTGTGGTTGCTACGCCTGCCGCAACTACAGTCGTGCGTATCTTCGTCACCTCGATCGCTGCGGCGAGATGCTGGGACCGAGGCTCGCGACGATTCACAACCTGCATTACTACCTCGACCTGATGGCGCGGATGCGCGGGGCGATCGCGGCCGGGCGGTTCGGGGAGTTCCGCGCCGCGTTCCTTGCGGCCCGGCAGCCGCCGGGCGCTGTGGCATAATCACGCGCCCCAACCGGGCCGGCGCCGCCGGCCCCCGCAGAGGAAGGACATGGACTTTTTCATCACGCCCGCCTGGGCCCAGGCCGCCACCGGATCGACGGCCGGCACGCTCGGTACCCTGCTGCCGCTGGTCCTGATCTTCGTCGTTTTCTATTTCCTGCTGATCCGGCCCCAGACCAAACGCGCCAAGGAACATCGCGAGATGGTTGGCAAGCTTGCTGCCGGCGACGAAGTGGTGACGAATGGCGGCGTACTCGGCCGCATCACCGAGGTCGGCGAGCACTTCGTGACACTCGAAGTCGCGAAGAACGTCGCGATCAGCGTGCAGAGGATCCAGGTTGCGCAGCTGATGCCGAAAGGCACCTTCAAGGGCGCCTGAGCGCCGGCGGCCGGTTTCGCGCGTGGCACCTCGCTATCCGCTCTGGAAGAGCGTCCTGCTGGCGGCCGTCCTGCTGGCGGGCGTCCTGCTCGCGCTGCCGAACTGGTACGGCGAGTCGCCGGCGCTGCAGCTGTCGCGCCGCGACCGCGCGCTGTCCGATGTCGCGGCCGCAGCCGGGTTCGAGACCTCGCTCAAAGGTGCCGGCATCGGCTACGAGGAGAGCTTCATCGACGAGGACGGGCGGCTGTGGCTGCGCTTCGCGGACGTGCCCTCGCAGCTCGCCGCGCGCGACCTGATCCAGACGCGCTCCGAGGGCGAGTACGCGATCGCGATGACCTTCGCCTCGCGCGCGCCCGACTGGTTGCAGGCCATGGGGCTCGAGCCGATGAGCCTTGGCCTTGACCTGCGCGGCGGCATGCACCTCTTGTACGAGGTGGACGTCGCGGGCGCCGTCGACCAGCTGCTGCAACGCATGGAGCGCGACTTCCGCAAGGTGTTGCGCGACGCGCGCATACCCTACGAGGAAGTGACCGTCGAGGGCAGCAGCGTGCGCGTGCTGCTGCGCGACGCCACCCAGCTGTCCGCCGCGCGCACGGCGATCACGGACTACGACCCGGGCCTCGCGCTGACCGAGGGCCCTGCGGCGGGCACGCTGGTCGCGGCGCTGTCCGAGGTACAGGTCCGCCAGCGGCAGGACTTCGCGATCCAGCAGAACATCACCGCACTCGGGAACCGCGTGAACGCGCTCGGCGTCGCCGAGTCCGTGGTGCAGCGTCAGGGCCTGAACCGCATCGCGGTGCAATTGCCCGGCGTGCAGGATGCCTCCGAAGTCGTGCGCCTGCTCGGCAAGGTGGCGACGCTCGAGTTCAGGCTGGTGGACACGGTCAACAGCCCCGCCGAGGCCGCGCGCACCGGCCGTGCGCCGCTCGGCAGCAGGCTCTACCGCGAGCGCAACGGCAACCCCGTGCTGCTGAAGCGCGACGTGATTGCGACCGGCGAGCAGCTGATCGACGCCTCGTTCGCGCCGTCGCAGGGCGAACCCGCGGTCAGCGTGCGCCTCGACAGCCGCGGCGGCGACGAGATGCTGCGCACCACGCGCGAGAACCTGAACCGGCCGATGGCGGTCGTGTTCATCGAGAAGGACCGCGAACTGGTCCAGCGCGACGGGCGCCAGGTCGTGGTGGACCGCTCCAAGGAGGAGGTCATCAGCGTCGCGACGATCCGCGGCGTGTTCTCCAACAACTTCCAGATCACCGGCCTCTCGGCCGCCGAGGCGACCGAGCTCGCGAAGCTCCTGCGCGCCGGCGCGCTGGCGGCGCCGGTCTACATCGTCGAGCAGCGGGTGATCGGGCCGAGCCTCGGTCAGGACAACATCGAGGACGGCACGATTGCGCTCACGGTCGCCGCGATCGCGATCTTCCTGTTCATGCTGGGCTACTACCGCGTGTTCGGCGCGGTCGCCTGCATCGTGCTGAGCTCGAACGTGATCTTCATCGTCGCGGTGCTCGGCCTGTTCGATGCCGCCCTCACGCTGCCCGGCATCGCCGGCATCGTGCTGACGGTCGGCACCGCAGTGGACGCCAACATCCTGATCTACGAACGCATCCGCGAGGAGCTCGCGGTCGGCGCCTCGCCGCTCGCAGCGATCAATGCCGGCTTCGACAAGGCGTTCTCGGCGATCGCTGACTCCAACGTGACGATGCTGATGGCCGGCATCGTGCTGTTCATGTTCGGCTCCGGGCCGGTGCGCGGGTTCGCCGTCACGCTCTCGATCGGCATCGCCACCTCGATGTTCACGGCCCTGGTCGGCAGCCGCGCGATCATCCACCTGATCTACGGCCGCCGCCGCCGCGTCGAACGCCTCGCGATCTGAGTCCGCGCCGATGATGCAGTTCCTCAAGCAGGTCCCCTCGATCCGGTTCATGCAGCGCCGGCGGCAGTGGTACGTGCTGTCGGCGCTGATGATCGTGGCCTCGATCGCGGTGATCGCGACCCGCGGCCTGAACCTGACGGTGGACTTCACCGGCGGCATGGTGTTCGAAGTGGGGTTCTCGCAGCCGGTGGACCTCGAGCGCGCGCGCGAGGCGCTCACCGCGGCGGGCTTCGAGGACTACCAGGTGCGCAACTTCGGCACCGCGAGCGAGCTCGAGCTGCGCCTGCCGCCGGCCGAGGCGGGCGCCGCGGCCGGGATCGGCGACCGCGTGATGCAGGCGCTGCGCGCGGTCGATCCGGCGGCCGAACTGAGACGCACCGAATCGGTCGGCCCGCAGGTCAGCCGCCAGCTCGGCGAGCAGGCGGCGCTCGCGGTGCTGATGACGCTGCTCCTGGTGCTGGTCTACATCGCGCTGCGGTTCCGCTGGCGCTTCGGCATCGGCTCGCTGGTCGCCTCGCTGCACGACCCGATCGTGGCGACGGGCGCGATCGCGATGCTGCAGATCCCGTTCGACCTCAACGTAGTCGCGGCGCTCCTGACCATCCTCGGGTACTCGGTCAACGACACGGTCGTGATCTTCGACCGTATCCGCGAGCGGTTCCGCTCGATGCGCAAGGCCGGACCCGCGGAAGTCATCGACCGCGCCATCAACGAGACGCTCGGCCGCACCATCATCGTCGCGGGTTGCGCGCTGGCCTCGGTGCTGTTCCTCGCCGTGCTCGGGGGCGAGATGCTGCGCGGCTTCGCGGTCGCGCTCTCGATCGGCATCGTGATCGGCAC
>JBQTKI010000051.1:0-37863 GCA_052386275.1 Gammaproteobacteria bacterium
CGCAGTGCCGGCTACTTGGTGGCCTACCTCGTCAACGCCACCGATGCCGCGGCTTATCGGGCGGGAATAGCCGACCTCAACCGTGCGGTCGGCAACCCGGGCGTTATGCGGCTGGTTGCATTTCGCAGCGGCAACATGGCTGCGACACACGCAGTGCTGATCGGTGGGTCCGACTTCAAGGCGGTCAACGAGTACCTCGACAAGCTCTTCGCAAGCGACGCCTACGCCAAGTTCACCGCCAAGGTCGGCCCGACCCGCAAGTTGGTCAGCGTCCAGATGTACCGGCGCGTGGGTACCTGGGGCGACTGAATTCGTCCAATCTTGACTGCCGCGAGCAGTCTGAAAGTTGCATGCAACGAAACCCCGGCCGCGCGCCGGGGTTTCTGTTACTGCAGCCACGTCGCGCCACTGATCCGCGGCATAGACGGGCGTACTTGTGACTCGCGCAGGCTTGCGCATTTCCTGGAGAGCGGCGCGAGAGATGAATTGTCATCCGGGGGTTCTGGACCCCGGATGACGACAAGAGACCGCTTACGGATTCGGCCAGGAACTCCACACAGCGCACGCGCCCGCGCTGTCGATGGCCATCGGCGATTGGCGGATTCCCGCGTATACCGGGTTCATGACTGCCGCAGGTGGCGGGCCGAAGTGCCCCAGCTCAAGCGAGTGACCGTTCTCGTGCAAGCCCACGGTCTGAACATCGATGCTGGGCAGGGCCGCGTTGATGGCCCACGGGTTGCCCGCTCGATCGTTACCCGGATCACCAAAGGTGTTGTTGTAATAGACCTCGTTCAATGCGGTGTCGAGATAGTTGTCGCCGTTGATGTCGGTCGGGATGCCGTCGTCATCAACAAAGATGAAAGTGACGGAGAAAGCCAGGATGCCCCGTCCGCCGCCCGGGCCGCCGACGGCCTCGAAATAGGCACGCGGCAACCAGCCGGCCTGGACGATATCGGCAAGAAACGGATTCCCGAAGCCGCCAAAGCCGAAGAAAAAGTCGAAAATGTCGGGGTCGTTCCCGCCGTCAGCGCGCTTGTCGATACCCACTTTCTTGAGACATCTGTGGTCATTCCACGTGGCCAGGGCTGCGTCCAGGGCGGATTCCGTCTGAGCGGAGGTCAAGCCGCTCGCTGTGACCCCATCGCTCTGGTCGACCAGATAATTGATTCGTGTCCCATCCGCTAGCCGGCGCGGGTCATTCGGAACCCAACGGAAAGACTGCTGGTGGATGCGATTGCTGGGCCGGCCAACGCCGAACGTGAAGAACTCGATCTCTTCGACGGCGACGTTCAAGCCCATGGCTCGAAGCTGGCTGTTGACGTCTTGCATCTTGGCCAGCACCTCGCTGTCGCCTTCCTGTGCCAGAGACGGCATGGGGAGCGCAAGCAAGGCGCAACTGATTGCGGCTGATAAGCCGAATTTTCTAATCATTTCAAAGCCGCCGCGTGTGCTAATCGTTATTGGACATCTCTGCCGCTCAACATTTAGCCGAGCGTTCAGAAGGACGGGCAACCGTACGCCAATTTCATCACAAATCAAAGTCAATTTGGCGCAGGGAATCGATGACGGCTCGCGGCGCTTGGTGAGACCTGGCGTCGTACGTTGCGGCGACGATCCAAAGTTGAAGCGGGAGATGGTCCCGCGCCGGATACAGGTTGGAACGTGCCCCCGCTACCGGCTGAAGGAAAGCCCCGGTGACTCGTCACCGGGGCCTACTTCTTCATGGCGTCACTTCTCGACGATGTCGCCTTTCATCGGTCCGAGCAGACCCAGCAATTCGTCCTTCTCCTGCTGCGGGACCGCAAACTTGTCGAGCGCCTTCACGAGGTCTTCGACCAGCGCGTTGAACGCAGCTTCGTCAATTCCCATGCCGGCGTGCGCCGCCTTCATGTCCCGGCCGGTGTAGACCTGCGGCCCGCCGCTGGCCTGGCCGATCTGGTTCACCAGGTGCCCCTTGAGCCGCTCGAGATCGGCGTTTGCGAAGTACTGGTTGATCCGGGCATCGGCGCCGACGTTGGCGACGAACTCGTCCACCACCGCTTTGATGGCTGCTTCGCCGCCCAGGCGGTCATGCAGCGACTTCGGGGGCGCGACAGCCTCGGCTTGGGGCTCCGCCGCCGGCGCCGCCGGTTCCTCGCGCTTGCCGCAACCGATGGTAACCACCATCGGCAATGCCACCAACATCACTGCGAAGACGTTTTTCATTTCTCGCTCCCTGCCGCGGTCGTGCGGAGAATCCATTCTATCGCGGCGCCGAAAACCATGCGAACCGGCGGTTCGTCTCCCACGGCGGCGCAGGTATGATTCCGGATTCCATGAAAGAACTCCCGTACTGGTGGGATACGATCACCGGGCCGGTCATCGTGCGGGTCCCCTTACCGGCGACGGTTGACGTGGCGATCATCGGCGGAGGATACACCGGACTTGCGGCGGCGCGCGCCATCGCGCGGCAGCATGCCGGCGTGGCGGTGCTCGAAGCGCGCCACATCGGCTGGGGCGCCAGCTCGCGCAATGGCGGCATGGTTCTGACGGGGCTGAAACTGGGTGCGGAGACACTGATCGCGCGCTACGGTGCCGAAGCCGCGCGTCGCATGTTTGAAGCATCGTTGCTGGCGGTGGATGCGGTCGAGGAACTGGTGCGCGCGGAACGCATCGACTGCCAGTTCAGGCGCGACGGGCACCTGGCGCTCGCCGCCAAGCCAGCGCACTTCCTGCGGTTCCAGAGCACGTCGCAAACGCTCGCGCGGGAATTCGGTCACGAAGTCGAGATCGTCGGGCGCGGCGACCTTCGCGCGGAGATTGGTTCCGACATCTACTTTGGTGGCCTGGTCGACAAGGCCAGCGGCAGCATCAATCCCGCGCAATACCTGGCCGGGCTCGCGCGTGCCGCCCAGGCCGCCGGGGCGCAGTTGCACGAGTCAACCGCCGTGGAGCAGATCGAGCGGAGCGAGCGGCGGTGGCGCCTGTGGACGGCGCGCGGCGCGGTCGAGGCGGCCGAAGTACTGGTTGCGACCAGCGGCTATACCGGTGCCGTGACCAGATCCTTGCGCCGCAGGGTCGTTCCGATCGGCTCCTACGTCATCGCGACCGAACCGCTCCCGCAGCAGCTGGCAGCCGACGTGAGCCCCCGCGGGCGGATGATGTACGACTCGCGCCACTTCCTGCATTACTTCCGGCTGACGCCCGAGCGGCGGCTGCTGTTCGGCGGGCGGGCGCGCTTCATTCCGGAGACGGAAATCACGGTGCGACAGAGCGCGGAGCTGCTGCGCCGGGAGATGCTTCGCATTTTTCCGCAGTTGCATGCGGTCGTGACCGAATACGCCTGGGGCGGCACAGTGGACTTTGCCTTCGACACGATGCCCCATGCCGGCTGCATGGATGGTCTGCACTATGCACTCGGTTATGCCGGACATGGTGTGGCGCTTGCGACCCATCTTGGCACGCAGGTAGGCGAGGCGATCTGCCGCGGAAGCGCCCATGCGGGGCCTTTTGCGACGATTCCTTTTCCCGGGGCGCCGCTGGGTCTCTATTGGGGCCAACCCTGGTTTCTGCCGCTGGTGGCCGCCCGGTACCGGGTGCTCGACTGGATCCGTTAGCTAGTCGGAGACAGCCGCCATCTCGTCGTCAATCGAAATGAGCGTAGGATATTCGGGGCGACATTCCTAACGCGCAGGGGAGTCGATCGATGAAGACGTCGTTGAAGCAACTGTTCGTGCTTCCCGGATTGTTGACGCTCGCCATCGCCGGCTGTTCAAAAAAGTCCGAAGACACGGCGGCGGCGCAGACCAGCGGCGAGCTGGCGGTGCTCGAATGGGCGGGCTACGACGCGGCCGACTTCTGGACCGATTTCAAGAGCAAGTATCCGGCAGCCAAGGTCAGCTTCGAGATCGGAGCGTCTGATGCCGACGTCTACGGCAAGATGAAAGCCGGCTCCCAGGCCGATGTCTTTCATATTTATACCGGGTGGCTGCAGTTCTACGTGGACGAGGGCCTGGTGCAGGAAATCGACGTCTCCCGCCTGGCGAACTGGAACAAGGTGCCGGACAGTTTCAAGGCCATCGGGCGTTTCAACGGCAAGCAATACTTCCTGCCCTGGGACTGGGGTTTCACGTCAATCCTTTACCGCACCGACAAGGTCAGCGGCACGATCGATTCCTGGGCTGCGCTGCTCGACCCGAAATACAAGGGGCACATCTCGACTTGGGACGACGGACCGGGGGCGGTGACCGTTTCGTCCTACATCCACGGCTACGACGAGACCAATGTCACGCCGGAGCAGCTGGCAGCGATCAGGGACGAATGGACCAGGCAGCGCTCACTCAATCTTTTCTATTGGGCGGGCGAGCCGGAGCTCATCGACGGCATGGCGAACGGCGACGTCTGGGTGGCCTACGCCTGGCAGGGCGCCTATGCGACGCTGCTCGGCAAGGGCGTGCCGGTGGCGTATGCGGATCCCAAAGAGGGCCGCAATTCCTGGGTGGGCGTCTACGGCATCCGCAAGGACACACCCAACTACGATCTGGCGCTCAGATTTCTCGACGAGAAACTGGGCGTTGCGACGGGCAACAATGTCGTCAATCTCTTCTACTATGGCGTCGCCAACGACGAAGTCATGAAGGGGATTTCGGATCCGACCTTGAAGCAGGCATTTTCGATCGACGACCCGACGGTGCTGCAGCGGACCAATTTCACGCCCAACCTGACGGCCGGCCAAAGGGACGCCTGGACCGCTATGTGGACCGAGGTGAAAGCCGCACCGTAAGTGAATCGTGAATCCTAAGCGGGCGACATTCTGGGGGCTGTACCTCCCGCCCGTCGTCTGGGTGGGGCTGTTCTTCCTGATTCCGGTCGCGCTGATGTTCGCGCTGAGCTTTCGCGCGGACATGCAGGGTGCACTGCTCGCGCCCTGGTCGCCGACTCTCGCGCAATACGACGCGATTTTCGAGATCGGCAGCTACTGGCGGCTGCTCGCAACTTCGATTGCCATGGCTTTCAGCGTCGCGTTGGTCGCGGTCACGCTGGCCTATCCGATCGCGTACTTCCTCGTGTTCCGCGCGGGCCGGGCGGCGGCTCTCTGCCTGGTGATCCTGATGATCCCGTTCTGGACCAGCTTTCTGCTGCGGGTGATGAGCTGGAAATTCATGCTGGGATCGGAGGGCGTGCTCAATTCCCTGCTGATGTACCTCGGCGCAGTCACCGAACCTCTGGATGGCCTGTTGTACAGCCGCCAGGCCGTGATCATCACGCTCATCTACGTCTGGATACCCTTTGCCGCGCTCCCTATCTATGCGGCGCTGCAGCGCATCGATGCCGAGTTGCTGGAGTCCGCGGCGGATCTCGGCGCACGGCCTTGGGCCGCATTCCGGGCGGTGACGCTTCCGCTGAGCCTGCCCGGCGTGCTGGCCTCATTTTTCATGGTGTTCATTCCAACGATCGGCGAATACGTCACGCCACTGCTGATCGGCGGGAGCAGCGGCAGCATGTACGGCAACATCATCCAGGATTTCTTCACGAAGGCGGCCAATTGGCCGCGCGGCGCGGCATTGTCGATGGTGATGCTGGCAGTCACGCTGATTCTGGTGGCAGTCGCAGCGCGCCTCGTCAACCTGCGCCGTCTGCTCTCATGACGATGACAGCCAGAGCGGGTGCGATCCACGCGGGAGCGTGGACCCTTGGGACCTACTTCGTTCTGCTGGTCGTCCTGTTGTATCTGCCGCTCGGCGTGCTGATCCTGTTCTCGTTCAATTCCGGCACGAGCCTTTCATTCCCGATCCAGGACCTGGGTCTTCAGTGGTACGAGCGCCTGCTGCACTCGCCGGAGGTGCTGCGATCCGCAAGGAACAGCCTGATCGTCGCCGTCACGAGCGGCACGGGCGCGACGGTACTGGGTACGGCGGTTTCGCTGTTGCTGACTCGCTTCCGCTTCCGGGGCGAGTCATTCCTGTTTGGTATCGCGATGCTGCCGCTCGTCGTGCCGATCGTCGTGCTCGCCGTCGCATTACTGGTGCTGTTCCTGGCAATGGATATCGAACGGTCGCTGTGGACGATCAGCATCGGTCATGTCGTTGTGGCCCTGCCATTCGTCGTGCTGATCGTCGCAGCCAGCCTCGCCCGTTTCGATCGCGACCTGGAAGACGCGGCGATGGACCTCGGGGCGTCCTATTCGAAGGTGATCGCGACCATCGTGCTGCCGTTGATCGCGCCGGCTGTCATCGCGGCCTGGCTGGTTGCCTTCACCGTCTCGCTCGACGAATTCGCACTGGCACTCTTCCTGGCAGGAAACGAAGTGACATTCCCGGTCTATCTGTTCAGCCAGTTGCGCTTCGCCAACCGCCTGCCAGTGATGATCGCGCTCGCGGTGCTGCTGATGGTCATGACTCTGGTGCTGGTGTTGCTGGCGGAGTGGATCCGGCGGCGAGGACAACGGAATGTTGCCGTCTCTGACTGAGATCCGGCGGGCCCGCCAGAATATCGCCGGCATTGCATTGCGCACGCCAATCGTGCCTCTGAATGCACCGGACACAACGGCCGAAATCTGGCTCAAGCTGGAAAACCTGCAGCCGATCGGCTCCTTCAAGATTCGCGGTGCGGCCAGTGCCATGGCACAGATCGCGCCCGCACAATTGGCACGCGGCGTGCTCGCCGCATCGGCGGGCAACATGGCCCAGGGAGTCGCCTGGTGCGCGCGCGAGCGCGGCATTCCGTGTACGGTCGTCGCGCCTGACTCGGCGCCCGCGACCAAGCTCCGAGCGATCGAGCGTCTCGGCGGGCGCGTGATTCAAGTGCCGTTCGATCGCTGGTGGCAGACATTTCAGGAACGCAGTTATCCCGGTGTCGAGGGTACCTTCATTCACGCCTTCGACGACGAAGACGTGATGGCGGGCAACGGCACGATCGGGCTCGAGATCCTGGAAGACCTGCCCGAGGTGGATGCGGTCGTCGTCCCTTGGGGCGGAGGCGGCCTGTGCAGCGGGATCGCGACGGCGCTCAAGGCAATGAAGCCCGCGTGCCGCGTGTTCGCGGCGGAAGTCGCGACCGCGGCACCCCTCGCGCCCTCGCTCGCGGCCGGCAAGCCGGTGGTCGTCGACTACCAACCGAGCTTCGTGGACGGCATCGGCAGCAAGTCCGTGTTCCCGAGCATGTTCGAGCGCGCGCAACGGCTGGTTCACGCATCGCTCGTCGCGAGCGTGGCCGAGGTTGCCGCGGCAGTGAAACTGCTCGCCGAACGCAATCGGATCGTCGCCGAAGGCGCGGGCGCCTGTGCTGTCGCGAATGCACTCGCGGGGCGCGCGGGCGGCGGCAAGGTCGTCTGCGTCGTGTCGGGTGGCAACATCGATGCGAGCCGGCTCGCCGCGGCGCTCGCCGGCGACATCCCCGCCTGAACGCTATCTGCCGCATGCGCTAGCATTGGCGGGACGTCGACAGCTGGAGGCATTGAAATGAATCGTGCCGCTCTACGTCTGCTCCAGTTCGGCGCAGTTGCCGCGCTCTGCGCGGCCTGCGCCACCAACCCCGTCACCGGTGAGAAGCAGCTCATGATTGTGAGCGAGACCGCCGAGCTCGAGATGGGCCGCAAGAATTACGCGCCCATGCGCCAATCGGAGGGCGGCGACTACGCGATGGACCCGCAGCTGGCCGCCTACGTGCAGCAGGTCGGACAGCGCGTGGCCGCCGTGAGCCCGAACAAGCTTCCTTACGAATTCACGGTGCTCAACAACTCGATCCCCAACGCCTGGGCGCTCCCCGGCGGCAAGATCGCGGTCAACCGCGGGCTCCTGATGCAGCTCAAGTCCGAGGCGGAGCTCGCCGCCGTGCTCGGCCACGAGGTCGTGCACGCGGCGGCCCGCCATTCCGCGCAGCAGATGAGTCGCGGCATGCTGCTCCAGACCGGGCTGGTCGTGGCACAAGTCGCGGGGAGTGACAGCGACTACGGAAGCCTCGCGGTGGCCGGCGCCGGCATCGGCGCGCAGCTCCTGATGCAGCGCTACAGCCGCGAGGCCGAGCTGGAATCGGACCGGTACGGCATGGACTTCATGCAGCAGGCGGGCTACGACCCGCAGGGGGCCGTGAGCCTGCAGGAAACTTTCGTTCGCATGAACGACCGCAAGGATTCCGGCTGGCTCGCCGGCCTGTTCGCGAGCCACCCGCCGTCTCAAGAGCGACTCGATGCGAACCGCAAACGCGCGGCGGCGATGCCGAAGGGCGGCGAAATGGGCGCGGACCGCTACCAGGCCGCACTCGCCAGGACCATGGGCGCCAAGCCTGCCTACGACGCCTACGACGAAGGCCGCAAGGCGCTCACCGACAAGAAAGCGGACGTCGCGTTGACGAAGGCGGAGCAGGCGATCCGGTTGCTGCCGGGCGAGGCGCACTTCCACGCGCTCAAGGCCGATGCCTTCCTGGTGCAGAAGAATTACAAGTCGGCATCCCAGGCCTACACGGACGCGATCTCGCGCAACGACGGATTCTTCTATTACTGGCTGCAGCGCGGTCTGATCGCGGAACGCGAGAAGAACGACTCCGCCGCGCGTACCGATCTCGAGACCAGCATCAAGCTGCTGCCGACCGGCCCGGCCTACTACTCACTCGGGAATATCGCCCTGCGGGGCGGCCAGCGCGACCAGGCCAAGCAGTACTACGCCGCGGCTTCGGGCGCGCAGGGGCCATTGGGCGAGGCCGCGACCGCGTCGCTGATGCGGCTCGAGCTTCCCGAGAATCCCGGCAAGTACCTGCGCTTGCAGGCCGGCGTTGACCAGGACGGCATGCTCCTGGTCGCGGTCGGCAACCCGACCAAGGTGCCGGTCACCGGGCTCGCGGTCACGGTGCAGTACGTGGACGGTGCGGGACGCACGCGCGAGTTCCGGCGCGAACTTACCGGCACGCTTGCTGCAGGCCAGCAGGCCCAGGTCGCGACCGGACTCGGGCCGTTCCAGTCGGCAAGCCAGTATCGCGCCGCGATCACGAGCGCGCGGGTCGCGGAATAGGAGGCTGCCATGCCGGAGAGCCAGGCGCTGGTCACCGAACCGGCAGCGGTACTTGTGGTGCTGCTCGCCGTGCTCGCGGCGATCTTCCGGTTCGGCGAGACCGCGCTCGGCAAGCGCCTGTTCGGCATCGTGCCGATGCTGGTGTTCTGCTATTTCGTGCCGACGACGCTCACGACGCTCGGCGTGCTGCCGGCCGACTCACCGGTCTATGACTGGATCAAGTCCTATTCTGCTGCCCACGAGCCTGATGCTCCTGATCCTCTCGCTCGATGTGCCGGGCATCATCCGGCTTGGGCCCAAGGCGCTCATCATGATGCTCGCCGGTACGGCCGGCGTGATCATCGGCGCGCCGATCGCGCTCTGGATTTTTCAGTCCGTGGTCCCGCCGGATACCTGGCTCGGCATGACCGCGTTGTCCGGCAGCTGGATCGGCGGCGGCGCCAACATGGTGGCGCTCGCCGAAATGGTGGGGACCCCCGATGCGATGTTCGGAATGATGGTGATCGTGGACGTCTCGGTCGCCAATGTCTGGATGGGCTTCCTGCTGTTCCTCGCCGGCCAGTCGGCGAGAATCGACGCACGAACCGGCGCCGACATCGCGGCGATTGAAGACCTCAAGCGGCGCGTCTCCGAGTTCACTGCAAGGACGACGCGGGTGCCCTCGCTGACGGACCTCGTGCTGATCGTCGCGGTCGGCTTCGGCGGCATGTGGCTCGCGACGCTCGCGGGCCGCTGGCTGGGCGGGGGCCACCCGGTGTTCGACGCGACCGTCTGGAAGTTCATCATCGTGACCGCGCTCGCGGTCGCGGTCTCATTCACGCCGGCGCGCAACCTCGAGGGGGCGGGGGCCTCGCGCATCGGCACGCTGATGCTCTACCTCCTGATCGCGAGCATCGGCGCGCACGCCGACTTCACGCAGATGAAGGAGGCGCCGATCCTGGTCGCCGTGGGCGCAGTGTGGATGCGGGTCCATGCCTCGATCATGATTCTGGTCGCCTGGCTGATCCGGGCGCCGGTCTTCTTCATGGCCGTCGGCTCGCAGGCGAACATCGGCGGCGCCGCGAGTGCGCCAATCGTCGCGTCCGCCTTCCACCCGAGCCTTGCGCCGGTCGGCGTGCTGCTCGCAATCCTGGGCTACGTGCTCGGCACCTACGGCGGGCTGGTCGTGATGGGCCTGCTCAAGTGGGTCATCGCCGCCTGAGCGCAGGCGAGCGCCACGATTCCCTCATCCGCCGGGTCAGCGCGTGCGCTGCGCCAGGACCATTCCTGCGGGCTGCGGTCCCAGCGGTCGATGACGTCGCCCTCACCGAGCTTTCCGCTGTAGGTCGTCATGCGAATCGCTGCATGGCGGCGACGCGTGCAATCGACTGCGTGCTCGGCGACGGCCGAATGGAACGCCAGCTGGCGGCTGGCGACCGGCTCCGCGAAGCTCAGCCGAAGCCATAGCGTCAGGAGGCCCTCGCGCCGCGCGACGCTTGCCGGGTCGAACTCGACCAGCACCGAATCGTCGACGCCGGGCAACGTTTCCCAGGCAGGTTCGGAGGCGAGGACCGCCCAGGGCGCCGCAGTCGCGAGCGCCGCGATGACCGACGCGATCCGCTTCATGTGCTCATCCTCCCGGCGGCGGGAAACCCGCTCAGCAATCGAGCAACTCGCGCAGCCGCCGATGTCGAAGCAGGAGCCGCTGGAAGTCTCGCTCCGCCGGGCCCGCCTTGGCAATGACCAGGCGGGCAAGGCCGCGGCGCTCGCGGGCGGTCCAGCGACTGGACCCGGTCAGCGCGAGCACGAGACCCGCCCAGCGCTCGAGCATGGCGCGCGCGGGCGCGGGCAAGGCAGCGGCACGCAGGCCGAGGTGACGCGCCGCGAGTTCGGCAGCCTGGGCCCGCCGGCGCAGCGGATCGGCATCCCGGAATCGCCGCAGCGCGGCGACCGCCGCCGCCAGCCACGTCCCGGTGCGCGGCAGCCTTGCCGACTGCCGGGGATCGAGCGAGAAGAAAAGGTGTGCACGGGCGAGCGCGCGGAGCGTGCGGGGCGAGCTTCGGTAGGCGGGCCTGGCCGCGAGCCGCGCATCCTCGCGGGCGGCGAGGCGCCGGGCAGCGGCGTCCCGCGGCGCGAAGCCGAAGCGGCGGTAGAACCACCAGGCGCCCGACTCGATGCCTTCGTCATTGCCGGCTCCCAGCTGATAGGGCTCGACGCTGAACTGGTCGCAGCCGAACACATGGTGCGCCGCCGCCAGCAGGCGGGCGAACACGCGCGCCGCCTCTCCGCCGCGAAACGTTTCAAACGTGTTGAACGAAATCGCGGCGCGCCGGCCGAGCACGTCGAGCTGGACGTAGCCGATCGGCATGCCGTTCTGCAGCGTGAGGCCCGCATAGGTTGCGGGCAGCAGCGCGCGCCGTGTGGGCTCGATTCCCGTCACTGCGAACGCGAGGCCCGCGCCATCGTCCACCAGGAAGGCGTCGCGCGTGTCGGGATACTGGAACACCGCGACGTCGCGCTCGCGCGTGATCATGGAATATCGCGCGACACGGATCAGGGCCGCCGCCTCGCGGGGACCGAGCTTACGCACGCGCCGCGGCGGCAGGCCTGCCTCGGCGCGCAGCTCAGGCCGGGAGCGGTCCGGTCCGCCGGGCCGGTCCGCGGGGGCGACGAGCGCAAGGCGCGCGGTCGTGCGCTCGGGTGTACTGTGCCCGGCGCGCAGCACGAACGGAGGGTCCATGCGATCGAAGAACGCCTCGCGTACCGCTTCGTCCACGGGCATCGCGGCCGCCAGTCCGATCAGAAAGTCCGCGTCGGTCACGCCCTCGGGCCGCAACCGGTCGAGCACTGCAAGCGACGGCGTTCCGCGGGCGCGCAGCCATTCCGCCTGCACGGGATCGAGGAGTTGCGGCAGCGCCTCGAGGATGGCGCGCGCATGGTCGAGGTCGTCGCGTTCGAGCGCGAGCGCGCCGGGCCAGTTCCCGGAAATCCATTGCGCTGTCGGCCAGAAGAACCGAAACGGCGTGTCGGTGCCGGCGATGCCGCTGCCGCGCAGCTTGTCCCGATGCCGCCGCAAGTCGGCGCGGCCGCCGAACGCCCGCAACGTTCGAAGCGCCGCGCGCCGCACGCGGCCCTCGTCGGGGTAGGCCTCGAGGAAGCAGAGCGTCTCGTGCAGGCGGCGGACCTGCGCGGCCGACGCCAGCCGGGTGCGCGCGAGTGCCGCGAGCAGGGCACGCTTGCGCGCCGGCAGGCCCGGACCATAGCGACGGGCGATGCGCGTGAAGCCGGCGAGTGCGTGGCGGTCGCGGCGCGGCACCGCTCGATCCTAGCAGGCGGCCTGCGCTAGAGTGGCGGCCGATGCGCCCACTGACCTTGCTCGCATTCCTGTTCGCCGCGACGGCCGCCGCCGATGCGCTGCCCGCGCTCGACGAGGCTGCGGCCGGGCGTTTCGCGCGCCTCGCGCTTGCCTGCGTGCATCTCGAGTACCCGAACAAGATCGCACACGTGCTCGCAAGCGACACGGAGGTGCAGCCGCCACGCCTGCTGACGCCGGTGTTTTTCGGCTGCTATGACTGGCACTCGGCGGTGCACGGTCACTGGCTGCTCGCGCGCCTGGCGCGCCTGTATCCCAAGTCCGCGTTCGCCGAGCCGGCGCGCGCGGCCTTGCGCAAGAGCTTCACGCCCGACAAGGTCGCGGTCGAGCTTGCCTACCTGCGCGGGCCGGGCCGGGTTTCGTTCGAACGGCCCTACGGCCTCGCGTGGCTGCTGCAGCTCGCGGCCGAATTGCGTTCCTGGCCGGACCCGGAGGCCGCGCAGTGGGCAGAGACGCTGGCGCTGCTCGAAGCCGAGGCGGCGGCTCGCGTGCAAAGCTGGCTGCCGAAGCTGCGCTATCCGATCCGGGTCGGCGAGCATTCGCAGACGGCATTCGCTTTCGGCCTGATCCGGGACTGGGCGACGGTGGCCGGCGATGCGGCGATGGTCGCGCTCATCGACGAGCGCAGCCGGGCCTACTACCTGGCCGACGAGAGATGCCCGCTGCGCTACGAGCCCTCTGGCGAAGACTTCCTGTCGCCCTGCCTCGCGGAGGCGGATCTGATGCGGCGCGTGCTGCCGCGCGCCGAATATGAATCCTGGCTGTTGCGCTTGCTGCCCGGCATTGCCCGCAACGGCCGCGCCGACTGGCTCGAGCCCGGCATCGTGACCGACCGTGCCGACCCGAAGCTCGCGCACATCGACGGCCTCAACCTGAGCCGGGCCTGGATGCTCTTCGGCATTGCCTCCGGCATCGGCGAGCACGACCGGCGGCGCAGGGCGCTGGAAGCGGCCGCTGCGCGCCACGCCGAGGCGGCGCTTCCCGCCGTGACCGGCGAGCATTACGAGGGCGGGCACTGGCTCGGCAGCTTCGCCGTCTACCTGCTGGGCGGTTCCGGCCGGTGAGCCGGAACCGCCCGCAGTCGCCCCTTACTTGAAGTCGATCCGGCGAAAAGTCTGCTCACCGAAGAACGTGCGAAATTCCTCGTATCCCTGGACCAGCTGGTCCTGTTTGGCCTCCTCGAGCCGCTTGCGCATCTCGGCCTGGAGCTGCTTGAACTGCTCAGGGTTCGGGTCGCCGCTCGCGGCGCTCGGGAACTGCATCACCAGCACCATGTTGAAGTCCCGGTTCGCGGCGGTCTCGCTCAGGTAGATCGCGCAGTCGAGCACGGTGCCCATCTTCTTGCCGATCTCGCAGCCGCTCCACCAGGTCTGCTCGAGTCCCTCGAGGTAGTCATCGATGCGGTTCGGGTTCACCTTCACAAACGTGACGTTCCAGACCTCCTTGGTCGGCACGTAGTCGGTGTAGGCCTCGTAGGCCTGCGCGGCGCCGGCGCCAGCGAGAATCGCGGCGACGGCCGCACCCATCAGCTTCTTGCTCATATCATTCTCCGTTGATTGTTGAAGCGTTTGCACGTGTGGAAAGATAATCGACTGCCACGTGCAGCAGCGACCGGAGTCCGACGGCCATGCCGTCTTCATCCAGATAGAACAGGTCCGAATGGTTGACCGGCGCGGTCGCCGGGTCGCGTCCGGGCGGCGTGACGCCGACCCACCAGTACACGCTCGGTACGCGCCGCGCGATGTGCGCGAAGTCCTCGGCGACCGTCAGCAGGCTGCCTGGCGTCACGGCGGAGTCGCCGAGCGTCCGCCTGAGCGTCGACGCCGCCCACTCGGCGAGCGCCGGATGGTTCTCGAGCGGCGGATTCGGCGCCGGCATCATCTGGAGCACGGCGGTCGCGCCGTTCGCGGTCGCGACGCTCTCGACGATCTTGTGCATGCGCGCGATGACGTCCGCGCGGTCCTGCTCGCTGAAGGTGCGGATCGTGCCGAGCATCTCGACCGAGTCCGGGATGATGTTGTGCCGCACCCCGCCGTTGATCGCGCCGACGGTGACGACCGCCGGTGCCTTGGTGATGTCGAGCTGGCGGCTGACGATGGTCTGCAGCGAGTTGATGATCTGCGCGGCCGCCACGATGGGATCCACGCCGGACCAGGGGCGCGAACCATGTGACTGGCGGCCGGTGACGGTGATCTTGAAGAAGTCGGACCCGGCCATCAGCGGGCCGGGACGCAGCAAGACGGTCCCTGTCGGCAGGAAAGAACCCAGGTGCAGGGCGAACGCGGCTTCCGGATTCGCGATCGCGAGCAGGCCTTCCTCGAGCATCAATGGCGCGCCGCCGCGCTCGCCTTCCGGCACGCCTTCCTCGGCCGGCTGGAACACGAACATGATCGTCCCCGGCAGGCGCTCGCGCCGGTGCGCGAGGATCTCGGCCGCGCCCATCAGGATCGCGGTGTGGGCATCGTGGCCGCAGGCATGCATCACGCCGACGGTGCGGCCGCGGAATTCTCCGGTCGCGGTGGAGCGGAACGGCACGTCGCTGCGCTCGGTGACGGGCAGCGCGTCCATGTCGGCGCGCAACAGGATCGCCGGGCCCGGCTGGCCGCCTTTCAGCACGGCGACGACGCCCGTGTGTGCCATGCCGGTCCTGACTTCGAGCCCCAGCCCGCGCAGATGCTCGGCGACCTTCTGCGACGTACGGAACTCGCGATTCGCGAGTTCGGGGTGCAGGTGGAAGTCGCGGCGCCATTCGACGACGCGCGGTCCGATCGCCGCGACCGCGCCGTCCAGATCGGCGGCCGTGATTTCCGCGCGCGCCGCTGCAGCGGCCAGCGCGAAGATCACCGCGGCCAACAGCCGCATCATCCGGACCTCCGCAGGCGCACGCGATAGAACAGCAGCCAGAAGCCGGTCGCCGCGAGCACGAGTGCGATCGCCGATGCGCCGATCAGGAGCGGATGGTTGAAGTCCACGCGCTCGCGGTAATCCATGATGTGCAGCATCCAGAAGAAGTCGTACAGACGCCAGACGTCATTGCGCCGCGCGACGACTTGTCCGCTTTGCGCCGAGACGTAGATCGCGGTGTCGCGCGCGTCGTCGAAGCGAACCTGCCACGCGGGCAGCGCGCCGCGATACTCGCTCACCCGCTCGCGCAGCAGCGTGGCCGCGATGATGGCGCCGTGGCCGGTGAAGTCCGCCGCGGCCACCGCGCGCGCGGTCGCCTCATCGATGCCGTCCTGCACGCCGCCGTCGGCCGCGTCGATCAGGACCGATGGTCGATCGCCGCGTTGCGCCTCGAAGTACAACCTGCCCTCGACGCGCAGCGTGCGCAGGCTGGTGAACGGCCCCTGCGTCGCGAGTGCGTCGCGGATGTCGATGCCGAGTTCGGCGGGGCGGATGGCGAGCGGCTCAGCCGGCGCAGCCTGCGTCTCGCCGCGCACCAGCTCGATCGGGAACGCGCTCATCACGAGCCCGCCGGCGACCCACAGCAGGACCTGGATGCCGATCACGACGCCGATCCACTTGTGCACGCTCGTCAGGGTATTCGGCAGGCGCATCAGATCGGTCCCCCTTGGCCGCGAACGGCGCAGTCTAGCGCAGGCGCCCGCGATGACGCCGGGCATCATTCGGGTTGAGGCGGGATGGGAGCCTGCGCTATCATGCGCGCCGGTCGGGGGCAGGGCGCAGGCCACCGCGGCCCGGGCAGCGAGGCCCGGTCGTGGTCCCCCGGAACCGGAAGGTCGGTCAGGAGGCCCCCTCGCGGGGCTTTTTTGTTGCGATCGGAAATGGGCCTCGTGCCCATTTTTTGTTTCCGGGGCCGACGGAGGCCGGATGAAGGAGAAGCTGTTCGGCCTGCTCGGGCCGGTGGTCGCGGCGCTCGGCTACGAGCTGCTCGACGTGGAGTACGCCTCCGCGGGACGGCACTCGGTGCTCCGGGTGTTTCTCGACCGCGACGGCGAGGGAGGCATCGGTCTCGACGACTGCGAGCGGGCGAGCCGCGCGATCGGCGCGGTACTCGATGCCGAGGACCCGATCGGCCACGAGTACCGGCTCGAGGTGTCCTCGCCGGGCTTCGACCGGCCGCTGCGCACGGCGGCGCACTTCGCCCGCTTCGCGGGCAGCGAGGCGCGGCTCGAGCTCGCGGTACCGGTCGAGGGCCGGCGCCGCTTCCGTGGCCGGCTCGTTGCGGTCGGGGACGGCACGGTGACGATCGAAGTGGACGGGCGCGAGTGGAAGCTGCCGCTCGCCGGCATCAGCAAGGCGCGATTGGTGGGATGAGCATGAACAAGCAGATCCTGGAAGTCGTCGAAGCGGTCTCGAACGAGAAGGGCGTCGCGCGCGAAATCATCTTCGAGGCGCTCGAAGCCGCGCTCGCGTCCGCCACGCGCCGCAAGCACGGCGAGGACATCGACGTGCGCGTCGAGATCGACCGCAAGACCGGCGAGTACAAGACCTTTCGCCGCTGGAAGACGTTTGCCGACGACTCCACCGAGCTCGAGTTCCCGGAGCGCGAGCTGCGGCTCGACGACGCGCGCGACGTCGATCCGAAGGCCGAGGTCGGCGGCTATGTCGAAGTGCCGATGGAATCCGTCGCCTTCGGCCGTATCGCAGCGCAGACCGCGAAGCAGGTGATCGTGCAGAAGGTGCGTGAGGCCGAGCGCGCCCAGGTCGTCGGCGAGTACAAGGACCGGGTCGGCACGCTGGTCTCCGGCATCGTCAAGCGCGTGGACCGGCACGGCGTCTACGTGGATCTCGGCGGCAACGCCGAGGGCTTCGTCCCGCGCGAGCACATGATTCCGCGCGAGCTGGTGCGCCCGCAGGACCGCGTCAAGGCACTGTTGCGCGAGGTGCGCTCCGAGGCGCGTGGCCCGCAACTGTTCCTGACCCGCACCTCCCCGGAGTTCCTGATCGAGCTGTTCAAGCTCGAGGTGCCGGAAGTCGGCCAGGGCCTGATCCAGATCCTGGGCGCGGCCCGCGATCCGGGTGCGCGCGCCAAGATCGCGGTCAAGAGCCTCGACCCTCGTATCGACCCGGTCGGCGCCTGCGTCGGCATGCGCGGTTCGCGCGTGCAGGCGGTCTCGAACGAGATCGCGGGCGAGCGCGTGGACATCATCCCGCACATCGACAACCCGGCGCAGTTCGTGGTCAACGCCATGCAGCCGGCCGAGGTGACCTGGATCCTGGTGGACGAGGACGCGCACTCGATGGACATCGCCGTCACCGAGGACCGCCTGTCGCAGGCCATCGGCCGCGGCGGCCAGAACGTGCGCCTCGCCAGCGAATTGACCGGCTGGCGCCTCAACGTGATGTCCGAGCAGCAGGCCACCGAGCGCAGCGACGAGGAGGCGAAGCAGCTGCGCGAGATGTTCAAGACCCAGCTCGACGTGGACAACGACATCGCAAGCGTGCTGGTTCAGGAAGGCTTCTCGACCATCGAGGAAGTCGCCTACGTGCCGACCAGCGAACTGCTCGGCATTGAGGAGTTCGACCAGGACATGGTCGAGGAGCTGCGTAACCGCGCCCGCGACGTGCTGTTGACGCAGGCGATCGCGAGCGAGGAGAAGATCGACGAGTCCGGCCCGTCCGAAGACCTGCTCGCGGTCGAAGGCATGGACAAGGAGCTGGCATATGAACTCGCTTCGCGCGGAATCCGTACCCGCGATGAGCTCGCCGAGCAGTCGCTCGACGAACTGGGCGAGGTGCCGGGCCTCGAACCGGAGCGCGCCGGCCAGCTGATCATGGCGGCCCGCGCGCACTGGTTCGACAACGCGGGCCAAGCCTGAAGGCCGGCGGAGGGTGGCACAGATGTCCGAGGTCACGGTCGAACAGTTCGCGGAAGTCCTGAAGGTCCCGGTGGACCGGCTGCTGGCGCAGCTGGAGGAAGCCGGCATCAAGGTCAAGGGTCCGCAGGACCGCATCAGCGAGGACGCCAAGCACGAGTTGCTGACGCACCTGCGCAGGGCGCACGGCAAGGCAGAAGTCGGCGATGCTCCGCGCAAGATCACGCTGCGCCGCAAGGCGCAGAGCGAGATCCGCATCGCGGCGCCGCTGGGCAAGGCGCGCATGGTCAGCGTCGAGGTGCGCCGCAAGCGCACCTACATCAAGCGCGACGTGCTCGAGGAACAGGCGCGCGTCGCGCAGGAGGAGCTCGACCGCCAGCGCGAGTCGGTGGACGCCGAGCGGCAGGCTGCCGAGGAGAAGCTACGGCGCGAGATCGAGCAGCGCGAGGCCGCGCGGCGCGAGCGTGAGGAATCCGAGCGGCGCACCGTCGAGGAAGCGTCGCGGCGCCAGGCCGAGGAGCAGGCGCGGCGGCAGGCCGAGGAGCAGGCGCGCCGGGAGCAGGCCGACAAGGAGCGGCGCCAGCGCGAGGAGAAGGCGCGCAAGGGCGCCGAAGACGACAAGAGCACGCGCTACGGCCGCCAGGAGCTGCACATCGCGGGCGGCCTGTCCGCCAAGCACAAGAAGGGCCGCGCGCGACCTGAGACGCGCCGCCGCGTTGCCTCGGTCAGCATGGACCGCAAGCACGGCTTCGAGCTGCCGACTGAACCGGTGCAGCGCGAAGTCGCGATCGGCGAGACCATCACGGTCGCCGAGCTCGCGCAGCGCATGGCGGTCAAGTCGAGCGAGGTCATGAAGACCATGCTCAACATGGGCGTGATGGCGACCATCAACCAGCCGGTGGACCAGGACACCGCGGTGCTCGTGGTCGAGGAGATGGGCCACGTGGCCAAGGTGCTGAAGGCAGAGCAGGTCGAGGAAGCGCTGCAGGCCGGCATGGAGGCCTCCGACGAGGCGTTGTCGCGCCCGCCCGTGGTCACGATCATGGGCCACGTGGACCACGGCAAGACCTCGCTGCTCGACTACATCCGCCGCACCAAGGTGGCAGCGGGCGAGGCGGGCGGCATCACCCAGCACATCGGCGCCTACCACGTCGAGACGCCGCGCGGCGTGATCACTTTCCTCGACACGCCGGGCCACGCCGCGTTCACGGCGATGCGCGCGCGCGGCGCGCAGGTGACGGACATCGTGGTGCTGGTGGTCGCGGCCGACGACGGCGTCATGCCGCAGACCAAGGAAGCGATCCAGCACGCCAAGGCCGCGAACGTGCCGATCGTGGTCGCGGTCAACAAGATCGACAAGCACGGCGCGGACCCGGAGCGCGTGCGCAACGGGCTGTCCCAGGAAGGCGTGATCGCCGAGGAATGGGGCGGCGAGCAGATCTTCGTGCACGTATCGGCCAAGACCGGCGAGGGCATCGACAAGCTCCTCGAGTCGATTCTGTTGCAGGCCGAGGTGCTCGAACTCACGGCCGTGAAGGACGCGCCGGCGGTCGGCGTCGTGCTCGAGGCCTCGGTCGAGCGCGGCCGCGGCGCGGTCGCAACCGTGCTGGTCAAGCGCGGCACGCTCAAGGTCGGCGACTCGGTGGTGGCGGGTGAGCAGTTCGGGCGCGTGCGCGCGCTGTTCGACGAGCTCGGCAAGGAAATCGACTCCGCGGGCCCGTCCATCCCGGCGCAGATGCTCGGCCTCTCGAGCCCGCCGAACGCGGGAGACGAGCTACTCGCCGTCGACAGCGAACGCAAGGCTCGCGAAGTGGCCTTGTACCGCCAGGGCAAGTTCCGCGACGTTCGCCTGGCGCGGCAAGCCGGACAGAAGTCCGAGGACGCGTTCGCCCAGCTGGGCGAGGACGCCAAGGGAACGGTCAACCTGCTGATCAAGGCCGACGTGCAGGGCTCGGCCGAGGCGCTGCGCGAGGCGCTGACCAAGCTGTCGACCGGCGAGGTCGCGGTCAAGGTGATCGCGAGCGGCGCCGGCGGGCTCACCGAGTCCGACGTGATGCTGGCGGCGGCCTCCAAGGCGCGCGTCGTCGCGTTCAACGTGCGCGCCGATGCGGCGGCGCGCGACGCCATGCGCGACCAGAACGTCGAGGTGCGTTACTACAGCGTGATCTACGAGGCGATCGACGACATCCGCTCGGCGCTCACCGGCATGCTGGCGCCCGAGGTCAAGGAGCAGATCGTGGGACTCGCCGAGGTGCGCGAGGTGTTCCGCTCGAGCAAGTTCGGCACCGTGGCCGGCTGCCTGGTGGTGGACGGCTACGTGCGCCGCAACAACCCGATCCGCGTGCTGCGCGACAACGTCGTGATCTTCCAGGGCGAACTCGAGTCGCTCAAGCGATTCAAAGACGATGCCTCCGAGGTGCGCGCCGGCACCGAGTGCGGCATCGGTGTGAAGGGCTACAGCGACGTGCGGGTCGGCGACCAGATCGAGTGCTTCGAGCGCGTCGAGGTCGCGCGCCAGCTCTGAGCGGGACCGCAAGGCGATGCCGCGCGAATACCCGAGGGCACGCCGCATCGAGGAGCAGCTCAAGCGGCTCCTCGCGGACCTCGTGCGCCGCGAGCTCAAGGATCCGCGCGTTGGCCTCGTCACGATTACCTCGGTCCAGGTCTCGAATGACCTGTCGCACGCACGGATCTACTTCACGCCCTTCGCCGGCGTCGGCGATCCGGAAGCAGCGCGCGATGCGCTGCGTCACGCCGCGGGTTTCCTGCGCCACCAGGTGCGCAATGAAATGCGCCTGCGGGCGGCACCCGAGCTGGATTTCCAGCTCGACGACTCGGTCGAGCGCAGCGCGCGCCTGTCGGCGCTGATTCACGACGCCGTCGAGAGCGATCGCCGGCGCCACGTCGACTCCGACCCGGAAGGGGAATGAACGGACCAGCCGGGCCCGCGCTGCCGGTCACCGCGCGCCGGCCGGTGAACGGCATCCTGCTGCTCGACAAGCCGGAGGGCCTGACCTCGAATGCGGCGTTGCAGCGCGTGCGCCGCCTGTACCGGGCGCAGAAGGCGGGCCACACGGGCAGCCTCGATCCGCTCGCGAGCGGCCTGCTGCCGGTCTGCTTCGGCCAGGCGACCAAGGCGAGCGGGCTGCTGCTCGACGCCGACAAGACCTACGACGTGACGATCGCGCTCGGCCTGCGCACCGCGACCGGGGATCGCGAAGGCGAGACGCTGGAGCACGCTGCCGTGCCCGCGCTGGATGCGGCCACGGTGCGGCGGGCGGCGGCTGGTTTCCTCGGCCAGATCACCCAGGTCCCGCCGATGTACTCGGCGCTCAAGCACCAGGGCCAGCGCCTGTACCGGCTGGCGCGCCAGGGTGTCGAAGTGGAGCGCCAGCCCCGCCGCGTCGTCATTCACCGCCTGGACCTGAGGTCGATCGAGGGGCCGGAACTGCGATTCGAGATCCGGTGCAGCAAGGGGACTTATGTCCGGACGCTGGCCGAAGACCTGGCCCGGGCGCTCGGGACGGTCGGGCACGTGGCACGGCTGCGGCGACTCGCGCTCGGCCCTTTCGATGCGCTGCGCATGCATTCGCTTGACGAACTCGAGCAGGCCCCGAACCCGGAAGCGCTCGACGCGCTGCTGCTGCCCGCCGACACGGCGCTCGCCACGCTGCCGGCCGTGCGGCTTGGACTCGCCGAGCAGGCCTGCGTGCTGCAAGGCCAGGCGGTGTTCGCGGCCGGTCCCGGGGGCTCGAAAGTGCGCATGTACGGGGCCGACGGCCGCTTCCTGGGTGTCGGCCAGATGAGCGGAGAAGGACGTCAACTGGCCCCCGACCGGATCATGATTGACCTGTCCGCACCCGCCCGCGCTTCGGCTTGAGGCGGTAAGGGGCCGCGGGTACAATGCGCGGCTCTTAAAAGGGTTAAGTGAACGAGATGCCTTTGACGAATGCACGCAAGGCCGAGGTTGTCGGCAAGTTCCGGCGCGCACCGCAGGACACGGGCTCGCCCGAAGTGCAGATCGCATTGCTGTCCGAACGCATCAACGGGCTGACCGAGCACTTCACCACGCACAAGAGCGACCACGCCTCGCGGCGCGGCTTGCTGAAGATGGTGGCACAACGCCGGCGGCTCCTGGATTACCTCAAGGCCAGCGCTCCCGAGCGGTACACCAAGGTCGTCAACGAACTTGGCCTGCGCCGTTAGCGCAGCGTCCGTGGCCCGCGCCTGCCGCATCCGGCGGCGCGCGGCCTGACATCCGGGGCAGTTACCAGAGGGAATCCGCGTGAGCGTTTCCAAGCAGACTTTCAGTTACGGTTCGCATGCCGTCACGCTGGAGACCGGTCGGTTGGCCCGGCAGGCGGACGGCGCAGTCGTCGTCACCATGGGTGACACGGTCGTGCTCGTCACCGCCGTCGGGCGCAGGAGCGCCGCCGAAGGCCGCGACTTCTTCCCGCTCACCGTCAATTACGTCGAGAAGACCTATGCCGCCGGCAAGATCCCCGGCGGCTTTTTCAAGCGCGAAGGCCGCCCGTCCGAGAAGGAAGTGCTGACCTCCCGCCTGATCGACCGTCCGATCCGGCCGCTGTTTCCGGAGGGATTCCTGAACGAGGTCCAGGTCGTGGCGACCGTGCTGTCGCTCGACCCCGAGATCGATTCCGACATCCCGTCGCTGATCGGCGCCTCGGCCGCGCTCGCGATATCGGGCATCCCGTTCGCGGGCCCGATCGGCGCGACGCGCGTCGGCTGGCACGAGGGCGAGTACCTGCTGAATCCGACGACGAGTCAGGTCAAGAACGAGTCCGACCTGGATCTCGTGGTCGCCGGCACGCGCGAAGCGGTGCTGATGGTGGAGTCCGAAGCCAATTGCCTGTCCGAGGAGGTCATGCTCGGCGCCGTGCTGTTCGGCCACGAGCAGATGCAGGTCGCGATCAAGGCAATCGAGGCTCTTGCCGCCGAGGCGGGCAAGGCGCGTTGGGACTGGAAGGCGGCCGAGGCGCATACCGCGCTCGCGCAGGCGGTCGCCACAGAGGCCAAGGCCGCGATCTCCGAGGCCTACGGCATCGTCGTGAAGCAGGAACGCGTGGCACGGCTCGAGGCGATCCGCGCGGCCACGCAGGCCGCGCTCTCCGGCGGCGACAAGCCGCAGTTCACCAAGGATCAGGTGGCGTCCGAGCTGTTCAACCTCGAGTACCGGACGGTCCGCGACCGGATCCTCGACGGCAAGCCGCGCATCGACGGTCGCGACACCCGGACCGTGCGCCCGATCCGGATCGAGGTCGGCGCATTGCCGCGCACCCACGGTTCGGCGATCTTCACCCGCGGCGAGACTCAGGCGCTCGTCACGACGACCCTCGGCACCGGCCGCGACGCGCAGATCGTCGACGCGCTCGCCGGCGAACGCCGCGAACCGTTCATGCTGCATTACAACTTTCCGCCGTTCTCGGTGGGCGAGACCGGCTTCCTCGGGTCGCCGAAGCGCCGCGAGATCGGCCACGGCAACCTGGCGCGGCGCGGCATCAGTGCCGTGATGCCGAATCTCGAGGAGTTCCCCTACGTGCTGCGCGTGGTGTCCGAGGTCCTCGAGTCCAACGGCTCGAGTTCGATGGCCACCGTCTGCGGCACCAGCCTGTCACTGATGGATGCAGGCGTGCCGGTCAAGGCGCCGGTCGCGGGCGTGGCGATGGGGCTGGTGAAGGAAGGCGACCGCTTCGCCGTGCTGACCGACATCCTGGGCGACGAGGACCACCTGGGTGACATGGATTTCAAGGTCGCGGGCACCGCCGACGGAGTCACTGCGCTGCAGATGGACATCAAGATCAACGGCATCACTGCCGAGATCATGCGGGTGGCGCTCGACCAGGCGAAGGCCGGCCGGCTGCACATCCTCGGCGAGATGAACAAGGTGCTCGACCAGCCGCGGCCGCAGATGTCCGAGTGGGCGCCGACCATCCTCACGATCAAGATTGACCCGGAGAAAATCCGCGACGTCATCGGCAAGGGCGGGGCGGTCATCCGCCAGATCACCGAGGAAACGGGCACCACGATCGACATCGAGAACGATGGCACCGTCAAGATCGCATCGGTGGACCAGGCCTCGGGCCGCGAGGCGCTGCGCCGCATCGAGATGATCACGGCGGACGTCGAGGTCGGCCGCGTCTACCAGGGCAAGGTGGTGCGGCTGATGGACTTCGGGGCGTTTGTCTCGATCCTGCCGGGCCGCGACGGACTCGTTCACATCTCGCAGATCTCCGACGAGCGCGTCGAGCGCGTCAGCGACAAGCTCAAGGAGGGCGACATCGTGAAGGTCAAAGTGCTCGAGGTGGACCGCCAGGGCCGCGTGCGGCTCTCGATGCGGGGCGTCGCCTAAGGGCCCTCAGCGACCGGGCGTGCCGGCAAGCGCCGCTCGCGGCGGCCTGCCAGCCGCGCAGGGCGCCAGTTCGCGAGCGCCCAGTCCCAGATCTCCGCTACCGGCGCGCACGCCAGCGCGTCGGGCGGCTCCTGCTCGAGCAGGCAAAGCACCTCCCACAGCTGCCGCGGCGCCGAATCCGGATCGAGCGGCAGCGCGCGCCGCGACTTGGCGAGCTTCTGCCCGTCGGGTTCCGTGAGCAGCGGCAGGTGGCCATAGTGCGGCGTGGGCAGGCCGAGCGCCCGCTGCAGCAGGATCTGGCGCGGCGTGGAGCCAAGCAGATCCGCGCCACGCACGACCTCGGTAACGCCTTGCAAGGCATCGTCCACGACCACCGCCAGGTGATAGGCGGGGTAGCCGTCGCGCCGGCGGATCACGAAATCACCGGCCTCGCACACGCAATCCTGGCGCACCGGGCCCTGCCATTCGTCCTCGACCACGACCGGCGCCTCGGCGTCCGCAATGCGGAATCGCACCGCGTGCGGCGCGCTGTCGGCCTCGGGATCGTTGCGGCAGGTGCCCGGGTAGACGGGCTCGTTGCCGGGCTCCAGCGCCATGGCGGCGAGTTGTGAGCGGCTGCAGCGGCAAGGATACGAGCGGCCGGCGGCGCGCAGGTCATCGAGCGCTGCGGCGTAGTGGGAGCCGCGTGCGGACTGCAACTCGACGTTTCCATCCCATTCGAAACCGAAACGGGCGAGCGTCGCCAGGAACTGCCCGGCCATCCCGGCAATGCAGCGGTCGCGGTCAAGGTCTTCGATGCGGACCAGCCAGCGGCCTCCTTTGCTGCGGGCGCTCAGGTAGCTGCCGGCGGCAGCCAGGAGGGAACCAAGGTGGAGGGGTCCGGACGGGGTCGGTGCGAAGCGGCCGCAAGGCCGCGCGTCAGCGGTACCAGTCGTCCCGGTCGCCGTACTGCTTCTCGCGACGCTCACGCCGCTCCTGGGCTTCGATACAGAGCGTGGCGACCGGCCGCGCCTCGAGCCGCTTGACGCCGATCGGCTCGCCGGTCTCGACGCAGTAGCCGTAGCTGCCATCGTCGATGCGGGAGAGCGCCTCGTCGATCTTGCGGATCAGCTTGCGCTCGCGGTCGCGGGTGCGCAGCTCCAGGGCGAATTCCGACTCGAGTGTCGCGCGGTCGTTCGGATCGGGCGGGTTCGCCGCCTCGTCCTTCATGTGCGACATGGTGCGGTCGACTTCTTCCATGAGGTCGCGTTTCCAGCTGTTCAGAATGACGCGGAAGTGCTCGAGCTGCTCGCGGCTCATGTACCGCTCGCCCTTGCGCTCTCGGTACGGCAGGACATTGCGCGGGCCCAGCAGCAGGTTGTGGGTGCCCGTGCCTTCCTCCTCTTCCTCGCCACCGGGTCGGCGCGCCGGGGGCCGCAGCTGGATCGCCGCCAGCGCGGGGCGGCCTTCGGCGACCTGCGCAATCGTGGTGGCGGGCCTCGGCTTCAGGATCGCGGGCTCATGCGCGACCGAGGGCTTGGCCATTGCGCGCGGCGGGGTCGCCGGGGCGACGTTCTGAGGTTTGGCCTTGAGCGGCCTGGTGGGCCTGGCGCGGGCCGCAGCGACCTTCGGCTTGCGGGCCGGCTTCGCGGCCTTGCGCGCGGGCGCCGCCTTGCGCGGGGCCGCCTTTTTCGCGGGTTTTCCGGGTTTCGCAGCCTTCTTGACCGGCATCCAGCCCTCCGAGCCCTTCCATCGAGCGCGCGATTATAGCTCCGGTTTCCGCACGGTCCAGTCTTGACGGCGTCGCCGCGCTGGCACATGCGCGATCAGGGCAATGCGACTGGCCGGGGCGCGGTCCAGCCGGGCTTGCAGTGCTCGGCCACCACGGTCGTATAGATGCCGCCGCGCACGTTGAATTGGGCGGCGAGGCGCAGGAAGCGCGGACTCAGGAGGGCGGCCAGCCGGTTCGCGATTTCATTCGTCACGGCTTCATGGAACGCGCCGCGGTCGCGGAACGACCAGACGTAGAGCTTGAGTGACTTGAGCTCGACGCAGAGCGCATCCGGCACGTATTCGAGCTCGAGCGTCGCGAAGTCGGGCTGTCCCGTGCGCGGGCACAGGCAGGTGAACTCCGGAATGCGGATGCGGATCGTGTAATCGCGCCCGGGTTCCGGATTCGGGAATGTCTCGAGGTCGCCGGATGGCGCCTGGCGGCTCATGCGGGGGTTTCCCGGTCGTCGTCAATCGCGGGCGGTTAATTTACACTAGCTTGAATGCGCCTTGCCAGGATAAGACTCGCCGGTTTCAAGTCTTTCGTCGATCCGACTACCGTCACTTTCCCCGCCAATCTCACCGGCGTCGTCGGACCGAACGGCTGCGGCAAGTCCAACATCATCGACGCCGTGCGCTGGGTCATGGGCGAGATCTCCGCCAAGCACCTGCGCGGCGATTCGATGACCGACGTCATCTTCAACGGCTCGCGTGGCCGCAAGCCCGTGGGCAGCGGCTCGGTCGAGCTCGTGTTCGACAACAGCGATGGCAAGATCGCGGGGCCCTATGCCGGCTACGCCGAGGTCGCGCTCAGGCGCACCGTCTCGCGCGACGGCAACTCGACGTACTTCATTAATGGCTCCAAGTGCCGGCGCAAGGACATCACGCACCTCTTCCTCGGCACCGGCCTCGGCTCGCGCAGCTACGCGATCATCGAGCAGGGCATGATCTCGCGCCTGATCGAGGCGCGCGCCGAGGACATGCGCGCATTCGTCGAGGAAGCGGCGGGCATCTCACGCTACAAGGACCGCCGCCGCGAGACCGAGACCCGCATCGCGCACACGCGGGAGAACCTCGACCGGCTGAACGACCTGCGCGAGGAGGTGGACAAGCAGATCCGCCACCTGCAGCGCCAGGCCGGCATCGCGCGCCGCTACCAGGAGAACCGCGAGCGCCAGCGACAGCTGCAAGCCGAACTGCTGGCGCTTCGCATCCGCGACCTCGACGGCGACCTCGCCGGCCGCAATGCGCTGGCGTCGCGGCACGAGACCGAGACCCAGGCCGCGATCGCGGCACTGCGCGCGGCCGAGGCGCAGGTCGAGCGCGGGCGCACGATGCACGTTGCGCGCTCGGACGAGGTCGCGGCGGTGCAGGAGCGCTATTACCAGGCGGGTGCGGATGCGACGCGCACCGAGCAGTCGCTGCAGCACGCCCGCGAGCTGCGCCAGCGCCAGCGCGCGGACCTCGAACGCGTCACCGCGGAGCTCGCCGAATCGCGCGTACTGGTGGGGCGCGACGAGGCGCATTTGCAGGAGCTTACCGCCTCGCTCGCATGCGCCGAACCGGACCTGGTCGCGGCGCGCGCGATCGAATCGTCGGCCCAGGCGGATTTCGCGGCGGCGGAGTCCGGGATGTCCGGCTGGCAGGAGCGCTGGGACGCCTTCATCCGCGAGTTTGCGGATGCTGCGCAGCGGTCGGAGGTCGAGCAGGCCCGCATCGGGCAGATCGATGCCGGCCTCGCGCGGCTCCGCGCACAGCGCGACCGGCTTGCAGAGGAGCGGGCGCAGATCGAGCAGAGCGTCGCCGGGGCCCGGCCCGAGGAGTTCGCGGCGGCCGAGCATGAGGCGCGCGAACGTGGGGCCGAAGCCCAGCGCGGACTCGATGCCGCGCTCGAGGAACTGGTGTCGTTGCGTGAGGCGGAGCGCCAATCCTCCGCGTCGCTGGATGCCGCCAGGTCGGCACTGCAGGCGGCGCAGGGGGAACTGCTGACGGTCGAGGCGGTGCAGAAGGCGGCACTCGGCCAGGCGCAGGGCCGGGTCGCGGAATGGCTCGGCGGCCACCAGCTCGAGCGCCGGCCGCGGCTCGCGCAGGAACTGCAGGTCGCGCAGGGCTGGGAGCGCGCCGTCGAGACCGCGCTCGGCAGCGATCTCGAGGCGGTCTGCGTCGAGGCCATCGAGGCATTCGCGGAAGCCGCGAACCGGCTCGACGCCGGACAGCTCACGATCGCCGAGCAGGCGCCGGGCCCCGCCGGCCGCGCGCCGGCCGACAGCCTGCTTTCCAAGGTGTCGGGCCCGGCGGTTGTGGCCAGCCTGCTGGAAGGCATCGTCGCGGTCGACACGCTTGCGGAAGCGCTGGTGCGCCGGCGCAAGCTCGGGCCCGGCCAGTCGGTCATCACGCGGGACGGCGTCTGGCTCGGCCGCGACTGGCTGCGGGTCGCGCGCAGCGAGGCCGGGCACGCGGGCGTGATCGCGCGCGAACAGGAATTGCGGCGCCTGCAGGCGGCAGTTGCGACCCGCGAGTCCAGGGTCCGGGAACTCGACGACGCGCTCGCAGACGCCCGCAGCCGCATCGCCGCGCTCGACGCGCGACGCGACGAACTGCACGCAACCGTGCACCGGCTGCACCACGACCTGGTCAACGTGCGTGGCGCGCACGAGGCGATCCGCTCGCGGGCGCAGCAGGCGGCCGAACGTGTGGCGCGGATCGCGGGCGAGTTCGGAGACGCGGCCTTGGAGATCGGTCGCGACGAGGAAGAGCTCTCCGGCGCGCGGCGCAGGCTGGAATCGGCGCGGGCGCAGCTGGAGTCGTTGTCACGGCGCCGGCCGCTGCTGGAACGGGAGCGCGACACGTTGCGCGCGAGTCTCGCCGGAGCACGCGAGCGTCATGCGGCCCTGCTCGCCGACGCCCAGAAGGTGGTGATTCGCGTCGAATCGCAGCGCTCCACGCTCGCGACGCTGCGCACCAGCCTGGAACGGGTCAGCGAGCAGTCGCGGCAGCAGGCCGCACGGCGCAGAGACCTCGAGCGCCAGCTGATGGAAGGCGAGGAACCGTTCGCACTCCTGGAGCGGCAGCTGCGGCAGTTTCTGGAGCAGCGCCTCGCCGTGGAGCAGGAACTCGCCGAGGCGCGCCGCAGGGTCGAGGAGGCGGACGCGCGGGTGTGCGAGCTCGACCTCGAGCGGCAAAAGGCGGAGGGCCTGGTCGAAGCGGCGCGCGCGGCGCTCGCCGAAGTCAGCCTCGGCATGCAGGAAACGCGCGTGCGGCGCGAATCGCTGCTCGAGCAGTTCGCCGCCACGCACTTCGACCTCGAGCGGGTGACCGCGGCGCTGACGGAGGACGCCTCGGTCACGGCCTGGGACCAGCAGCTCGCGGAGGTCGCGGAGCGTATCGAGCGGCTGGGCGCAGTCAACCTCGCGTCCATTGACGAGCTCAAAGAACAGTCCGAGCGCAAGGAGTACCTGGATCGGCAGTTCGCCGACCTGACCGATGCCCTCAATACGCTCGACCAGGCGATCCGCAAGATCGACCGCGAAACACGCGCGCGCTTCCAGGACACCTTCGACCGCATCAATGCCGGCCTGAAGGAGAAATTCCCGCGCCTGTTCGGCGGCGGCGCCGCCTACCTCGAACTGGTCGGCGACGACCTGCTGACGGCGGGCGTCGCGGTCATGGCGCGCCCGCCGGGAAAGCGCAACAGCACGATCCACCAGCTCTCCGGCGGCGAGAAGGCACTGACCGCAGTCGCGCTCGTGTTCTCGATCTTCGAGCTCAATCCCGCGCCGTTCTGCCTGCTGGACGAGGTGGACGCGCCGCTCGATGACAACAACGTCAGCCGCTTCTGCGACATCGTGCGCGACATGTCCGAGCGCGTGCAGTTCGTGTTTATCACGCACAACAAGGCGACGATGGAGCTCGCGGGCCACCTGATTGGGGTGACGATGGGGGAGCCGGGCGTCTCGCGCCTGGTCGCCGTGGACGTCGACGAGGCCGTCAGGATGGCGGCGGTCGGCTGACCGGGAGGCCGCAGTGCCGGAGTTGCGCTGGATACTGCTCGCGGCCGGCGTCGCGCTGATACTCGGCTTGTGGTGGTGGGAGTCGCGCAAGGCGAGGACCAGGAGCGCGCCCGCCGAACGCTGGCCGCGCGAGCGCGCGGAACCGACCGTCAGCACCGAACCAGGGCCAGAACCTGCGGTCACCGAGGCGGCACCGGTAACCCACTATGCACCGACCATCGAGCGGGTGCGCGCGCCGCGTCGCCCGCCGCTGATCGAGATTCCCGACGACCTCGAAGTGGATGTGTCCGCGTACGTGGGCAAGGAACGACGGCTTCCGCCAGAGGAAGAATTCGAGCCGACGGTGGAAGTGGAGATGCCGGGGCACGCCGCCCGGAGTGCCAGGTCCAATGCGGGCGCTCCGGAACCGCGAGAGGAACAGGACGACCATCAGCGCTCGCCCTGGATCCGCACGCACCCGCTTGAACGATCCGACGCAGAGCCGGAGCAGGCACCAGATGAGCCCGCAGCCATGCCGATGGGTGCGGCCGAGCGCCAGGCCGCCGAGGCATCGGCGCAGCGGATCGTGGCGTTGCGACTCGTCGCACAGGGCGATCGCTGGGCCGGTACGCAGTTGCGCGCGGCGTTCGAAGCGGAGGAACTGCGCTACGGGCGCTATTCGATCTTCTGCCGCGAGCGTGAGGACGGCAAGGCGCTGTTCTACGTCGCCAGCATGTTGGAACCGGGGTCGTTCGACGTCGCCCGCATGGACCAGCAGTCGTTCCCGGGGATCTCGCTGTTCGGCATCGTGCCCGGTCCACTCGAGGCGCCGGCGATGTTCGACCTGATACTGGCGGTCGGCCGCAAACTCGCGGACCGGCTCGGCGGGCAGTTGCAGGACGAGCAGGGCAGCACGCTGACCGCGCAGCGGATCCTGAACCTGCGCGAGGAACTGGTGCAGTTCGAGCACCGACACAAGCGCCTGCGGCGCTACTGATGAAGACGGCTCCTGCCAAGGTCCGCCAGCGCGTCGAGCGGCTGCGGGCGCAGATAGAGCATCACAACTATCGCTACCACGTGCTGGACGATCCCGAGATCCCGGACGCCGAATACGACCGCATGATCGTGGAGCTGCGCGCGCTGGAGCGCGAGCATCCGGGCCTGGTCACGCCCGCATCGCCGACGCAACGCGTCGGCGGCCAGCCGGTCGGTGGCTTCGCCGAGGTGCGCCATCGCACGCCGATGCTTTCTCTCGACAACGCCTTCTCGCGCGAGGAGGTAGTGGCGTTCGACCGCCGCGTGCGCGAGCGCCTCGAGGCCGACGGCGAAGTCGAGTATTTGTGCGAAACAAAGCTCGACGGGCTCGCGGTCAGCCTGACCTACCGCAACGGGACGCTGGAACTCGGCGCGACGCGCGGTGACGGCGCGGTCGGCGAGGACGTCACGCACAACATCCGCACCATCCAAAGCGTTCCGCTGCGGCTCGCGGGCCGGGGCTGGCCGCGTCTGCTGGAGACCCGCGGCGAGGTGTTCATGTCGCTCGCGGGATTCCGCGAAATGAATCGCCGCGCGGCCGAGAAGGGCGAGAAGGTGTTCGTCAATCCGCGCAACGCCGCGGCCGGCAGTCTGCGCCAGTTGGACCCGCGCCTGGCCGCCTCGCGGCCGCTCGAGATCTTTTTCTACGGGGCGGGCCAGGCGGAGGGCGGCAGGCTGCCGGATCGGCACAGCAAGATCCTGGAAAAGTTGCGCGGCTGGGGACTCAGGACCTCACCGGAGGCGCGCGTGGTAAAGGGCATCGCCGGGATGCTGGAATATTACGGGGAGATCGGCCAGCGCCGCGCCAAGCTCCCGTACCAGATCGACGGCGTGGTCTACAAGGTGGATGCCATCGCGCAGCAGCGCGAACTGGGATTCGTCGCGCGCGCACCGCGCTGGGCGATTGCGCACAAGTTCCCGGCCGAGGAGGAGATGACGCGCGTCAAGGCGATCGAGTGGCAGGTCGGGCGGACCGGGGCGCTGACGCCGGTGGCCCGCCTCGAGCCGGTCTTCGTCGGCGGCGCGACGGTCAGCAACGCGACGCTCCACAACATCGACGAGCTGCAGCGCAAGGACGTGCGGGTCGGCGACACCGTGATCCTCCGGCGCGCGGGCGACGTCATTCCTGAGGTCGTGCGCGTGATGCTCGACAAGCGCCCTGGCCGCACGTCCGTCGTGCGGCTGCCGACGCACTGCCCGGTTTGCGGGTCGCTGGTCGAGCGCGAAGAGGGGGAGGCGGTCGCGCGTTGCACCGGCGGGCTCGTCTGCTCCGCACAGCTCAAGGAATCGCTGCGCCACTTCGCGTCGCGACGTGCACTGGACATCGAAGGGCTCGGCAGCAAGCTGATCGACCAGCTGGCGGACGCCGGCCTCGTCAAGGACGCGGCAGACCTGTACCGGCTGAAGCTCCCGGACCTCGCCGAGCTCGAGCGCATGGGCGGGAAGTCGGCGGCGAACGTGCTCGAATCGATCGAGCGCAGCAAGGACGCGACCTTGCCACGCTTCCTGTTCGCGCTCGGCATCCGTGACGTCGGCGAGACGACGGCGGAAGCGCTGGCCAGACGTTTCCGCACGCTCGAGGCACTGCGCAAGGCGGCGGTCGCGGAAATCGAGGAAGTGCCGGATATCGGGCCGATCACCGCCGCGCACGTCCATGCCTTCTTCGGCGAGAAACGCAATGCGCGGGTGATTGACAGCCTGATCCGCCTCGGCGTCCGTTGGCCGGAGGCCCGCAAGGCCGAGACGAGCAGCAACCTCCTCGCAGGCAGGACGTTCGTGCTGACCGGCACGCTGTCCAGCCTGTCGCGCGACGACGCGGGCGACCGCATCCGCGAACTGGGCGGCAAGGTCTCAGGCAGCGTCTCGAAGAAGACCGATTACGTGGTCGCGGGCGAGAGCCCGGGCTCCAAGCTCCGCAAGGCGACCGAACTCGGCGTGCGGATCCTCGACGAGGACGAGTTCCTCCAGCTGATCGGCGCCAAGCGCTGATCAGTCGTCGCGCGTCGCGGCCGGCGTCGCGGGCGCCGCCGGCTCTGCGTCCACGACCATGTGCAGTACGACGCCCGCGCGTACGGCGTCGGAGCTGCCCGGCTTCTCGTGCTCCAGCATCCAGCCCTCGATGTCTTCGAGGAACGCGGCTCCCCGCTGCCGCAACAATCGCCGGAACAGCGGGATCGCCGCAGGGTCTAGGCCCAGCGACATTGCGGAGTCCTCGAAATGCCTCGCCTCGGGTGGCACCGCGATGTTGTGCTCGAGCGTGGCGATCAGGTCGTGCGCTGCGCCGCCGAGGTGCGCGATCGCTGTAGGATCGGCGCCGCCCAGGGTGTATCGGCGCGACACTGCCCGCAACGAACCATCTTTCAGACGGCGCACCGCACCGACCTGGAGCAGCTCCTCCAGGATGATCGTCGGGTAGATGTCACCGCTGAACGCCTGAACCAGCGTGGCGAACGACGGGGCAGGGCCACTCTCGGGGAGGATGCGCGGGTGGCCTTCGCTGTCGGTGTAATCGGGGCTTTCGAACCAGCCCGTCAAGACCCGCGCCAGCCGGTTGCGCTGGTAGTCCTTCTCCGCGATCAGGCTGCCGGATTTCCCATCGTCCGAGTTAACAATATCGCTGACCACATGACGGTGCAGTCCAGTAATTGTAGAAATACGCGAGAAACTCGCCGATCTGCCCTGCTCGTCAAGGATATCGCGCGCCGCCTGTACGAAGGCAATATTGGCGACACGGGAAAAGTCGTAGGTCGAGAAGCCGTGACGGAGCATGATCCGCGCGAGGGGGCGGAGGAGGCGGAGGCAGGCTTTCATCAAGGTCGAGTTCACGCGCGGCTGAAAAGCGACAAACTGACGATCTGAAGTTGCGCGCATCAGGGGATTAGTTGTCTCAGTACTTCCAATGCAAGACTAAGGTATCAAAACATGTCTGCAGTAATTTCAGGCGACGCGCTCTCAACCCGTCACGGTCAAGAGTTGTTAGATGAAGTTGTTCAGCATTTTACGGAGTTACTAATGGCGGCTGGAGCAAGTGTGTCAATGATCCGGCACTCTACCTCTCTTGCACTCGCTAGTGCCGTCGAGACCAGGTCGGAAACAACATTCACGGAACTTGGGTCGATATTGCGAGACTGCATGGAAGTGATGTGTACATGGAGACGTGACATCGCTTTGATTGATGCCCAAGGCGAACCGGCGGTTCTGGAACTACATTCAGGCCCGGCTTCGTTTGCAGGTCTCTGTGTAAAGGCCGGTTGCCAACATGAATGGCAGGACATTCTCAGGGCGCTTCTCGATTTTGGGGCCGTCCAAGTAGAGGACGGTCGGATAGTCTCCAAGACACCAACCTTCTTGCTCACGTACGCAAGTGCCGGTGGACGGCTTGCAACGGATGGCTTGCTCAAGCAGGTTGAGGGGTTCTTGAACACCCTTCACCGAAACGTGCGAAGCGTGTCCGGTCAGGACCGGCCAAGGTTCGAACGTGCGTGCACCGTCTCAATTGCGAGCGAGCTTGAACCAGTTTTTGATCGCCTTGTGCGGGCGAGGGGTCAAGAGTTTGTCGATTCAATTGACGAATGGCTGGAAAGACACGCTGGGCAGTCAAGCCCATCGGGCCGCTACATCGAATTGGGCGCTGGAGCCTACTACGTTGACCTTGGATTGCGAGCACGAGCAAGTCGTGCGCGGGCATAGCTAGGCCGTCGCCTATGTCTTGGCGGCTCCAGTCGTCGCGCGGCAGTATTGGGGGCAAAACGACTCCTCTATCTGATTGAATAATAAGAAGTAATCCGCCTTTGGCCCCGTATCTTGGGGTCTAGGCACCCGCGATCCAGCAACTTCGGCGCAACACCCTGTCGCGCCGGAGCAAAAGTTATGTTTACTCCAAATAAGTCAAGGGCTACATTAAGTCATGTCAGCGGGTTACACGGTCAATTTAAGGCTACTCGCTGCATTTAGGTTTTTGTTGGTTCCGCTTGTTCGCATCTTGTTGCGCAATGGGATTTCGTTCAACGAGATATCGGAGGTTTTGAAGGGCGCGTACGCGCGGGTTGCAGCCACCGACTTTGCGGTTCTTGATCGCCCGATGTCGATTTCGAGGCTGTCGATAACGACGGGTATTGCGCGACGGGATTTCGATCGCGTACTTGGTGAAGAAGACCGCCTTCGACGGGCGCTTGAGAGCAACGCGAGTCGGATCGCGAATGTGCTGCAAGGATGGCACAACGATCCAGAGTTCATGGGACCCTACGGGTTTCCACGAGACTTGGGTTTCGCGCGAGAAGCTGGGGGAGGCCTTTCATTCGAAGACTTGGTAGCTCGCTACGCATCGGACATTCAACCTCAGTTGATGTTGGAGGAACTGATGCGGGTTGGAGCCGCGACTATCGCTGAAGAGAGCGGGATGATCCGTGTGTTGAAACGCACGTACATCCCCGAGCAGATGGCGCCAGAACTGATTGAGGTCTTTGCTCGAGGAGTCCGCAGATACGTCGAGACAATTGATCACAATCTTGGGGAGACAGACGCAGGCAGACGTCGTTTCGAAAGATGGGTCTTCCCAGATTATGGGATACGCGAGGAAGACTGGGTCCCGTTTAGTGACATGGTGCGTGATCGACTGCAGGAAGTAATTGAGGATCTCGAGACCCAGTTTGTGCTGTTTCGAAGGCCGCGGGCAGGTGTCGATCAAACGTTGAGTGTGGGCGTTGGCTTATATCTCTACAAAGACGACTTGGCGGATGACAAGAAGTTTCAGGACATGCTTGCGAGTCTCGTGGATGAAGAGCCCGCTAAGGAAGCTAAATAGGGGATATGACACCGTGAAGATCAAATTGCATGAGTCTTCAGGCTCGGTCTGGATCGCTGGCGCGATAGCCGCGATCTCGATTGTCAATCCTAATGCTGCGAACGCCGCGGCCGTCTGCGAGTCGCCAGGTGTCGCAACTACCCAACCAGGCGAAGTCGATCTTGCGATTGCCGCGTTTGGCTCGCGTGTTATTGCCGTTGGGCGTGTCGATGCAGTGACGCGCGCCGGTAAAATTGAGGTTCTTGGATATCGTGTACAGGCATCGCTAGGGGAAAGTTTCGCGGTGGGCGATTTTGCCCTTGTAGTGGATTGGTCGAGAAATGGATCGCGAAATCGAGCCCTCGAAGTTAGGCGCTTGTCGAGCCAGTATGTCCCGGGCGCCAGCGAAGTCTATCTGCGTTCGCGAGTTACACAAGCGGACTCTGCTCGAGGGCAACTGCGCTTGGGAAGTTCGTATGTGAATTACTCAGCGACGACTCTGGTTGGCGAATCTGCATCGTCGCTTAGGTCATCGATCGTCGCGGTGAGGGGAGTTCAGCCAAACCCAAGAGGAGTCATCTTGGGTAGCTGTGCGGTCGTGACGCTGGATGCTCAATCATCGGCTCGGGAAACTCAGCGTGATGGCTCACTGGGAACGGGTAGCCCGGATGGCTCACTTGGGACGGGCAGCCCCGACGGATCGCTTGGTACCGGCAGTCCCGATGGTTCCCTTGGAACGGGTAGCCCGGACGGCTCACTTGGGACGGGCTCTCCCAACTAGAACTGCTCAGCCTCTCGGCTGGACTAGCAGTCCTGTGTGTTGAAGATACCGGGGATTCGCCGCCACATCCGGCGGCGACGCTTGCGCAAGACGTATACCGGATGAATGCGGTAGTGTGAGATCCGTCGGGCAAAATCAACTTCTTGGCGCATCTGAAAAATCGTTGATGGCTTAAGCTTGCCCAAGCCCAACTATTGGGCCGCGGGCAAATTCTGATGCGTGTGCGGCGTTCTTCCCTGGCTGCTTGCATTTCCGCCTGCACCGCCATCCTGCTCGCCGCGACGGTCGCACTGCTGCCGACTGCTTGCAGCCGCGGACCGGGACCAGACGCATCAGGACAGACAGAGCCACTCGTCCTTCGCCGCGGCCTCGGCGGCCAGCCCGGTTCGCTAGATCCACAGCGTGCTGAAGACGCGTTTTCCTACGACGTACTGCGCGACCTCTATGAAGGTCTGACTGCAAGCGGCCCGGATGGCGAGGTTGTGCCGGCGGTGGCGCAGTCCTGGTCAACCAGCGCCGGTGGCAAGGTCTACACGTTCATCCTGCGTCCCGAGGCACGTTGGTCCAACGGTGACCCGGTGGTCGCCGACGATTTCGTCACGGCGTTCCGGCGCGCGCTCGATCCGGCGACGGCGTCCGGTGCCGCGGACCTGCTGCGCGCGATCGAAAACGCGCCGGAGATCCTGCGCGGCGAGCGACCCCCGGACCAACTCGGCGTGCGCGCCCTGGGCGAACGCGCGCTGGAAATCCGGCTCTCACGCCCGGTCGCGTACTTCCCCGACATCCTCAGCAATACCGTCGCTTCGCCTGTGCACGCATCGTCTCTCGCCGCCGCCGGCGGTTCCTGGCGTTCCGAGCAGGCAGTCACCAACGGGCCCTTTCGCCTCGCTGATCTGGTGCCCGGCACGAGCCTGAGGCTTGCGCGCAACCCGCACTACTGGAACCAGCCGTCCGTGGCCTACGACGAGATCCGCTATGAGTTCGTGTCGGACGAGAACGCGGAATTCGCGCGTTTCCGCGCGGGCGGACTCGACGTGACC
>JBQTKI010000052.1:0-6281 GCA_052386275.1 Gammaproteobacteria bacterium
TCGTTCGACGGCCAGGGCAACTACAGCTTCGGCGTGAAGGAACAGATCATCTTCCCCGAGATCGCCTACGACCAGATCGACCAGCTGCGCGGCATGGACATCACGATCACCACCACCGCGGGCGACGACAAAGCGGGCCGGGCACTGCTCGAGGCGTTCAATTTCCCGTTCAGGAAGTGACCGATGGCGAAGACCAACATGATCGAGCGCGAGAAGCGCCGCGAGAAGAAGGTGAAGAAGTACGCCGGCAAGCGCGCGCAGCTCAAGGAGCAGGTGCGCGACCCGAAGGCCTCGCCGGAGGACCGCATGACGGCGATCGAGGCGCTGCAGAAGCTGCCGCGCGACGCCAGCCCGATCCGCCAGCGCAAGCGCTGCGCGATCACGGGCCGCTCGCGCGGCAACTACCGCAAGTTCGGCCTCGGCCGCGTCAAGCTGCGCGAGGCGACCATGCGCGGCGACGTGCCGGGCCTGCGCAAGGCAAGCTGGTGAGGAGCGAACGATGAGCATGACCGACCCGATCGCGGACCTGTTGACGCGCATCCGCAACGGCCAGGCCGCCGGCAAGCCGGAGGTCTCGGTGCAATCGTCGCGGGTCAAGGAGGCGATCGTCCGCGTGTTGAAGGACGAGGGCTACATCGCCGACTACGCCGTGCGCAAGGACGGCGCGCGCGCGACGCTCGTGGTGGCGCTCAAGTACCACCAGGGCAAGCCCGTGATCGAGCGGCTCGAGCGCGTGTCGCGGCCCGGGCTGCGTGCGTACCGGCCGAAGGACCGGCTGCCGAAGGTGCTGGGCGGCCTCGGCATCGCGATCGTCTCGACGCCGGCCGGCGTCATGACCGACCGCGAGGCGCGCCGCGCGGGGCAGGGCGGCGAAGTGCTCTGCGTCGTCGCCTGAGGGAACGAACATGTCGAGAATCGCCAATCTGCCGGTCAGGCTTCCCGCGGGCGTCAGTGCGACGGTCGCCGCGGACTCCGTGACCGTGAAGGGCGCCAGGGGCGCGCTGACGCTGCCGCTCTCTGGCGGCATCGCCGTCATGCAGAAGGACCAGGCGCTCTGCGTATCGGTCCCGGGCGGCAAGGCCACGGTCGAGCGGATTGCAGCGGCCGGCGCCACCCGCGCCAACCTCGCGAACATGGTGGCGGGCGTCACCCGGGGCTTCGAGCGCAAGCTCGAGCTGGTGGGCGTCGGCTACCGCGCCGTGGTGCAGGGCCGCAACCTGAGCCTCACGCTCGGCTACTCGCACCCGGTCAACTACCCGGTGCCCGAGGGCATCTCGATCGAGACGCCGTCGCAGACCGAGATCGTGATCACGGGCGCGGACCGGCAGAAGGTCGGCCAGGTCGCGGCCGAGATCCGCGGTTACCGCCCGCCGGAGCCCTACAAGGGCAAGGGCGTGCGCTTCACCGGCGAGAAGATCGTGTTGAAGGAAGGCAAGAAGAAGTAAGTATGGAATCTCCGATTTACTCCGGCATGGGCGCGACCGTGTCCGATTTTCGCTTCTGGCAAGGCGCGAGACGCGAAGTGTATCGAGTGATACACGAGCGCCGAGCAACGACGCCAGAAGCGAAAATCGGCCGGTCCCGGCGGGTTACGCGCGAGCAATGGCGCACCCGCGTTGCTCGCCTCGTCCATAGTCCAGACTATCGGACTTCGGCTCGCGCCTTGGCGCGCCATTGCGCGCGCGTAACGCGCCTCATGCCGGAGTAAATCGGAGGTTCCTATGGCACAGCTCACCAAGAAGGACCGGCGCCTGCGGCGCGCGACCCGCGGCCGCGCCAAGATCCGCGAGAAGGCACAGGCGCGCCTGACGGTGCACCGCACGCCGCGGCACATCTACGCCCAGGTCACGACGTCCGACGGCGCGAAAGTGCTGGTCGCGGCGTCGACCGTGCAGGAGGCCGTGGCTTCGGCGCTCAAGGGCACCGGCAACAAGGCCGCGGCGGCCGCGGTCGGCCGCGCGATCGCCGAGCGCGCGAAGGCCGCCGGCATCGAGTCGGTGGCATTCGACCGCTCCGGCTTCCGCTACCACGGGCGCGTCAAGGCGCTCGCCGACGCCGCGCGCGAAGCCGGCCTCAAGTTCTGATCCCGGAGAAGACGAGATGGCACGAGTCGAAAGGGCACAGTCGGGCGACGACCTGATCGAGAAGCTGGTCGCCGTCAACCGCACCGCCAAGGTCGTCAAGGGCGGCCGGCAGTTCGGCTTCACCGCGCTGACCGTGGTCGGCGACGGCGCCGGACGCGTCGGTTTCGGTTACGGCAAGGCGCGCGAGGTGCCGGTCGCGATCTCGAAAGCGATGCAGCAGGCGCGCAAGAACATGACCACCGTGCCGCTGTCGCGCGAGACGCTGCACTACGCAATCAACGGCCACCACGGCACGACCCGCGTCTACATGCAGCCGGCCGCGGACGGCACCGGCGTCATCGCGGGCGGCGGCATGCGCGCGGTGTTCGAGTGCGCGGGCGTGCGCAACGTGCTGGCAAAGAGCTACGGCTCGCGCAACCCGATCAACGTCGTGCGCGCGACCTTCGACGCGTTCTCGCGCATGGCGGCGCCCGAGCGGATAGCGGCCAAGCGTGGCAAGACACTGGAAGAGATCACGGGCTGAACATCATGAGCGAGCCGAAGATCAAGGTGACCCTGAAGGGCAGCGTGCACGGGCAGCTGCAGAACATCCGCGCCTCGGTGCACGGGCTGGGGCTGCGGCGCATCCGCGACTCGCGCGTGGTGCAGGACACGCGGGAGGTGCGCGGCATGATCAACGCTGCGAAGCACCTGCTCGCGGTCGAGAAGGCCTGAAGGAGCGGTCATGCGACTCAACGAAATGAAGCCCGCCCCCGGCAGCAGGCGCCCGCGCCTGCGCGTCGGCCGCGGCGCGTCCGCGGGCCAGGGCAAGACTTGCGGCCGCGGCGGCAAGGGCCAGAAGGCGCGCAAGGGCGGCTACCACAAGGTCGGCTTCGAGGGCGGCCAGGTGCCGTTGCAGCGCCGCCTGCCCAAGGTCGGCTTCCGCTCGGCCATCAAATCGACGCGCGCCGAGGTGACGCTGTCCGACCTGGCGAAGGTCAAATCGGACCTGATCGACCTGGCCGCGCTGATCGAGGCCTCCGTGGTGCCGCTTTCGACTGAGCGCGCCAAGGTGATCCTGTCGGGCGACATCGCGCGCGCGGTCACGCTGCAGGGCCCGGCGGTCGTCGCGACCAAGGGCGCGCGCGCGGCCATCGAGAAAGCGGGCGGGAAGATCGGCTGATGGCGACGACAGCGGGCAATGCGGCGGTCGCGCTCGGTGAAGTCACGCGCTACACCGAGATGCGCCATCGCCTGTTCTTCCTGCTGGGGGCGCTGGTCGTCTACCGGATCGGCACCTTCGTGCCGGTGCCCGGCATCGACCCGGTCGCGCTCGCGCGCCTGTTCGAGAGCCAGGAGGGCACGATCCTCGGGCTGTTCAACATGTTCTCCGGCGGCGCGCTCGAACGCCTGTCGATCTTCGCGATGGGCGTCATGCCCTACATCTCGGCGTCCATCATCATCCAGATGATGGCGGTGGTGGTGCCGTCGATGACGGCGATCAAGAAGGAGGGCGAATCAGGCCGGCGCAAGCTGATGCAGTGGACCCGCTACTTCACGGTCGTGCTGGCCGCGTTCCAGGGCTTCGCCGCCGCGACCGCGTTCCAGAACCAGGGCGTGGTCATCAACCCCGGGTTCTTCAACTTCACGCTGCCGACGGTGTTGACGCTGACCGCGGGCACCATGTTCCTGATGTGGCTCGGCGAGCAGATCACCGAGCGCGGCATCGGCAACGGCATCTCGATGATCATCCTCGCCGGCATCATTTCCGGGCTGCCGTCCGCGATCGGCGGCACCTTCCAGCAGGTCAGCAGCGGCGAGATGAACCCCGCGTTCGCGATCATCCTGCTGCTCCTGATCGGCGCGGTGACCGCGTTCTGCGTGTTCGTCGAGAGCGGCCAGCGCCGCATCCCGGTCAACTACGCGAAACGCCAGGTCGGCCGGCGCATGTACGCGGGCCAGACCAGCCACCTGCCGTTCAAACTCAACATGTCCGGCGTGATCCCGCCGATCTTCGCCTCGTCGCTCCTGCTGTTCCCGGCGACGCTCGCCTCGTTCTTCGGCACCGGCGAGACCGGCACCTGGCTGCAGACGCTGGCGGCGGCGCTCGGCTGGGGCCAGCCGCTGCACCTCCTGATCTACGGCGGCCTGATCATCTTCTTCTGCTTCTTCTACACCGCGCTGGTGTTCAACTCGCGCGAGACCGCGGAGAACCTGAAGAAGGGCGGCGCGTTCATCCCGGGCATCCGTCCGGGCCAGCAGACCGCCGAGTACATCGACAAGGTGCTGACGCGCCTGACCGTCTGGGGCGCGCTGTACGTGACGCTCGTCTGCCTGCTGCCCGAGATCCTGATGTCCTACGGGCGCGTGCCGTTCTACTTCGGCGGCACCTCGCTGCTGATCATGGTGGTCGTCGTCATGGACTTCGTGGCGCAGCTGAACGCGCACCTGATGTCGCACCAGTACGAAGGCCTGATGAAGAAGGCCAACCTGCGCGGCTTCGGAAGGAAGGGTCCCTGAGATGAAAGTCCGTCCATCGGTCAGGAAAATCTGCAAGAACTGCAAGATCGTGCGGCGCAAGGGCGTGGTGCGGGTCATCTGCTCGTCGGATGCCCGCCACAAGCAGAGGCAGGGTTGAGGGGCATGGGTTTTTCACGTATTCTGCCGCGTTTCCCGCGGCTCGGGGGCTAATCGCATGGCGCGCATCGCCGGCATCAATATTCCGGTCAACAAGCACATCTGGATCGGGCTGACGCACGTCTACGGCATCGGCCGTTCGCGCGCGCTCGCGGTGTGCAAGGCGGCGGGCGTCGCGCCTTCGACCCGGGTCCGCGACCTCACCGAGCCCGAGGTCAATCAGCTTCGCACACAGGTGTCGCGCTTCATGGTCGAAGGCGACCTGCGCCGCGAGAACGCGATGAGCCTGAAGCGGCTGATGGACCTCGGTTGCTACCGCGGCATCCGCCACCGCAAGGGGCTGCCCGCGCGCGGCCAGCGCACGCGCACCAACGCGCGCACGCGCAAGGGCCCGCGCCGCGCGGCAATCAAGACCAACGTCCCAGCGGGCAAGGTTTAACCGCGATGAGCGAAGAGAAAACGGAAGCGAAAGCGGAAGCGACGACCGACGCCAAGGCGGATGCCAAGCAGGCTGCCGCGCCGGCCGCCGCCAAGGCGCGCAAGAAGATCAAGCGCCAGGTGTCGGACGGCGTGGCCTACATCCACGCCTCGTTCAACAACACGATCGTCACGATCACCGACCGCCAGGGCAACACGCTTGCCTGGGCGACCTCGGGCGGCTCCGGCTTCCGCGGCTCGCGCAAGAGCACGCCGTTCGCCGCGCAGGTCGCGGCGGAGAAGGCCGGTGTCGCCGCGCAGGAGCACGGATTGCGCACCGTGGAGGTGCGCGTGCGCGGACCGGGCCCGGGCCGTGAATCCGCCGTCCGCGCGCTGAATGCCTGCGGCCTGAAAGTGACGTCGATCGCCGACGTGACGCCGATTCCGCACAACGGCTGCCGACCGCCCAAGAAGCGGCGCGTCTGAGACCGGGAGAAACATGGCCAGATACCTGGGTCCGAAGTGCAAGCTCTCGCGGCGCGAGGGCACCGACCTGTTCCTGAAGAGCGGCATCAAGCCGCTCGAGAGCAAGTGCAAGCTCGAGGTGCCGCCCGGCGGCATCAAGGGCGACCGCCGCACGCGGCTGTCGGGCTACGGCGTGCAGCTGCGCGAGAAGCAGAAACTGCGCCGCATGTACGGCGTGCTCGAGCGCCAGTTCCGCAACTACTACACGAAAGCCGCGGGCCGGCCGGGCTCCACCGGCGAGAACCTGCTGCGCTTTCTCGAGGGACGCCTCGACAACGTCGTGTACCGAATGGGCTTCGCGGCGACGCGCGCCGAGGCGCGCCAGCTGGTGTCGCACAAGGCGATCGAGGTCAACGGCGAGGCGGTCAATGTGCCGTCGTACCAGTGCGCGGCCGGCGACGTCGTCGGCGTGCGCGAGAAGGCGCGCGCCCAGGCGCGCATCGCCGCGGCGCTTGCGATCGCGACCCAGGTCGGGCTGCCCGAATGGGTCGAAGTGGACGACAAGAAATTCACCGGCACGCTGAAGGCGCTGCCGGACCGTGACCAGATCCTCCCGGACATCAACGAGAATCTGGTCGTCGAGCTCTATTCGAAGTAAGGGTGACGGCAATGCAAGGATCCGCCACGGAATTCCTCAAG
>JBQTKI010000053.1:0-7130 GCA_052386275.1 Gammaproteobacteria bacterium
CCGTGCTCTCCGAGCAGGCCTCGGGCGCCGCCTTCGAGCACGGTCTCGTCCACGAGGCGGTGCTGCGCAAGGTCGCAGGCCTCGCGGGCTTCGACATCTATGCCGCCGGCCCGCCCGCCATGATCGATGCGGTACGCGCGACCCTGCCGCCACTGGGCGCCGACCCCGACCGCATCTACATCGACTCCTTCGACTACGCCCCCGCCTAAGCAGTCCCATGGCGCCAGCGGATCAGGGCGCCGGTGAGGGAGACGTCGTCCGGGGAGTCTGCGAGCACAACCGGCGAACCGAGGCCGAGGCGGGTGGCGGCTTCTGCGACGCGCGGGGAACCGGTCACGAGCGCGGTGGAGTCCATCAGCTCGCGGCAGCGCGGCGTGACGATGCCGACGAGCGCCTCGAGCGCTTGCACGCTGGTCGCGACGTAAACCTTGAGCCCGCCCTGGCGCCAGAGCGTCTCGATCTCGGCCTGCAATTCCGCCGCAGGCCTGGCCGGCTCCCGCATGTAAACCTCCGCGTACTGCACCGTCGCGCCTCGTGACGTCAAGGTCTCGGCGAGCAGTTCACGCCCGCCGGAGCCGCGCACGATCAGTGCGCGCTGGCCGCTCATGTGCTGGAACTTGGGCAGCGCCAGGAGCGCCTCGCTGTCCATGCCTTCCGCCGGCATCAACGACACGCGGAAGCCCGCCGCGTTCAGGGCCGCCGCGGTCGCGGGACCGATGGCCGCGATCGGCAGGTCGCGCTGAGCGCCCAGCAGGTCGGCGCCGTAACGCACCGCGTTCGCGCTCACGAAGATGATCACGTCGTAGCGGTCCGCCGGGCCGATGGCCGCGCGCACGGCCGCGCGATCGGGCCGCGGCCTGATCGCGAGGGCGGGATAGCGCACCGCGGCGCCGCCCTCGGCCTCGATCAGCTTGCAGAGATGCTCGGCCTGGTGCTCGGGCCGCGTCACCAGCACGCCGATGCCGGTCAGCCGCGCCATTTCAGTGCTTCCCCGCGGCGAGTTCTGCGAGCAGGGCCGCGGCGCCCGCCTCCATCAGCCGCACTGCGAGGCGGATTCCGAGCGATGTGGCGTCCCGCGCCGGGCCCGTGATCCGGTCCTCGTAGATCCGCGTGCCATCCGGCGCGCCCACCAGCCCGCGCAGCGAGACGGTGCCGCCTTCGAGTTCCGCATAGGCCGCAATCGGCGACTGGCAGCTGCCGCCGAGGCGGCCGGAAAACGCGCGCTCCGCGTCTAGCCGTAGCCGCGTCGGCGCATGCTCGAGCGGAACGAGCAGGTCGCGAATGCGCGAATCCGCGACCCGGCATTCGATGCCGATCACGCCCTGGCCGACCGCGGGCAGCATCTGCCGCGGTGAGAATCGCTCGCGCACGCGCGCGACGAGGCCGAGCCGCTCGAGCCCGGCCATCGCAAGCACGGTCGCCTCGAACTCGCCTGCATCGAGCTTGCGCAGCCTTGTTTCGACGTTGCCGCGCAGCACGATGACCGAAAGATCCGGGCGCGAGCGCCTGAGTTGGCATTGCCGGCGCAGGCTGGAGGTGCCGACTCGCGCGCCCCGCGGCAGCGCGGCGAACTTTTCGTGGCTGTTTGAGACGAAGGCATCGCGGGGATCCGCGCGCTCAAGCACGGCGCCGATGCCGAGCCCGGCCGGCATCTCGGCCGGCACGTCCTTCATCGAATGCACGGCAATGTCCGCCTCGCCCGCGAGCAACGCGTTTTCGAGTTCCTTGATGAACAGGCCCTTGCCACCCACCGTCGCGAGCGCGCGGTCCTGGATGCGGTCGCCCTCGGTCACGATCGGCACCAGGCTTACCGTCAATCCCGGGTGTATGGCGGTCAGGCAGGCGCCGACATGCTCGGCCTGCCAGAGGGCAAGCCGGCTGCGGCGCGTGGCGATGCGGATGACCCCGTTCATCGGCTCATTTTGCCATGCGCCGCACGCGGGGTAGGATCATGGGGCCAACCGACCAGGGGAGCGGACCATGGGCAGGATCATCGTGGCTATTGCCTTGCTGATAGCGGGGATTTGCACGTCTTACGCTGAGGACGAGGCGCGCGCGTCGATCGGCGATACCCGCCTTTCCGCCGGCGATGAGGTCGTGCTCGACGAGCCGGTCGAGGGCAATGCCTTCGTCGCGGCGGGCCGTGCCGAGATTCGCGCGCGCGTCGAGCGCAGCGCCTTCATCACCGGCGGCGATGTCACGATCATCGGTCCGGTGGGCCGCAGGCTCTACGCCGCGGGCGGCGACGTGCGCATCGAAGGCGAGGTCGAAGGGCGCGTGCGCGCGGCGGGCGGCAAGATCCGCGTGGCGAGCACGGCGCGCCTGAACGACAGCGCGACCTTCGCCGGCGGAACCATCGAAGTGGACGGCGAGATCGCCGATCGCCTGCGTGCGTTTGGCGAAACGATCGTCATCAACGGCAGGATCGGCGGCGACGTCGAGGTCGCCGGCGAATCCATCCGCATCGGCCCCGACGCGCGCATCGGCGGGCGCATCGAGTATCGCAGCGGGAGTGACGTGCAGGTGGACCCGGCCGCGCAGGTCGGCGGCGGCGTCATGGAAGTGGACCGCGAGAGGCGGTGGCTGCGCCGCGTCGGCCACGGCGCCGCCGTCGTCGGCGGTATCACCGTCTCGTTGGGCATGGTGCTGGTCGGGGCGCTCATGATCCTGCTGGCGCCGCGCTTCAGCCGCGAAGCGGCGGGCGCGATACAGTCCATGCCGCTGCAGAGCTTCGGCCTCGGCTGCGTGATGCTGCTCGGCATTCCGTTTGCGATCGTGGTGCTCCTGGTGACGATCATCGGCATCCCGCTCGCGCTCCTGCTGGGGCTCGGCTACGCGGTGATGCTGCTGCTCGGCTACTTGGTCGGCGCGATCTTCGTGGGCGACTTCGTAACCGGTAAGGTCGGCAAGGACAAGCTCGAATCCTCGTGGTGGCGCGTGCTGTTCCTGCTGCTTGCGCTGATCGCCATCGCGATCGTGAAGCAGATACCGCTGCTCGGCGGACTTGCCGTGTTCCTGCTGTTCCTGGCGGGGGTCGGCGCGTTCACGATGCGCACCTGGCAGGGGTTCCGGCGGAATCCGGAGGCGCCGGCCGCGGCTTGAGCGCCGGGGCAATCAGCCCCGCAGCCGCTTCGCGACGTCGGCCGCGAGACGGCGGCTGACCGGCAACGTGCCGGCGCCGCCCTTCAGGCGCACGTGGTGGTGGCCTTCCGCGTCGCGTTCCATGCCCTCGATGTGGTCGACGGCCGCGAGCGCGTTACGGTGGATGCGCACGAAGAGCGCCGCGAACTCGTCCTCCAGCGCCTTGAGCGGCTCCTCGATCAGCTCTTCGCCGCTGGTGTGCCTCAGCGTCGTGTATTTCTGCTCGGCGATGAAGCAGATCACGCTCTCGAGCGGGATCAGCTTGAGTTCATCGCGGGTGCGCACCGCGATGCGCGTGCGCTGCCCGGCACCGCCCTCGGCGATGCGTGTGAGCTGCGCGCGCGTCGGCGTGCGGGCGCGGGCAAGCGCCTCCTGGAGCTTTTCGGACCGCACCGGCTTCAGCAGGTAGCCCGCCGCCTGCACATCGAAGGCCGCGAGCGCGTGCTCCTCGAAGGCGGTCGTGAAGATGACGGCGGGCGGATCGGGCATGCGCGCGAGATGGTGCGCGGCCTCGAGCCCATCCATGCCCGGCATGCGGATGTCGAGCAGCACGACCTCCGGCTTCAAGCGCCCGGCGAGCAGCAGGGCTTCCTCGCCGGTCGCGGCGACGCCCGCAAGCTCGGTCTCCGGCAGTTCCTCGACCAGATGTGAGAGCAGCTCGCGCGCGAGCGGCTCGTCGTCCACCACGAGCACGCGCAGATTCATGCCGGCTTTCCGCCGGAGGGGAAGCGCAGCGTCACCAGGAAATGCTCCGGCGTCTCGATGACTTCAAGGTCGGCCTCGCCGTGGAACATCAACTCGAGCCGCTGACGCACGTTCTCGAGGCCGATCTGGTGGCCCGCCCGGCGCGCGACCAGCCTGGGCTCGACCGGATTGCCGATCGTGATCACGGCCTTGCCGCCCTCGAGCTTGCCGGTCACGCGGATCGTGCCGCCCTTGTCGAGCGGCTCGATGCCGTGATAGACGGCGTTCTCCAGCAGCGGCTGGAGGATCAGCGCGGGCACCTGGGTATCGAGCGGCAGCGACTCGATCTGCCAATCCACCTTGAGCCGGTCGCCGAGACGCAGGCGCTCGACTCGCTCGTAGGCGCGCGCAATCTCGACCTCGCTGGCGAGCGGGATGCGCTCGCGGTGCTCGCGCAGCGACGCCCGGAACAGATCGGACAAGTCCGCGATCGCCTGCTCAGCCACGCGCGGGTTGCTGCGCGTGAGCGAGGCGATCGTGTTCATGCTGTTGAACAGGAAGTGCGGGCGGATGCGGGCCTGGAGCGCGCGCACGCGGCTCTGGGCCTCGGCTTCGACGTTGCTGCGCCACTGGTGCGAGACGTAGAAATAGCGGAGCGCAAGGCCCCCGGCGATGGCGCAGACCACGAGGTTGCGCAGCAGGAACTTCAGGTGGTCGGCGAGGGTCGGGGTGGCGAGGCCGAGCATCCGGTTGGTGCGCTCGGCGAACCACCAGGCACCTTCGGTGACGGCCGCGGTGACGACGAGCATCAGGAACAGCGCGAGCATCGAGCCCTTCGTCACGTCCATCCTGCCGAGCACGCCGCGAAACGCGCACAGCAGCGCAGCGATGCCGAGGCCGGTCCACAGCAGGAACAGCGAGGTCTTCGCGAGGTAGGGCCAGAACTGGTCGGTGATGCCATGGCGCGCGAGCGTCAAGAGCACCGCAACGAGCTCCGCGATCAGCACGACCGCCAGCACGCTGCGTGGGCGGCAGACATCCGGCAGGTAGAAACCGGGGCGCTCGCGGCGGATCAGGAAGGTGCCGGTGTCCGACACGGGCTCAACTCCGGTCCGCGAACAGCGGTTTCTTCAGCCGGAAGATCGTCGAGATGTCCTCCTCACCGTGGCCGGTCGCAAGCAGGCGCTCGTAGTCGCGGATCGTGGATTCGACGACCGGGAGCTTCGCCCCGTGTTTCGCCGCCATCTGCCGGCAGATGCGCAGGTCCTTGTCGTGCAGCTTCACGCGAAAGCCCGCGGGGTAGCTGCCGCGCGCCATGAACGGCGCGCGATTGACGAAATACCAGGACGAGCCTGCGCCCTTGCCGAGAATGTCGATGACTTTCTCGAGCGGCAGGCCCTCGGCATCTGCGAAGGCCATGGCTTCGGCCGCCGCCTGGATCGCGCCGGCGCAGAGGATCTGGTTAGTGGCTTTGGTCGCCTGTCCCGCACCCGACGGTCCCATGAGGACGGCGCGGCCGAGCGCGGAGAGCACCGGCATCGCCCGCGTGAAGGCTTGCTCCTCGCCGCCGCACATGATCGCGAGCGTCGCGTTCCTCGCGCCTTCGACGCCGCCGCTCACCGGGCAGTCGAGGAAAGCACCGCCCGCGCCCGAGACGAGCGCCGCGGCCTGGCGCGCGGTGTTCGCGGCGACCGTCGAACAGTCGATCACGATCGCAGAGCGGCGGAGCCCCGGCAGCAGCTGGCCAATGACCGCGAGCAGGTCATCGTCGGCGGAGACGCAGGTGACGATGAAATCGCAAGCGGCGGCGAGCTCGGCGGGCGACGTGAATGCGCGGCAGCCGGTCTCGGCGGCGAGGGATTCAGCCTTGGCGGCGGTGCGGTTCCAGACGCCGGCGAGCATGCTTGCGCGACGCAGGTTGCGGGCCATGTGCTGGCCCATGGCGCCGAGTCCGATGAATCCGACATTCATGGCGGGCCCCATTGTGCCCGCAATGGAGACTCAGGAGCAGTAATCGTCCACGGCCTGCTTGGCGCGGGCGCGGGCTTCGGCGAGTTCCTGGTCGGAGAGATAGACGCGCTTGCCGTTCTCTTCGCGGAACAGGCGGCGCGATTCGATGTAGCGCTGGTAGCGATCCTGCGCGGCCTTGCACTGCTCGACCTTGGCCTTCTCCGCATCGTTCTGCGCGGCCTGCATCGCGGTGCGCGAAACCGGCGGTTCCGGCGTGGTCGCGGCGCCGGACTGAGACGGGGTCGTGCCGTCGTCGCCTTCGTCGCCGTTGCCTTCTTCGTCGAAGCCTTCGCCCAACTCCTCGTCCACGACGCCAGCCTGATGAATGATGCCCAGAATCTTGGCGTCCGCCTGGCGCGGGGGCAGGTCGGTGTAGTGGATCTGGCCGGAGCCATCCACCCACTTATAGACGGTCTCGACGGTCTGGGCCGCCGCGACCGCGGTCAGGCCCGCCATCAGGAATGCCAACAGAACCTTATGAATCCGGGACATATTCCCACCCCCGACTGCGCACAGTCTCGCCTTTCCCGGCCCTGGAACCCTTGACGGCCGTCACACTGGAGACCCGAACCGAGGCGAGTTTAGCGGACTGCGGCCCGGGAACCGCAAGGGACGGGACCGGGGGCCGCCGCGGGGGTTCACAGAAGGTGGCAGGCCGGTGCCCGGGCGGGCTGAGGGGGATTGAACGTCCCGTCCCGGGGACCGGCTGCCGAATGACCCGACGACTCCTATTGGCTGTAGGCGCGCTCGTCGTGCAGTGCGAGGTCGAGGCCCTCGACCTCCTGCTCCTTCGAAACGCGCAGGCCCATGGTGGCATCCAGAAGTTTCAGGATGATGAAACTGCCGATGCCGCTCCAGGCGAGCGTGAAGAGCACGCTCTTGGCCTGCACCCAGAGCTGCGTGCCGATCGAGACGCCTTCCGCGAGGCCCACGCCGCCGAGCGACCCTGCGCAGACGCCCGTGAGCAACGCACCGACGATGCCGCCGACCGCGTGCACGCCGAAGACATCCAGCGAATCGTCGTAGCCGAAGAGCCGCTTGAGCCGGGTCGCCGCGAGGAAGCAGACGACGCCGGAACTCACGCCGATCAGGAGCGCGCCCGCGGGGCCCGCGGTTCCCGAGGCGGGCGTGATCGCAACCAGGCCCGCGATTGCGCCGGTCGCGATGCCGAGTGCGCTCGGCTTGCCATGGGCGACCCACTCGAAGCTCATCCAGGATAATGCCGCGGCCGCGGTCGCGACCTGCGTGACGAGGAGCGCCATCCCCGCGGTGCCGTTCGCCGCGAGCGCGCTGCC
>JBQTKI010000054.1:0-6073 GCA_052386275.1 Gammaproteobacteria bacterium
GTATTCAAGCGCCTGTCCACCGACTTCGGCGCCACCGACCGCAAGCAGGCGCTCGACATCGCCGACCGCTTCCAGTACGAGGTCGCCGCCTACCGCCTCGACCGGCTGCTCGGCCTCGACCTGGTGCCGGTCACCGTCCCGCGGACCGTCAACGGGCAGCGCGGCATCGTGCAGTTCTGGATCGAGGATTCCATCAACCTGCGCGAGATGCTCGAGCGCCAGTTGCAGCCCGGCGGCTGGTGCGAGGCGCTGCCGCAGTACAACCTGATGAACGTGTTCGACATGCTGGTGCACAACACCGACCGCACCCAGGAAAATGCGCTTTTCACCCGCGACTGGATGCTGGTGCTGATCGACCACTCGCGCGCCTTCACGACGGAACTGAAGCCGCCGCGGCTGCTGTACAAGGGAGCGCTCGAGGTGCCGCCCTCGCTCGGCGCGCGTCTCGCCGCCCTCGACCGCGACCGCCTGCAGCAGGAACTCGGCCCCTGGCTGCACAAGCGGCAGATCGACGCGATCCTGAAGCGCCGCAACCGCCTACTGAGCCAGCAGCGCGCCGCCGCCGACTCCCAGGTCGCCGGCCCGTGATTCGCGCGCGGCCTCGTGGCGGCGCGCGTACTCGCGCCCGACCAGCCACGCCACCAGCGCCATCGTCAGGCTGAGCACGAACACCAGCCATACGAACTGATGCCGGCCGTTGTCGAAGACCCGCAGGCCGACGAACACGGAGAGCGTCGACAGCAGGTCGCCGGCCCGGAAGAAGAATGTGTCGATCGCCGTCTTGGCCTGGTACTTGGCGTCGCGGCTGCCCGGCAGCAGCAGCGCGTGGCGGGTGGTGTTCAACAGCGAGTAGTCGAGGCTGCGCTGCACGACCAGCACCGATTGCAGCAGCAGAAAGACCGGGATCACGCCGACCACCAGGTAGCCGGCCGCGAATGCAAGCGGCGTGACCAGCAGCGCACGCGCGAGCCCTGCGAACAGGATGATGCGCGACACCAGGAGCAGCTGAATTGCGAACGCCATCAGCGTGACCATCGCGCTGAAGTTCCCCATGAACCGGCCGATGAACAGCGACTCGCCGCCCGGCGCCTCGCGCCGCGCGAGCTCGACCAGCCAGCTGGACAGCACGTAGTCGCCGGTGGATGTGATCCAGTTGAGCAGAACGACGAGCGCCGCGATGCCCGCGAGGTAGGGGCTCTTCGCGATCACGGCGAAGCCGCCCAGCCAGCGTGCGGCGGGCCGCAGCGCTTCGGCCGCCGGCGCAAGCGCGCGGCTGCGCGCGCCTTCCGGCACCGCCGCCCGCGCATGACCGCTCACGCGGATCGAGGCCGACAGCACGCCCGCGGCCGCGAGCATCAGGCCGCCGGGACCCAGCGTCTCGAAGCCGGCGGCCGCCAGCTGCGAGCCCGCCCAGGCGCCCGCCGATACGCCGATCGCGATGACGCCGAACAGCCGCTGGCCGGATGCCACGTTGAAAAGGTCGGTGGCGAAAGCCCAGAACTGGGTTACCGCCATCACGCCGAACAGGCTGACCCAGATGAAGAAGGCGAAACCCAGCCGGCAGCCGGCCTGGGCCAGCAGGAAGAACACGACCAGGTTGATCGCGAAGAAGGCGTTGACTCGCTGGAACACCCGGCCCGGCACGACGTGGCGCACCAGCCAGCCGTACATCGGGATGACGGCGAGCAACAGCACCGCCTGCACGCCGACCGCGTAGCTGCGCAGTTCCGCGCCGCCCTCGGTCAGGATCAGCGCCTCGCGCACCGGCCGCACCAGGTAGTAGGCGACCATCAGCAGGAAAGCCTGCGCACACAGCACCGCGATGCAACGCCCTTCCCCGGCGTGCACGCGCGTGAAGGCCGAGAGCAGGCGCTCGAATGCAGTGTGGCGTGCCATGTCGATCATCGCGAACTCCTCCGTTGCGCCGCGCCCCGAAAAGAGCGCCCGGCCGACGGCGGCCGGGCGCCTCGTGCGCGCATGCTTCAGGCCTCCGGATACGCGTCGCGACGGTCGTGAACCGTGGCAATGGCTTCCGGATCGGCCTGCGCGCCATTGCTCAGGATCAGCGCCGGGTTGAGCGCTTCGACGAGCGAGGACACGAGCACGGTGGTGATCGCGAGCGCCGTCAGGCCGGACCAGAAGGAACGGCTGCGGGGGGTCATCTGCGTCTTCATGGCTTCTCTCCTCCGGATCGGGTTGCTGTTCGATCCGGGGGCGATCGTGATCCCCGCGGCGGATTCGTTCTGTCAGGTACCGGACACAACTCGCGTTATCATGTCGGCCCTCATCCGCACGGACGGGCATCCATGGCACGCAGGGTGATCCAGACTCCGCAGGCCCCGGCCGCGATCGGCCCGTATTCGCAGGCCATCGCAGCCGGCGGAACGGTGTTCCTGTCGGGACAGGTCGGCCTCGATCCCGCGAGTGGCCAGCTGGTCGCGGGCGGCGTCGAAGCCGAGGCGCGGCGTGCGTTCGACAACCTGCGCGCGGTCGCCGAGGCCGCGGGTGCGGGCCTCGACGCGGCGGTGCGCGTCACGATCTACCTGACCGACCTCGGGCAGTTCGCCGTGGCCAACCGCATCATGGAGGAGTATTTCCGCGAGCCTTACCCGGCGCGCGTGACCATCGGCGTCGCGGCCCTGCCGCGCGGCGCCGCGATCGAGGTCGACTGCATCCTGGTGTCGTGACGACCGACTGGCCGGTCACCGCGCTCAAGGGCGTCGGCCCGGCGCTCGGCGCGCGCCTCGCGAAGCTGGGCGTCGCGACGGTCGCCGACCTGCTGTTCCTGCTGCCGAATCGCTACGAGGACCGCACCCGCGTCGTCAAGATCGGCGACCTGCGCCACGGCATGCGCGCAGCGGTCGAGGGCACGATCGAACTCGCCGAAGTCGTGTTCCGCCGCCGGCGCTCGCTGTTGGTGCGGCTCTCGGACGGCAGCGGGTTCCTGACGCTGCGCTTCTTTCACTGGAGCGGCTCGCAGCAGGAGCAGCTCGCGCGCGGCACGTGGCTCCGTTGCTTCGGCGAGGTGCGGCGCGGGCCGCTCGGCTTCGAGATCGTGCATCCCGAGTACAAGCGCGCGGACGCGCCGGACACGCAGGCGGTCGAGGGCGCCCTCACGCCGGTCTATCCCGCGATCGAGGGCATCCAGCAGGGCCGCTTGCGCAACCTGACCGCGCAGGCGCTGGCCGCGACCGGCGCCGGCGAATTGCCGGACTGGCTGCCGCAAGAATTGCAGCGCGGGCTCAAGCTGCCGTCGCTTCCCGAGGCGCTCGCCTTGATCCATCGCCCGCCGCCCGATGCGAGCCTCGAACTGCTCGATTCGGGCCGCCATCCCGCGCAGCGTCGCCTCGCATTCGAGGAATTACTCGCGCACCAGCTCACGCTGCGCGAGCTGAGGAACGAGATCCGCCGCGACCCCGCCTGGCCGGTGGCGTCGAAGGGCGCGCTGGCCGCGAAGCTGCTGGCGACCGTCGGTTTTCCGCTGACCGCCGCGCAGCATCGCGTGCTGCGCGAGATCCGCGCCGACCTCGCCGTGTCGCACCCGATGCTGCGCCTCGTGCAGGGCGACGTCGGCTCCGGCAAGACCATCGTGGCGGCGATCGCCGCGCTCGATTGCGTGGAAGCGGGCTTCCAGGCCGCGCTGATGGCGCCGACCGAATTGCTCGCCGACCAGCACGCGCAGAACTTCGCGCGCTGGTTGGCGCCGCTCTCGATCGAACCGTTGCTGCTGACCGGCAGGCAGACCGGCCGCGCCCGGCAATCGGCGCTCGCGGACGCCGCTGAAGGCCGCCGCGCGCTCGTGATCGGCACGCATGCGCTGTTCCAGGAGCGCGTGCAGTTCGGCCGGCTCGCGCTCGTGATCGTGGACGAGCAGCACCGCTTCGGCGTGCACCAGCGCATGCGCCTGCGCGAGAAGGGCGCGACCGGCCGCTACCCGCACCAGCTGATCATGACCGCGACGCCGATCCCCCGCACGCTCGCGATGACTGCGTATGCGGACCTCGATGTCTCGGTGATCGACCAGTTGCCGCCGGGCCGCACGCCGGTCGTGACCGTGGTGCTGCCGGATACGCGCCGCGACGAGGTCGTGCAGCGCATCCGCAACGCCTGCACCGACGGGCGCCAGGCCTATTGGGTGTGCCCGCTGATCGAGGAGTCGGAATTGCTGGAAGCGCAGGCGGCCGAGGACACGGCCGCGGCGCTCGCCGCGGCGCTGCCCGAGGTGACGATCGGCCTGGTGCACGGGCGCATGCCCGCGGCCGCGCGCGAGCGCACGATGGCGCGGTTCAAGGCGGGCGAGATCGCGCTCCTCGTTGCCACCACCGTGATCGAGGTCGGCGTCGACGTGCCGAACGCGAGCCTGCTGGTCATCGAGAACGCCGAGCGCATGGGTCTCGCCCAGCTGCACCAGCTGCGCGGGCGCGTTGGGCGCGGCAGCGAGGCATCAAGCTGCGTGCTCTTGTGGCATGCGCCGCTGTCGCCGCTCGCGAAGGAGCGCCTCGCGGTGCTGCGCGCCACCAACGATGGCTTCGAGATCGCCCGCCGCGACCTCGAGCTGCGCGGGCCGGGTGAACTCCTCGGCACCCGCCAGACCGGCCTGCCGCAGCTTCGGATCGCCGACCTGGCGCGCGACGCCGACCTGCTGCCGCGGGTGCAGGCCGCGGCGGAGATGATGCTGCGCTCGCATGCGGCTAACATTGCGCCGCTGAAGCGGCGCTGGATCGGCGCCTCGACCCGCTACGGGAAGGTATGAACATACTGTCGGCCATGCTGTCGGAAGTGCGCGCTGGCCCGGCCTGGAGCGAGCGGCTGGACGCATTCGTGCCGCCGGCCGAACCCGCCGCCGCCGCCTGGCTGTCCGAGCCGGGACTGCTGACCGAGCGGTTGCGCGCCTGCTGCGCCGGCCAGCCCGGACTCGTGGTCGTGGCCGAAACCGAGGCGCCGCTCACGGCCGCGGACGCCGCATGCCTCGCCGCCTCCGGCACCGCCGCTTTCGTGCGCGAGATCGAACTGACCTGCGACGGCCGGCCCTGGGTGTTCGCGCAGACACTGGTGCCCCAGGCGACGCTTGCGCACCATGCCTGGCTGGCCAACATCGGCCGCGCGGCACTCGGGGAGAAGCTTGCTTCCGTTCCGGGCATCGAGCGCGGGCCGCTGGAATTCGCCCGCCTCGCGGCCGGGGATCGCCTGTTTCACCGCGCACTGCGCGACCGTCGCGACGCGCCCCCCGCGCTGTGGGCACGACGCTCCTGGTTCGCAATCGGCGCCGACCGGCTGCTGGTGCAGGAGGTGTTCCTGCCGGAGTCGCACGCGTGAACGCCGGCGAACAAATCGCCCGGCCGCCACGGCGTCGGCGCGATCCGAACTACAAGCCGGACTGGAAGCCCCGGCCGCTGCGTGAGATGGTTTCCGGCATCTTGCAGACGCTCCGCGAGTACGCGCTCTTGATGCGGCTGCACCGGCCGATCGGGATCTGGCTCTTGCTGTGGCCGACGATGTGGGCACTCTGGATCGCGGGCGGCGGCAAGCCTGACGCACGGCTGCTTCTGATCTTCGTCACGGGCGTCGTCGTCACCCGCTCCGCCGGTTGCGTGATCAATGATTATGCCGACCGCGACTTCGATCCGTCCGTCGCGCGCACGCGCGATCGTCCCCTTGCAGCCAAGCGCGTCGCACCGAACGAGGCCCTGTTCCTGTTCGCCGCGCTCGGGCTCGTGGCGGTCGCGCTCGCGATGCAGCTCGATCCGCTCGCCCGGCTCTACGCGGTCGCCGGCGCCGTGCTCACGGTCACTTACCCATGGCTCAAGCGCTTCATCCACGTGCCGCAGTTCTACCTGGGCGTCGCTTTCGGCTGGTCGATCCCGATGGCATTCGCGGCGATCGGAGGCGAGGTGCCGCGCATCGCCTGGCTGCTGCTGGTCGCGGTCGTGCTGTGGGCGGCCGTCTACGACACCATGTACGCGATGGTGGACCGCAAGGACGACTTGCGCATCGGCGTGAAGTCCACCGCGATCCTGTTCGGCGAGGCGGACCGCGTCATCATTTTCGCGATGCAGGCGATGACGCTTTTCGC
>JBQTKI010000055.1:0-18124 GCA_052386275.1 Gammaproteobacteria bacterium
CGCCTTCGGCTGGCTGACCACCGGACAGCTGCTCTCGCTGCCGATGCTGGCCGCGGGCATCGCGATGCTCGCCTGGGCCGCGAAGCGGCGTGCGCCCTCCGGGAATTACGCCTGATGCGCAACTACCTCGAACTGATGCGGCAGGTGCGAGAGCAGGGCATCCGCAAGGGCGACCGCACCGGCACCGGCACGCTGTCGCTGTTCGGGCACCAGCTGCGTTTCGACCTGGCGGCCGGCTTTCCGCTCGTCACGACCAAGCGCGTGCACCTCAGGTCGGTGATCGCCGAACTCATCTGGTTCCTGCGCGGAGAGACGAACGTGCGCTGGCTGCGCGCGCAGGGCGTGACGATCTGGGACGAATGGGCGGATGAGCACGGTGAGCTCGGGCCGGTCTATGGCCGGCAGTGGCGCGCCTGGCAGGCGGCCGACGGCCGGCGTATCGACCAGATCGCGCGCGTGCTCTGGCAGTTGCGGCACGAACCGGACTCGCGGCGCATCGTGGTGAGCGCCTGGAACGTCGGCGAGCTCGACCAGATGGCGCTCGCGCCCTGCCACGCGTTCTTCCAGTTCTACGTCGCGCAGGGAAGGCTCTCCTGCCAGGTGTACCAGAGAAGCTGCGACATCTTCCTTGGCGTGCCATTCAACATCGCGTCCTACGCGCTGCTCGTGCACGTCCTGGCGCAGCAGTCGGAGCTTGCGGTCGGTGAACTGGTCTGGACCGGCGGCGACTGCCACCTGTACCTGAATCACCTCGCGCAGGCGGACGAGCAGCTCTCGCGCACGCCGCGGCCGCTGCCCAGGCTCGCGCTACTGCGCCGCCCGGACGACGTCGGCGGTTACGAGATCGCGGACTTCCAGGTCGTCGGCTATGAGCCCCACGCGGCAATCCGCGCGCCGGTCGCGGTGTGACCGGAAGCGTGCCTGAATCGCCGGCCGCGATCGTCGCGATGGCCGACAACGGCGTGATCGGCCGCGAAGGCCGCCTGCCGTGGCATCTGCCCGACGACCTCCGGCGCTTCAAGTCGCTCACCATGGGCCACTCGATCCTGATGGGCCGGCGCACGCACGAGTCCATCGGTCGCGCGCTGCCGGGCAGGCGCAACCTCGTACTGACGCGCAACACCCGGTGGCGCGTGCCCGGCTGCGAAGCGGTCGCGAGCGTTGATGCCGCGCTCGCGCTGGTCGGGCAGGCAGAGGCGCTCTACGTCATCGGCGGGGCCGAGGTCTACCGCGCCTGCTGGCCGCTGGTGCGGCGCGTCGAGCTCACCGAAGTGCACGCGAACATCCCGGGCGACACGCGGCTCGAGGGATTCCAGCGCGGCGCCTGGCGCGAAGCCTTCCGCGAGGATCATGCCGCGGACGCGCGGCACGCCCACGCCTTCAGCTTCGTCACGCTGCTGCGGCGTTGAGCGCTTCCTCGACGATCGCGACGGCGCGCCAGCAGTCCTCGCAGGAGTTGTAGAGCGGCGCAGGCGCGAGCCGGATCACGTCCGGTTCGCGCCAGTCGCAGGTGAGCCCGCGCGCGATCAGGCCGTCGAACAGGGCGCGCCCGCCGCCGCGCGCGCCGGAAAGGCGCACGGAAAGCTGCGCGCCGCGCCACGCGGGATCGCGCGGTGTCAGGATCTCGATGCGCCCGGCCAGGCGCTGGTCGAGCAGCCGCTCGAGGAAGCCGGTGAGCGCGCGTGAGCGCGCGGCGAGCGCGGCAATGCCCACGGCGTCGAACAGCGGGAAGGAAGCCAGCAGCGGAATCATGCCGAGCAGCGGGTGGTTGCTCACCTGCCAGCCCGCCGCACCGCGATAGGGCCGCATCGACTCGGCGAAGTCGAAGCGCGTGGCGAGCTCGTTGCCCCACCAGCCCGCAAGCCTCGGTGCCGCGGCGTCGAAATGCCGCTCGTGCACGAAAGCGCCGGCGGTCGCGCCGGGGCCGCCGTTCAGGTACTTGTAGGAACACCAGACCGCGAAGTCCGCGCCCCAGTCGTGCAGCGCCAGCGGCACGTTGCCGATCGCGTGGGCGAGGTCGAGCCCGGCCGTGGCGCCGACCTTGCGGGCGGCCGCGACCAGGCGCGGCAGGTCGAGGTACTGACCGGTCAGGTACTGGATGCCCGGCAGCAGCACGAGCGCGAGGCGCTCGCCTTCGCGCTCGATGGCGCCGACCAGGTCGTCGTCGCGCAGCAGCTGTTCGCCCGGCCGCGGCGCGACCTGCACCAGCGCCTCGCGGCCGTAGCCGTGCCATTCGAGCTGGGAGGAGACCGCGTAGCGGTCGGACGGGAACGCGCCCTGTTCGATCAGGATGCGGTGGCGAGCGCGCGTCGGGCGGTAGAAGCTCGCCATCAGCAAGTGCAGGTTGATCGTGAGCGAGTTCATCACGATCACCTCGGGCAGGCGCGCGCCCGCGAGCGCGGCTGCGGTGGGCGCCAGGCGCTCGTGCAGCCTGAGCCAGTCCGCGCTGAGGTCGTGGTAGCCCAGCACGCCGAGGCGCTGCCACTCGCGCATGAACTTCGCGACTTCGTCCATCGTGCGGCGCGGTTGCAGGCCGAGCGAATTGCCGCACAGGTAGGTGACGGGCAGGCCGCCCGGCATGACCGGGAAGTGGAACTCCGCGCGCTGCCGGGACAGCGGGTCGGCGGCGTCCATCGCGCGCGCCGCCTCCAGCGTGAGCGCCGCGCTCATTCGAAGCGCACCGGGTACAGCAGCGGGCGTGAGGGTGCGGCGTCGCTGAGGAAGGCGGGTAGCTGCAGGTCGAGCAGGTACCAGCCGTCCGGGATCGAGGGCGCGATCCAGGCCAGCTCGGTGATGCTGGCCCGTGGCCGTTGCGCGTCGGCGGCACGGCGTGACCCTGGTGGCAGGCCGAAGAAGATGCGATGCGCAGTCAGGCGGCCCTGGTCGTCGGCACGATCCGCCGACGGCAGGTCGAGGACCAGGTGCTCGATGCCGTTCACGACCAGCCAGTCGGCGGCCTGACGTGACATAAATGGCGCCGGTGCCGGCCCACGATAATGCCGTGCCTGCCGGGCCGCGGGATTGGGAACGGTGCGCAGCACCAGCGCCTGCGGTCCCGGCCCGGGGTGGCGGGCGACGGCTTCGGCGAGGGCCGTCGCAGTCACCAGCAGGTCGTTCGCCGCCGGCGGCGGGTCACTGTCCTCTGCCGATGCCGCCGCCGCGGCCGGCGCAACCGAGATCAGGAGCGCGAGCGCGACGCCGCCCGGCAGGCGCTCGCAGATGGCGACGCGCTCCTCGGTGACGTGGCCGACGCATTCCGTATGCGTGCCGTTGCAGTGCGGGGCGAGCGTCAGGAGCTCGCAGTTGCAGCTGCCGCCGGCGCGGGTGTCGCCCACGAAGCCCCCGGCCCGGAACGGGCGGGCGCTGGCTGCCGGGGCGTCGAAAAAGGAGGGTTGCGGGCCGTCGAAATCGAGCGGAATCGCGATCGAGAGGGGCCTGCCGAAGTCGGCGCTGAGCCGCCGCCCGGCCAGCTCGAAACGCATGATCGTCATCGTGCCATTATATGCAGGTGACGGAACCCGCCCGGCCGCGGCCGGTCTCAACATCGGGGTTGCTGGAGAGGAATCTGACATGCCGTTGCGCGCCGGGGTCGTGGTGTGCGCGCTGCTCTCGGCGCTGCCGGCGGCGGCTTCCGACACCGGGCCCGAGGAAGTCGCGGCAGCCTGGACCCGCCAGGAAGCGGACTTGCTGTACATGGGGTTCACGACCAGGTACTCCTGCGCGGGCCTCAAGAGCAAGGTCAAGCTGCTGCTGAAGCACCTAGGCGTGCGGTCCGACGTCAAGATCAACGAACGCGGCTGCGAGTTTGGCTACCAGTACGTGGCTGATTTCCCGCGCCTGAAACTCGAGTTCTACACGCCTGCCATCCCGGAGCAGGGTGCCCGCGAGGTCGGCGAGCCGGTGCTCGGCGTTTGGAAGCCGGTGGTCATCAAGCGCAACACTCCGAAGGGACTCGAGATGGGGGATTGCGAGCTGGTCGAACTGTTCCGTGACCGCATTCTGCCGAAGTTCCTCACCCGAAACGTCAAGGGCGACGTCAACTGCATCCCGCACCAGCTGGTCGGCAACCGCATCGACCTGAGTTTCGAGGTGCTGATGGGCGTGCAGGACGTGGCCGCGGTCCAGGCGCACAGCCAGCCCTGAGGATCCTGTTCCCTAACGCGGCGGGCGCAGGCTGCCGCGGCAGGGCAGCTGCACCGGCGGCTGGTCCGCATCGAGGCGGATCGCCGCGAGCGTGCCGCCCCAGACGCAGCCCGAATCCAGGCAACGCAATCCCGGCTCCGACAGGAAGCCGAGCGCTGACCAGTGCCCGAATACGAGCGCATCGCGCCGCGTCCGGCGCGCCGGGTGGCGGAACCAGGGCACGGTGCCTGCCGGCGCATCCGCGACCGGTCCCTTGAGCGACAGCAAGAGCCGCCCCTCGGCATCCACGAAGCGCAGCCGCGTCAGGCAGTTCACCGAGAATCGCAGCCGCGCGATGCCGGCGAGCGCGGGCGACCACAGGTCCGGCTGGTCGCCGTACATCTGCGACAGCAGCGCCGCCGGGTCGCCGACGAGCGCGGCCTCCACTTCGCGCGCCGCGCGCAGGGCATCGGCGAGCGTCCACTGCGGCGGCAGTCCGGCGTGGATCAGGGTCCAGCCGAGCGTCGCGTCCCGGTGCAGCAGCGGCCGCGCGATCAGCCAGGCGAGCAGGTCGGCGGCGTCGGGCGCATCCAGCACGGCGACCAATCCCGGCTCGCGGCGGCGAACGCCCGCGGGTGCGAACGCCAAGGCGAGCAGGTGCAGGTCGTGGTTGCCGAGCACGGCCGTGACGCGGTCGCCCAGCGCGCGCAGCTCGCGCAGCACGGCGAGGGAGTCCGGACCGCGATTGACGAGGTCGCCTGTCAGCCACAGTCGGTCGCGCGCCGGGTCGAAGCCCAGGCGATCGAGGAGTTGCAGCAACTCGGTGTGACAGCCCTGCAGGTCGCCGATGGCGTAAACGGCCACGGCAGGCCTGCTCAGTGCAGAGTGCCGGGGATCGCGAGCGTGAAAGGCGCGATCGGCGCGTCGAAACGCTCGCCGTCGTCGGCGAGCATCTGGTAGGAACCATGCATGGCGCCGACCGGCGTCTCGAGCACGGCGCCGCTGGTGTAACGGAAACCCTGCCCCGGCATCAGGTGCGGCTGTTCACCGACCACGCCCTCGCCGCGCACTTCCTGCACCTTGCCGTTGGCATCGGTGATGATCCAGTGCCGCGTCAGCAGGCGCGCGGGCACCGCGCCGCGGTTGCGGATCGTGATCGTGTAGGCGAACACGTAGCGGCGCTCGTCCGGATCCGATTGGTCCTCGAGATAGCGCGTGTCGACATCCACTGTGATGCGGTGCGGCGCGGGCTCGCTCATGCGGGCGCCTTCGCGATGCGCACCGCGAGCACGTCGCAGGGCGCGGCATGCAGCACCGTGTCCTCGGTGAAGTTGACCAGGATCGACGGGCCGCGCCGCTCGCGGCTGCCGAGCACGATCAGGTCCGCCTGCCGCTCCTGCGCCGCGCGCACGATCTCGGCCTTGACGTTGCCCGCCGTGACGTCGCGCCGCACCGAGCCGATGCCGAGCCGGTCGCAGAGCTGCCCGAGCTGCAGCCGCGCGCGTTGCACCAGCTCCTCCTCGATCTGCACCGCGGGCAGGAGCGTCTCGCCCATCGGCTCGACGGGTACGTACTCGACCACGTGCAGCACCGAGAGTTCGGCGCCGAGCACGCCGGCGAGGTCGCGAGCACGCGCACCGATGCGCTCGCTGTGCTCGCCAAGGTCCACGACCAGCAGGATGCGGCGATAGATGCTCACCGGCTCATTATAGGCCGGCGCCGCCGGCGGCCGGTTGCGCGGCGAGGCGGGCGAACTCGGCCGGCGCAAGCGTCTCGGCGCGCCGGCCCGGATCGACGCCGGCGGCGGCGAAACCCGCGTCGTCCTGCAGGCCGCGCAGCGAATTGCGCAGCGTCTTGCGCCGCTGCTGGAACGCCGCCGCGACGATGCGGGCGAAACGCCCGGGATCCGGCAGCGGGAAGGGCGGCTCGCGGTGCGGCAGCAGGCGCACGACCGCCGAGTCCACCGCCGGCGGCGGCTGGAACGCGCCGCGCCCGACGCGGAACAGCATCTCGGCGCGGCAGGCCGCCGCCAGCATCACCGTCAGCCGCCCGTATTCCTTGCCGTCCGGCGGTGCGACGATGCGTTCGACCACCTCCCGCTGCAGCATGAAGTGCATGTCGGCGATCGCGTCGGCCGCTTCGAGCAGGTGGAACAAGAGCGGCGTCGAAATGTTGTAGGGGAGGTTGCCGCAGACGCGCAGCCGCGGTCCAGAGCCCCAGAGCGCGCGGAAGTCGAATTCGAGCGCGTCGGCCTGGTGCAGGATCAGTTCGCCCGTGCCCGCGGCGATCCGTGGCAGCTCGTGCGCGAGGTCCCGGTCGAGCTCGATCGCCTCGAGGCGGCGACAGCGCGCGAGGAGCGGCAAGGTCAACGCGCCGGCGCCGGGGCCGATCTCGACGATACGCTCTCCGGGCTGCGGGTCGATCGCGGCGACGATGCGCGCGATCACGCCCGGATCGTGCAGGAAATGCTGGCCGAAGCGCTTGCGCGCCCGCGTCAATCAGGCGCTCCCCAGCCGCTCTGCAAGCCGGATCGCCTCGAACAGGCTGCCCGGATCGGCGCGCCCGGTGCCGGCGAGGTCGAGCGCGGTGCCATGGTCCACCGAAGTGCGCAGGATCGGCAGGCCGAGCGTGACATTGACCGTGCGGCCGAAGCCGACGTGCTTGATCACCGGCAGGCCCTGGTCGTGGTACATCGCGAGCACCACGTCGCAACCCGCCAGCGACGCGGGAGTGAAGGCGGTGTCCGCGGGCACCGGGCCCGCGGCCGCGATGCCCAGGGCGCGTGCCGCGGCGACGGCAGGCGCGATGACGTCGATCTCCTCGCGGCCGAGATGGCCCGACTCGCCGGCATGCGGGTTCAGGCCGCAGACGAGGATGCGTGGTTCGCCGATGGCGAAGACGCCGCGCAGGCCCGCGTGCAGCACGGCGAACGTCGCGGCGAGCGACGCGCGGGTAATCGCCGCCGGAACCGCGGCGAGCGGCAGGTGAATGGTCGCGAGCGCGACGCGAAGCTGCCCGGTGACCAGCAGCATGACCGGGTGCGCGGCGCCCGTGCGCGCGGCGAGGTACTGCGTGTGCCCGGTGAATGCGATGCCGGACTGGTTGATCGCGGACTTCTGCAGCGGCCCGGTGACCATCGCCGCGAAGCGGCCGTCGCGGCAGCCGTCCACCGCGGCATCCAGTTGCGCAAGCACGTAGCCGGCGTTCGCGGAATCCGGGCGGCCCGCGACCGCGGGACGCGCGAGCGGCACCGGCAGCACCGGCATGCTGCCCGCGCGGTGCGGTGCCGGCTTGCGCCCCGGCCGCCATTCGGCGGGCGCCAGCTTTACGCAGAGCGCCCCGGCGCGCGCGGCGAACAGCGCAGGGTCGCCCGTGAACACGAGTTCGCAGGGCCAGTCGGCGAGTGCGGCCGCGATCGCGAGGTCGGGGCCGACGCCGGCGGGCTCGCCGGAGGTGACGACGAGGCGCCTAGGGAAGCTCTGCACAGGTGGCGTGAGGCGCGTGGCGGCGCGGCCCGCGCGCAACCCCTTGGGGCCGGGCGGATATTCGATCGGGCGGCGTCACTCGTCGCTCATGTATCGCGATACACATCGCACCTCGTTCCTTGCGCGATCGGATATCCGCCACGGCCGCGCCCATGCCACCTGGGCAGAGCTTCCCTATGCACCCGCGGCCGGGTCGCGCTCCAGCGCGAAGAGCCACACCGGTTCGCGATTGTTGCTCTTGGGCGGCAGCTCCAGGATGTCGGCGAGACGATACTGGCCCTTGCCCCACTTGAAGAACAGGTAAGGCATGCACATCGGGTGCGCGCCGAACGGGTCCATTTCCGATGCGCCGGCGGCCGAGTGGCGCATCGTGTGCTCGATGTAGATGAGTCCGCCGGGTGCGAGTTGCCGCGCCCACGCGGCGAGCGCCTGGTCAGGCCGCATCGCCTGGTCGAGCGAGTTGGTGTAGACGAAGTCGAACTTGCCGTGCCACGCCGGGTTGTCCTGGTGGAAGTCCCACACCACCATGTGCGGGAACTGCGTCGCGGTCTCGGAGATGTCGGTGCCGATGACCTCCGCGCCGGACAGCCGCGCCAGCGCCCCGACTTCCCAGCCGTTGCGCGCGCCATGGCAGATGCCGGCGCGCGGCGCCGGCATGCGGCTCTTCAGGTGCTGCACCATGCTTTGCAGCGTGCGGTCGTCGGCCCAGATCTCGCGCAGCTTGCGCTTGTTGTGGAATACCTGCGTCGCGCGGTACTGCTCGTAACCGCCTTCGTAGTCGTGCAGGTAGATGAGATCCTTCGAGTGGCGCTTGGCGACGCGGAATCCGGTCGGCGTCGGCACCGTCGTGTATCCGAACGGCCGCACCAGCGCCCGGGTCAGTTCGCGCAGGAGCATGGTGGCTAGCGTAGCCCACGGCCGCGGTAGAATGCATCCCCGACCCGCGCCGAGGCCCGCATTGAGCGATCCCGAGATCCCGAGTACCACGCCCTGGGACGCCGCCCAGCTGTGGTTCCTGCGTTTCGCGGCCGGCGGCATCGTGCCGGCGCGCTGGTTCATGAAGCAACCGCCCGCCGAGGCAGAGCGCGCCGCGCGAACGGGCTTCCTGCGACTCGAAATCGTGAGCCACTGCTGGCGCTATTCGCACCTGCTGGCCTACCAGCTGAGTTCGCTCGTGCTGCACCCGCCGCGGCGACTCGCCGTCACGATGACCGTGTTCCACGCGGCCGAAGATGAGGGGACGGTCGCACTCCTCGCGAAGTTCGCGGCCGAGCGCGCGCCGAACGTGACCTGGAACTGGCGTGTCCTCGACCGCGGCCGGCTGTTCCGCCGCGGCATCGGCCGCAACCTGGCGGCGCGCGAGACGGCGGCCGACTGGGTCTGGTTCACGGACTGCGACCTGCTGTTTCATGCAGGCTGCCTGGATGGGCTCGCCGACGCGTTGCAGGGCCGCCGCGACGCGCTCGTGTTCCCGCGCCGGGAGGCGGTCACGGCCCTGCTGGAACCCGGCGACCCGATCCTCGAGCGGGGCAAGTCGGGTGAGCTGCCGGTGGACATCGAGCCGCAGCGCTTCGTGAGCGAACCCCGCGACCGCGCGACCGGCCCGCTGCAGATCGTGCACGGCGACGTCGCGCACGCTTGTGGCTACTGCGCGGACCTGCGCGTCTACCAGAAGCCGTGGCCCGAATTCGCCAAGTGCACGGAAGACCGCGCATTCCGCTGGCAGCTCGGCACCCAGGGCGCGCCGGTCGACGTGCCCGGCGTGTACCGGATCCGGCACGCCAGCAAGGGGCGCTACCGCGACAGCCTCTGGGGGCGCCTGCGCAAGGCGATCCGCCGCAGGCAGTCGACTTGGCGCGAGCGCCGCCGCGACCGCAGCGGACGGTTCGACACGTCGCGGACGCCGGATTAAGCTGAACCCATGCGTTTCCTGGCGTTCCTGAGGCGTCTCGACAGCCGGCGCCGAGACCGCAAGCATCGCCCGGAGGTCACCGCCTTCGACGAGTGCGTCGCGCGCCTCGCTCCCGGTGACATCGCAATCGACTGCGGCGCGAACGTCGGCAAGTTCACCGTGCCGATGGCGAAGAGCGGCGCGACGGTCTACGCGTTCGAACCGAATCCGGACGCCTACCGCGAGCTGGCGAAGGCGACCGCCGGCTATCCGAACGTGACGGCGCTGCAGGCGGCGGCGACGACGGAGCGCGGGCCGGTCAAGCTCTACCTGCATCGTCACTCGGCGAGCGACCCGGTCCATTTCTCGACCGGCTCGACGCTGGTCGCGGGCAAGCGCAACGTGCGCGAGGACCGCTACACGATGGTCGAGGGAATCCCGTTTGCGGAATTCATCCAGGGCCTCGGCGGCGGGCGAATCAAGCTCCTCAAGATGGACGTCGAAGGCGCGGAAGTCGCGCTGCTCAACCAGCTGCTTGACGCGGGCCTGCACGAGCGCATCGACCAGCTGTTCGCCGAGGTTCATGACCGGCAGAACCAGTCGCTCGCCGAACCGACCCGGCTCCTGCGCGAGCGGCTCGCGGCGCTCGGCGCCTCGCACTTCCGGCTGGACTGGCGTTGAACCGCGGGGACGGGGACCGCCCGCGGCTGCCGCGGGTCGTGCAGATCGGGTTCAACAAGTGCGGCACGCGCAGTTTCCAGCGCCTGTTCGAGCGCGCGGGCCACCCGGTCGTGCAGCACAAGATCCGCAGGCCGCTGCGTCGCAGCCGCAAGGCGGCCTGCGTGATCCAGCGGAACCTGCGCGCGGGACGGCGGATCTTCGCGGGCATGGAGGAGGACGTCCTGTACGCCGGGCTGATCCACCAGACGGAGCACGAGAGTTTCGAGGCCATCCGTCACTTCCGCGAGATGCTGCGCGATTACCCGGACACGATCCTGATCCTCAACCTGCGCGACCGCGAAGACTGGATCCGTTCGCGGCTTCGCCATGGCCGCGGCGAACTGCTGCGCCGCGTCATGCGCCAACGCGGCGTCTCGACGGAGGCGGAGGTCGCCGAGCTCTGGCGCCAGGAATGGGACCGGCATCTGGCCGACGTGCGCGAGGCGATGAGGGACCGCCCCGGCCAGCTGATCGAGTTCAATCTCGACCGCGATCCGGTGGAGATGCTCATCCAGCGCCTGCCGGGCTACGGCCTGCGGGCCGAGGACTGGGGCGACGTCGGCCGCACGCGCGGTATCCGCGAGCACCCGCTGGTCCAGCGTTTCAAGCAGTGGTGGGCCCACGCGCGCTGGCGACCGGACACCTGAGCAGGCCGTGAACTCGTGATCCAGCGCCAGAAACTCCAGTTCCCGGTCAAGGAGACCGCGCTGCGCGAGGACGTGCACGCGCTCGGCGGCCTGGTCGGCGAGGTGCTGAAGGACCAGGGCGGCCAGGCGCTGCTCGACCTCGTGGAGGGCGACCGCGTGGCGGCCATCCGCCGGCGCGAGGGCGTTCCGGAATCGGCCATCGAACTCGCAGTGCGCGCGGCGGACCGCAAGGCGGACGAGGCGCGCGACCTGATACGCGCCTTCAGCAAGTGGTTCGAGGTCGTGAACCTCGCGGAGCGCGTGCACCGGGTGCGGCGGCGGCGCGAGTACCTGTCGGGCAGCGACCGTCCGCAGCCGGGCGGCATCGGCGACTGCCTGTACCGGCTCAAGGCGGCCGGGCTCGATGCGAACCGGGTCCTCGACCTGCTGCGCGAGGTGACCATCTACCCGGTGTTCATCGCGCACCCGACCGAATCCATGCGCCGCACCATGCTGCGCAAGAACCAGCAGATCGCGGATCTCATGATCGAGCGCCTCGATCCGACGCTGACGCCGGCCGAACGGCGCGCCGCCTGGGAGCGCATCCGCATGGAGGCCACCGCCGGATGGCAGACCGAAGCGCACCCGCACGAGCGGCTCACGGTCGCCGACGAGCGCGAACACGTGCTGTTCTACCTGGCCGAGGTGATCTACCGCGTGGTGCCCGCGCTGTACGAGGAAATCGCCCAGTGGATGCACACCGTGTTCGGCACGCCGGCCGAACCCGCGGCCGTGCCGCCCTTCCTGCGCTTCGGCAGCTGGGTCGGCGGCGACATGGACGGCAACACCGAGGTCCACGCCAAGTCGATCCGCGAAACGCTGCACCGGCAGCAGCAGCGCGTGATCTCGCTCTACTTCGAGGAGTGCAGGCGCCTCGCTCAGCAGCTGTCGCAGAGTGCGGGCCGGGTGGGAGTGAGCCGGGAGCTCGAGGCGCGCATCGCGGAGTACGACATCCTGCTGCCGAAGGCGCGCGAAGCGGCTTCCAGCCGCCATGACCGCATGCCTTACCGCATCTTCCTGGCGCAGGTGGCCGAGAGGCTGCGCACGACCTACGACGGGCGGCCGAATCACTACGAATCCGCAGAGCAGTTCGTCGGCGACATCGAGCTGATCGCGGGGAGCCTGGCGTCGAACCACGGCCGCCACGCCGGGCAGTTCCCGGTCGAGCGGCTGCTGTGCCGCGCGCGGACCTTCGGCTTCCACCTCGCGACGCTCGACGTGCGCCAGCACGCCGCGGTGCACCGCGGCGTGGTGCGCCAGGGCCTCGCGCGCACGGACTGGTTTGGCACCAAGTCCTCGATGCGCACCCGGGTCCTGTGCGAGTCGCTGTCGCGCGACCTGGGGCCGGCCGGCACCTTTGACGCGGTAGGCCGGCGGACGCTCGCGGTGTTCGAGGCGATGATGCAGGGCCGCTACCGCTACGGCGGGCGCGCGGTCGGCGACTATGTCGTGAGCGGCACCGAGGCCGCCGACGACGTGCTGTCGGTGCTGCTGCTCGCGCGATGGGCAAACATCACGGATCGCGACAGCGGCGAAGTGCCGCTCGACGTGGTCCCGGTGCTCGAGAGCCCGGCCGCGCTCGAGGGCGCAGGCACCGTGCTCTCGGCGCTGCTCGTGGAGCCGGGCTATCGGCGGCATCTGGCGGCGCGCGGCGGCCGCCAGACCGTCCTGGTCGGCTTCTCCGAGAGCAACAAGGCGGTCGGCATCGCGGCCTCGCGCCACGCGATCTACGAAGCGCAGGCGGAGCTGGTAATGGCGGCGGCCGCGGCCGGCACGGACCTCACGCTGTTCTACGGGCGCGGCGGCACCACGGCCCGTGGCGGCGGGCCGCTCGACCGGCTGGTGCAGAGCGCGCCGCCCGGCGCCACGCAGGGGCGCCTGCGCGCGACCGAGCAGGGGGAGGGGATCAGCAACAGTTACGGACTGCGCCGCATCGCCTTGCGCACCTTCGAGAAGGCGGTGTACGCGGTGCTGCTGGACCGCTTCGAGTCGCCATTGGCGCCGGACGCGGCGCTTGAGCTGCAATCGTTCATGCGTACGGTCGCTGCGGCGAGTCGCGCGCACTATCGGGCGCTGGTGTACGAGCGCGCGGACTTCGCCCGGTTCTTCCACGACGTGACGCCGATCGACGTGATCGAGCGCATCCAGATCGGCGGCCGTTCCGCGCACCGCGAGGGCGCCGGCATCGAGGGCCTGCGCACGGTGCCCTGGGTGTACGCCTGGATGCAATGCCGCTATGCGCTGCCCGGCTGGTACGGGCTCGGCACCGGCCTCGAAGCCGCGGCACGCGAGCACGGTGCCGCGAGCCTGGCCCGGGCATGGGCAGCATGGCCGTTCTTCGCAAACCTGCTGGACGACGTCGAGATGGACCTGGTGCGCGCCGACCTCGAGATTGCCGCGTACTACGACGGTCTCGCGACCGCGGATCCGGCGGCAATCGCGGCGGAGATCCGGCGCGAGCACGCGCTCGCCGCGCACTGGATCAAGTGGATCAAGGGAGAGGTCGACCTGCTCGACAGCCGCCCGCAGATGCAACGCTCGACGACCCTGCGTGCGCCCTATCTCGACCCGGTGCACCTGATGCAGGTGGACCTGCTGCGACGCTGGCGTGCGGGCAATCGCGAGGACCGCGCGCTGTTTGACGCGCTGCTCACGAGCGTGTCGGCGATCGCACTCGGTCTGCAGGCAACCGGCTGAACGGGGGCAGGGCGGCGAGAGGGGAGTTCATGGCGCCGACCGGAACGCACTGCAGCGTTTGCGTGTATTGCGCCTCGAGCGCCGCCTGCGCGCCGCAGTACCACGAGGCTGCGCGGCGCCTGGGCGCGCTGCTCGCCGCCGCGGGCTGCACGGTGATCTACGGCGGCGGGCGCTCGGGCTCGATGGGCGCGCTCGCGGAGGGCGCGCTGGCGGCGGGGGGACGGGTCGTCGGCGTGATCCCGAAATTCATGATCGACCTCGAATGGGGCAACGACGACCTGTCCGAGCTGCACGTGGTCGAGGACATGCGCACGCGCAAGCACGAGATGCTGACACGCGCCTCCGCGGTGGTCGCGCTCGCGGGCGGCACCGGGACGCTCGAGGAACTGTTCGAGGCGATCACCCTGAAGCGGCTCGGGCTGTTCCTCGGGCCGATCGTGATCGTCAACATCGGCGGTTACTACGACCCGCTGCTGGCGCAGCTCTCCGCGGCGATCGACGGCCGATTCATGGATTCGCGCCACGACCGCATGTGGACCGTGGTCGCGGATGTCGAGCAGGTGCTGCCCGCGATCGCGGCCTCGCCGGTGTGGGACGCGGCGAACCGCGACTTCGCGGTGGCGCGCTGAATCGGCTAAAATCCGTGCATGAGCAATGAGCGCCCCGGCGAGCCGCAGATGAATGCGGCCGGACTCTATCGCGAGGACGTCTTCACCGACCAGCGCGTCGGCACCGTGCGCCGGCTGACGCCGGTTCGCGCCGACGGCGGCGAGGATCCGTCGCGGCCGGTGATCTTCATCGGCCAGGCGACCGTCATGACTCCGATGGGCTCGCTGCCGCTCTCGTTCGAACTCGACGCGAAGGACCTCGCCGAAGCGGTCGCGCATTTCGGGCCTGCGGCGCAGCAGGCGATCGAGGACGCAGCGCGCGAACTGCAGGAACTGCGCCGCCAGGCCGCCTCGTCCATCGTGATCCCCGAGGCCGGATCCGCGGCGCTCAAGGGCATGGGCGGCAAGGGCGGCATCCAGCTGCCCTAAACAGGGACAGGTACACATTTCGGGCGATGTGCGCGATCGCGTGCGCGCGACGGGAAATGTGTACCTGTCCCTATTTATTCTTTTTCGGCACCCGCTTGCCGCGCGCGGCGGTCATGTCGGCGAGCAGGGCAAGCACGGTCGCGCGGCGCTTCGCGTCGAGCTTCTGCCACAACCTGATCATCAGCTGCGTCTCGTCGTCGAGCCCGGTGAGCGGGGCGAGCGCATCGTCGGTGAAGGTGCGCAGCGACTCGTAATCGATGCCGAGACGGCGCGCGAGACGGCGCAGGTCCGCCGGCTTGGTGGGCACCGAGTTCATCAATTCCGCGATTGCGGTCGGCGTCGTTCCCAGGAGCTTCGCGAGCGCGAGCGGGTCGATCATGGCGACCCCAGGTGCCGCGCCAGCCAGCCATGAACCTCCTGGTAGAAGTAGCGGCTGTTCTCGCCCTTGAGGATCCAGTGGTTCTCGTCGGGAAAGATCACTAGGCGGCTTTCGACGTCCTGACGCTGCAGGATGGTCCAGAATTCGAGCCCGTTGTTGTACGGGACGCGGAAATCCTTCTCGCCGAAGGTCACGAGGATCGGGGTCCGGAGCTTCTTCGAGTGCCAGAACGGGCTCTGGCGGCGCCACACCGGCCGGTCCTCCCAGGGCGGCCCGCCGAGACTGCGTTCCCGCGAGTACGCGATGTCGCTCGTGGTCCATTGGGTCTTGAGGTCGTAGAGGCCGGCGTGACTGACGAGTGCGCGATAGCGGTCGGTCGACACCGCGAGCCAGTTGGTGAGGTGGCCGCCGTAGCTGGCGCCGCCCGCAGCCTGGCGCGAGGCGTCGATGAACGGGTAGCGGCGGATCGCCTCGTCGGCGGCCTGGTTGATTTCGGCGGCAGGTCCCTCGAGCGGATCGCCTTGGATCGCCTGCGCGAAATCCTCGCCGAAGCCGGTCGAGCCGGAGTAGTTTGTCATCAGCACCACGTAGCCGGGCTGTGCCAGCAGGTGGTAATTCCAGCGGATGAAGAACTCGTCCTTGTACATCAGGTGCGGCCCGCCGTGGATCAGCACGAAGAGCGGGTACCGGCGCGACGGGTCGAATCCGGGCGGCAGCGCGACCAAATTGTGGATGCGCCGGCCGCGCTTCGACGTGAACCAGAATTCCTGGACGGGCTGCCAGTCGATTTCGGCCACGCGCGCCGCGTTGAAGGCGCTCAACGCGGTGCGCGCGCCGGTTGCGGGGTCGATGCGGTGTACCTCCGGCGGGCTCACGGCGCTGCCCCAGTTCGCAATGACGACGGGCGCGTCCTCGCCGCCTTCCACCGACGGTGCGCCGAGGCTGCCGGCGTCGGGACGCGCGAGTTCCTGCGCGGCCCCGCCCGCTGCCGGCACGGCAAAGAGCCGGTCGTGGCCCTCGTCGCCCGCGAGCAGGAAGATGCGCTCGCCGCCGGGCGCGACGCGGAAAGCCTCGACCGGGCGATGGAAGTCGAAGGCGACCGGGCGTGGCGAAGCATCCGCCCAGTCGAAGCGCACCAGCCGCTCGTCGTTGTGCACGAAGCGGGTGCGCGGCGTCTGGCGCGCGTAGAGTGCGGAGCCGTCCGGCGCGAACTGCGGGTCGGCATAGCTTGCTTCTTCGCCGGTGATCCGCCGCGGCTCGCCGCCGCTCGCGGGTATCACGAACAGGGACTGCTGCACTTCCGCACGCGCTGCCTGGTCGCGCCCCACGGTCGCCGCGAACACGATCGCGCTGCCGTCCGGTGACCAGGCCGCCGGAAGCGTCTCAGCTTCGTTGCCGAGGCTTCCGCCGTAGCCACTGCCGCGCACCAGCGCGGTGCCTGCGAGCAGATCGCGCGCCCGTGCGCCGTCCTCGAGCGGCTGCAGCATCAGGGTCGGACGGCGCTCGTCGAGCCAGCGGTCCCAGTGCCGGATCGGGAAGCTCTCGTAGGCGCGGGCGTTGTACTTGCGCGCCTTGCGGTCGGCGATGACCTTGCGGTTGGCATCCTCGTCGCCGGCGCCCGGCCAGACCATGCTGGTGAACAGGATGGCCAGGCCGTCCGGCCGCCACAGCGGCCGCGCGGCGCCGGTTGCGACGTCGGTCACACGCCGGGCCTCGCCGCCACCCGCGACGTCGAGCACGTGGATCTGCGTCTCCTCCTGGCCCTCGCGCTTGGCGGCGAATGCGATGCGCTTCGAGTCCGGGCTCCACGACGGATTCGACTCGCTGCCCGTGGTGAACGTGATCTGCCTGGGAGGCGCGCTGCCGTCCGCCGGAACGAGCCACAGGTCGCTCGACTTGCGGTCCTCCTCGTAGGCCGGCTGTGACACGGACACCACCACCCAACGGCCGTCGGGCGAGAGCTCGGGCGCGCCGACGCGCTGCATGAGCCATACGTCCTCGTGCGTGATCGGCCGCTTCGGCGCCTCCGCGGCCGTCGTGGCGAGCACCACGAGGGCCAATCCGAGTCCAACGAACCATCGCGTCATGGTCAACTCCATTGCCGCGCCCGCACGTTCTGCAGCAGCCAGGGCTGCTCCGGCACGAGCTTCTCGTTGAACAGTTCTCCGCGGCCCTGCAACGGCGACCAGTCCGTGTAGGCGCCGACCAGCGAGCCGAGGTAGGGGCGAGCGATCTCGATCACCTCGCGGAAATCCAGGTCGTCGGCCTCGCGCAGTCCCTCGCGCGGATGGCGGATCGCCCAGATCGCGGCGCCGAGCGCGCCGGCCGCCACCTGCAGGCAGGTGGCGTTGGTGTAGGGCACGTGGCGGCGAGCCTCCGAGATCGAGAGCTGCGAACCGAACCAGTAGGCATTCTTGGCATGGCCCGCGATCAGCACGCCGAGTTCGTCCATGCCGGTGACGATCTCGGCGCGGATGATCCGGCGCACCGGCTGTGGCATCCAGCCGCGACCCTCGAGCTCGAGCGCAGACAGCATCGCGTCGTCGCAGGGATGGTAGACGAACATGACGGTGGGGCGGTACTCGGTCTTCGCGCCCTGCCGCAGCGTCAGGTAGTCCGCGATCGAAAACACCTCGTCGTGGGTCATCAGCAGACCCTGATAGCCGCCGGAGGAGGGCAGCCAGCTGCGCGCGAAGGTCGCGCCGCCCGGGCGGTGCAGGTAAACGGAGCCGCAGCGCGGCCGGTGCCAGTGCGAGCCCGGCGGCTTGCCGGGCTCGGCGGTGCCGAGCGACAGTTCCGACGGCTGCATCAGCTCATCCACGAAGCCGTCGATGGACCAGGTGTTGACGAACTCGTTCGGCCGCTTCGGGCGGTCGGTCGCCTGCGTGTCGCGCTCGGACACCTGGATCAGCGTCACGCCGAGCGACTCCGCCAGCTTCGCCCAGGCGTTCTGGTCGGCCGGCGTCTCGACGCCGCGGCCGAGGCCGCTCGCGAGGTCGAGCAGGCCCTGCTTGTCGAAGTGCGAAACGCGCCCTGGATTCGGGCCGTGATCGACGTCTGCCGTGGGCGCGCCGGGCTACAGCCGCCGGCCGAGCTTCAGCATGTCC
>JBQTKI010000056.1:0-1760 GCA_052386275.1 Gammaproteobacteria bacterium
GCGCCATGTGCAGTTCCAGCATGTCGAATCCGGCGTCCGCTGCGAAGCGGGCGCTGGCCACGAACTGCGCGAGCACCTCGTCCATGTCGGCCCGTGTCATCTCGCGCGGCGGCGCGCTGATGCCGTCAAGGTAGGGCAGCGACGAAGGCGCGATCGTCTCCCAGTTGCCGGCGGGCAGCGGATGATCGTCGCGCTCCCAGCCGAGCTGGGTCGAGCCCTTGCGCCCGGAATGGCCGAGTTGCATGCAGAATTTCGCGCGGCTCTCCGCATGCACGAAATCCACGATGCGCCGCCAGGGCTCGCGTTGCGCCGAGTTCCAGAGCCCGGTGCAGCCGGGCGAGATGCGCCCGATCGGCGACACGCAGGTCATCTCGGTGAACAGGAGCCCCGCCCCGCCCGCCGCGCGCGCCCCGAGGTGCACGAGGTGCCAGTCATTCGGCATGCCGTCCACGGCCGAGTACTGCGCCATCGGCGATACCACGACGCGATTCTCGAGCCTCATGCCGCGCGACTCGAACGGCAGGAACATCGGCGGGCGCGGCGAGGGTGCGCGCGCCGCGCGTGCGAGTTCCGCCTCCACTGTCGCGACGAAGCCGGGATCGCGCAGCCGGAGGTTCGCATGCCCGATGCGCTGGCTGCCGGTCAGCAGGCTGTAGGTGAACCGCCAGGGCGGCAGGCGCGTGTAGCGCGCGACGCTCTCGAACCAGCGCATGCGGTTGCGCGCCGCGCTTTGCAGGCGCAGCGCCTCGGTCTCGCGCTCCTCCTGGTAGGCGGCGAGCGCCTGCGGGATGTCCGGTGCGCCCGCCGTACGCGCGACGAGGGCGATCGCATCTTCCATGGCGAGCTTGGTGCCGGAACCGATCGAGAAATGCGCCGTATGCGCGGCATCGCCGATCAACACGAGCCGCCCGTGGTACCAGCGCTTGCACAGCACGCGCTGGAAGTTGAGCCAGGCGGAACCGCGCAGGTGCGCGGCATTGCTCATGAGCCGGTGACCGCCGAGATTCTTCGCGAACAGCGTCTCGCAGAAGGCGATGGACTGCGCGGTATCCGCGTGGTCGAGACCGGCCGCGCGCCAGGTCTCCTCGCGCGTCTCGACGATCACGGTCGAGAGGTCCCGGCTGAACTGGTAGGCGTGGACCTGGAACCAGCCGTGCCCTGTCTCCTCGAACGCGAAAGTGAATGCGGGAAACGGCTGCCTGGTGCCGAGCCAGATGTAGCGGCATTCGCGCGTGTCGAGGTCGGGCTGAAACACGGCCTCATGGCGCTTGCGCATGCGGCTGTTGACGCCGTCGGCGGCGACGACGAGGCCGGCATCCGCGAAGGCCGCATCGTCCTCGACTTCGTGCTGGAACCTGTGCTGCACGCCGAGTTCGGCGCCGCGCTCCTGCAGGATCTGCAGCAGGCGCTTCCTCTCGATGCCGCAGAAGCCGTGGCCAGTCGTGGTCGTGACCGTGCCGCGGTAGTGGACGTCGATGTCGTCCCAATGGTGGAAGCCGCCGGTGATCGCCGCATGCGAGGGGGCGTCCGCCGCGCGGAAACCGTCCATGGTCCGGTCCGAGAACACCACGCCCCAGCCGAAAGTGTCGTCCGGGCGGTTGCGCTCGTACACCTCGACCCGGGCGCGCGGCAGCGCCTTGCGGTAGAGGATGGCGGCGTAGAGTCCCGCGGGGCCCCCGCCCAGGCACACGATGCGCTTCATGCACGCGCTTCCATGAGGCCGCGCAGTACAGACCTAAATAATTGACTTGTCAAGTAAC
>JBQTKI010000057.1:0-30061 GCA_052386275.1 Gammaproteobacteria bacterium
TCGCGCACCGTGATGCCGAGCTGGTCCGCGCGCTCCTGGTCGATGACGATCTGGATCTCGGGGTTGCCGGTCTCGACCGTGGACTTGATGTCGCTGAACGTGGCGCTTGCCTGCATGCCGAGACGCACCTGCTCGGCGACCTGGCGCAGGCGGTCGAGGTCGTAGCCGGTGATCGTGACCTCGAGCGGCGAGGCAAACGTGAAGAGCGCGGGACGGCTGAACTGGTATTGCACGCCCGCGAGTTCATCGAATTTCCGGCGCAGCGCCTCCATGGCCTCCGCTTCCGCGGCCGGGTCGGTGCCGGGCTTCAGCGTCACTGACAGCCGTCCGGTGTTCTCGCCGGCATCGGTCGGGCTCGCGTCGAGGCGGTTGCCGGTACCGGTGACCGCGTAGGAGGTCGCGATCTGGTCGAGCGCCATCGCGTCCGCCTGGGCCGCGGCCATCGCGCGATCGGTCTGTTCGAGCGGCGTGCCGGGCGCGAGCCGGATGTCTGCAATGAACTCGCCCTGCGAAAGCTGCGGGATTAGCTCCTGGCCGAGGCGCGGCACCAGGGCGGCGGTGACGAGCAGCACCGCGAGCGAGATCAGCACGACGCGGCCGCGATTCTCGAGCGACCAGCGCAGTGCCGGCAGGTAGGCATTCGCTACCGCATTGAAGCCGGCCTGCGTGGGCCTGGCGGCCCAGCCCAGCAGCCAGGACATGCCGTTCGAGACCCGGTCCGAAACCCAGCCCTTGGCGTACAGCACGCGACCGATCGCGCGGCCGACCGGTCCCGGCTGGCGCTCCGGTTCGGGCACCTCGTACTCCGGCTTGCCGGCCGCGAGCATCGGCACGAGCGTCATCGCGACTATCAGCGAGAACAGCAGCGAGAAGCTGACGGTCAGCGCCTGGTCGCGGAACAGCTGCCCGGCGATGCCGGTGATGAACACCATCGGAAAGAACACCGCGACCGACGTCAGCGTCGCCGCCGTGATCGCAGTACCGACCTCGCTGGTGCCGAGGCGGGCAGCCTCGACCCGGGAGCGGCCTTCCTCGCGGTGGCGGACGATGTTCTCCAGCACGACCACCGCATTGTCGACCAGCATGCCGACCGCAAGCGCGATGCCGCCGAGCGACATGATGTTGAGCGACAGGTCGAACATGTACATCGCGACGAAGGTGCCGATGACCGACACCGGGATCGCGAGCCCGGTGATGAACGTGGCGCGCGCGTCGCGGAGGAAGAGGTAGAGCACGAGGATCGCGAGCACGCCGCCGATCAGCGCGGCCTCACGGACTTCGCCGATCGCCGACGAAATGAACTTCGACTGGTCGTACACGAGGACCAGCTCGCTGCCCGGCGGCAGGGATTTGCCGAGTTCCTCGATGCGCGTGCGGGTGCCGGAGGCGAGCTGAACGGTGTTCGCATCGCCTTCCTTGTAGATCGCGAGCTCGACCGATTCCCGGCCGCCGACGCGGGTGATGGCCTCGCGGTCCTTGTATCCGCTGGTGACCGCGGCGACGTCCCGCAGGTACACGGCCTTGCCGTCGACGGTCGCGATGATCGCGTCCGCCATCTGCTGCACCGAGGCGAACTCGTTCAGCGTGCGCACCAGGAAGCGCTGCGTGCCCTGTTCGAGCCGGCCGCCCGAGAGGTTGACGTTCTCCTCCCGCAGGCGCTGCGCGATGCTCTCGATCGACAGGTTGAGCTGCGCGAGCTTGTCCTGGTCCACGAAGATCTGGATCTCGTCCTCGTAGCCGCCGCTGATCTTGACCGCGGCAGAACCGTCCACGGATTCGAGGTCGGGCTTCAGCCGGTCGTCCGCGAAGCGGCGCAGGCTCTTCAGGCGTTCGACGCCGCCGGACTCCGAGCTGTTCGATTTCGAGAACTCGTCCGTGTCCACGAACGCGTAGCGCATCACCGGCTCGGTTGACGGGTCGAAGCGCAGCATGATCGGCCGGCTCGCCTCGATCGGGAGCTGGAGCAGGTCGATCTTTTCGCGGACGTCGATGCCCGCGAGGTCCATGTCCGTGCCCCAGGCGAACTCGAGGATCACGTCCGCCTGGCCGGCGCGCGACACCGAGCGCACTTCGCGGACGTTTCTGATGATGCCGACGGACTCCTCGATCGGGCGCGCGATCAGGGTCTCGAGTTCGAGCGGCGCCGCACCCGGCAGGTCGGTACGCACCGTCAGCGTCGGGTAGGAGAGGTCGGGCAGCAGGTTCAGCTTCAGGCGCGACAGCGACACGAAACCGAACAGGACGATCGCGACGGTCACCATCAGGATGGTGACGCGCCGCCGCGTGGCGAATTCGACGACCTGCATGGTGGCCTGCCGGGATCAGCCGGCCGCGGGCGCGGGCTGCTGGCGGGCCGCCGGGCGGGCGGGCGTGTTGACGATCCTGACCGCGGCGCCGGGCTTGACCGCGCCGTGGCCGACGACCACGACCTGCTCGCCGTCCTGGAGGCCTTCGACGACCTCGATCATGGCGCCATTCGACAGGCCGAGCTGCACTGCGCGCTCCGCGGCCTTGCCGTCCTTGACCACGAATACCTTGGGCGGCCCGTCGCCGTCCAGGAGCGCGGTGCGCGGGATCTGCAGCGCATCGGGCTTGCGCTCGTAGATGATCGCGACGCGCGCGAACATGCCGGGGCGCAGCAGCCCGCCGGTCTCGGTCACGCGGATGCGCACCGGGAAGGTCGCGGTCTGCGCGTCGATGTAGGGGCTGATCAGCGCAATCTTGCCGGCGAAGCTGCGGCCCGGAACCGCGTCGAACGAGAGCTCGGCGGGCTGACCGACCGAGAGCTTCGCCAGTTCGCGCTCCGGCACGTTCACGCGCAGGATCAGCGTGTCGAGGTCCTCGACCACGAACAGCGACGAGTCCGCGCTCTCGATCGCGCCGCCGACCGGCGTGACGGTATTGCCGACTTTGACCACGTCAAGCCGCTGCGTGACCGTGCCTGCGATCGGCGAGCGGATGTCGGTGTACGAGAGCTGCAGGCGCGCGAGCTCCCAGCTGGCCTCGGCGGCCTCGAGTTCGTACTTGAGGTTGTCGATCGAGACCGCGCTGATCAGGCCCTTGGCCTGCAGCTCGGTGTTGCGCGCATAGTCGCGCTCGAGCTTGCGGAAAGTCGCCTCGTTCAGCGCGACCTCGAGGCGCAGCTGGTCGCCATCCAGGCGCGCCAGCACCTGGCCCTCTCGCACGTGCTGTCCCTCGTCGGCGAGCACCGCGCGGATCTCGCCCTTGACCTTCGGCATCACGAAGGCCTTGCGGTCCGACTCGATCGGCGCGGTGCCGGTGTACACCGCGGCCATCTCGGCGCGTCGCGTCGCGGCGACCTCGACCGGCACGGCGGGCACCTCGTCCTTGGCGTCCTTGCCGTCCTTGCCGGCGGCATCGCCGTTGGCCTTGCCGCAGGCGGCGAGCGCGATGCCCGCTGCCAGCAGGAGTGCGGTGAGCGCGAACCGGGTCAAACGGGTGGAGAACAAGGCGCTTTGAACTTTGCTGCGGGTCACGGGCGGGCTCCTGCCGGTCAACTAAGACCTATGTTACGGTCCCATAGTGTTGTAGTCAAGTATAACACCAAAGGAACGGTAGATTACGTAAACAACTGAATTTACGAGAGTATCTACCAGTCGGCGGAGTTCAGGTCAGCCGAAGCGTGCGGGATCGGACTGCCTGGGCAACACGACCACATCGGCGGCGATCTCGACCGCCTCGTCGAGCACCGCATCCGGCGCCTCGGCGCCATCGAGCGCGCCGACATCCGCGAGCGGGTCGAGTCCCCGCGCCGCGCGGCGCGCATTCTCACGCGCCAGGCGCTCGCCGTCGATGGCATCGCGCTCGGCCCGGCGCCGCTCGAGATTGAGCGAGATTTCACGCTGGCTGCGCAGGCGCTCGAGCGCCTCGACGTCGCCCATCAGCGCGATGAAATCGGGATTGTTGGCGATGCGGGCCTCGTGCACGCGCGATACCAGCGCGACCACCGCGGTTTCCGCGTCCTCGGGCGTGAAGCGGGCCGCGTTGATGCGGTCCCAGGGCAGCGCGCTGTCGCGTGTGCTCTCGCCGACGTCCTCGGGGGAGAGCAGCGACGGCAGCGCGATGTCCGGTTCGACGCCGCGGTGCTGTGTGCTGTCGCCGGTCACGCGGTAATACTTGCCAATCGTCACGGTCAGCTGTCCGAAGCCCGCCTTGGGCCCCAGCGCATAGCGGTCGAGCGGGTAGAGGTTCTGCACCGAGCCCTTGCCGTAAGTCTGCTGGCCGACGACCAGCCCGCGCTGGTAGTCCTGGATCGCGCCGGCGAAGATCTCGGAGGCGGAGGCGCTCGCACGATTCACGAGCACCACCAGCGGCCCGTTCCAGGCCACGCCCGGTTCCGGGTCGTCGAGCACCTCGATGCGGCCGCCGGTCTCGCGCAGCTGGACCACCGGGCCGCGTTCGACGAAGAGGCCGACAAGGCTCGTCGCCTCGGACAGGTGGCCGCCGCCGTTGTCCCGCAGGTCGATGACCAGCGAGTCGATGCCCTCCCTGCGCAGCTCCTCGACCAGTCGGCGCACGTCGCGCGTGGTGCTGCGGTATTCCGGCTCGCCGGCCACACGCGCCTGGAAGTCCTGGTAGAAAGAGGGCACCGAGACCACGCCGACCTTGAGTTCGCGGTCGCCGCGCCTGATCGTGTGCACCTCCTTCTGCGCGGCCTGCGCCTCCAGCGTGATCTTCGAGCGCCGGAGCGCAATCCGGGATTCCTGAGCGCCGGGATTCGCGCCGGCCGGGAGGATCTGCAGGCGCACGACCGAGTCCACCGGGCCGCGGATCAGCTGCACCACGTCGTCGAGCCGCCAGCCGACCACGTCCGTCAGGGGACCGTCCTCGCCCTGGCCGACCGCAGTGATGCGGTCGCCGACCTTGATATCGGTGGACGCCGCCGCGGCCCCGCCCGGCAGTACGTTCATGATCGTGACGTGGTCGTCCACGAGCTGCAGCGACGCGCCGATGCCCTCGTAGGACAGGCTCATCGCGATGTTGTATTCCTCGGAATTGCGCGGCGACAGGTAGTTCGAATGCGGGTCGTAGACGTGCGAATACGCGTTCATGAAGGTCTCGAACACGTCGTCGGCCGTGATCTGCTCGATCCGCTTGGCGACCCGTTCGTAGCGTTTGCGCAGGATGTCGGCGGCCTCCGGCCAGGTCTTGCCGGCGAGCAGCAGCGACAAGCCATCGTTCTTGACTCGCTTGCGCCAGAGCTCGCGGCGCAGGTCGGCGGATGCAGGCCAGCCTTCCTCGCTGCGGTCGAAGCGGAACGACTCATCCAGCTCGAAGTCGGGTACCACGTCCAGGAGCGCCATCGCGTTCGCCAGCACCTCGCGGTTGCGCTCACGGTAGCGCGCGAATATCTCGAACGCGGGCCCGGCGTCGGCGTCCTTGATGGCGTCGTCCAGGCGGTAGCGCAGGCGCTCGAATTCGGCGATGTCGGAGGCGAGCAGGTAACTCCTGCCGCCGTCGAGCGCCTCGAGGTAGCGCTCGTAGATCTGCGACGACATCTCGTCGTCGAGCGCCGTCTGGCGGTAGTGCTGGCGCTCCACGACCTCCGACACCAGGCGCATGACGCGGCGGTGGCGCTCGCTTGGCGTCAGGTCGCCGGAGGCCGCAAGCGCGGGAGCCAGCGGCGCGCGCGCCTGGCCCGCGCCCGTGATCGCGAGCACCAGGGCGGCCGCCAGCGCCAGCAGCAGCAGGCGCAGCTTATGGGTCATCGGCGATCCCGACCACGCGGTCATCGGCTGTTACACTCCGACGCGCGGCCCGGGCCGGGCCGCGATCATGCGTACAGGCTAGGGGCGGCGGGCGGCTGGTTCAAGTGCCCGCGTCACGCCCGAACAGGAGTCGTTCCCGGATGGGTCCGCTCGGCTTCCTGACCGGCGTCGTGCTGGGGTCCGCGGCCTCGATCGCCGTGGTGCTTGCCATGGTGCTTGTCATATTCGCGCTGACCGCGGGCGGCCGGCCCGCACTGGGCGCCGAATACCCGGCACTGCTCGCCGCGGCGGGGTTATTTGCGCTGCTGGCCGGCGCGGCCGCAGCCGCTTTCGTAGGGCTGCAGCGGCAAAGGCCGTGGCGCTGGGTCGCGCAGGGCGCGATGTGGCTCGCGCTCGCCCTGGTCGTCCTGTACTACTGGCCCCGCGACTGACACCGGGTTTCCGGATCAAGGAGATATCACGATGCATTTCGACCGTTTTCGGGCTCTGGCCGCGGCCGGCGCCACGACCCTTGCGCTCGCCGCCTGCAACGCCGCCGACGAGGCGCTCGAGCGGGCTGCCACCGCGATCGATGAGCCGTCCTACCGCGCCACCATCGCAGCGCTCGCGGCCGACGACATGCAGGGACGCGCGCCCGGAACGCCGGGCGAGGAGCGCGTGGTCGAGTACCTGGAGGAACAGTTCCTCGAACTCGCGCTGCAACCAGCCAAGGGCGGCAGCTTCCGGCAGGAGGTGCCGCTGGTCGAGATCACCGCCTCCGAGCCGCACCTGTCCTTCCACCGGGGCGGGGGCGGCATGTCGCTCACCTACGGCAGCGACATGGTGATCGGCACACGCCGCGTGCAGCCCGAGTCCTCGATCAAGGACAGTGAGGTCGTGTTCGTCGGCTACGGCATCGTCGCACCCGAGTTCGGCTGGAACGACTACGACGGGATCGACATGCGCGGCAAGACCGCCATCATCCTGGTCAACGACCCGGGTTTCGTGACCGGCGACGAGGCGCTTTTCCGCGGCAAGGCGATGACCTACCACGGACGCTGGACCTACAAGTTCGAGGAGGCCGCGCGCCAGGGCGCGGCCGCGGCGCTCATCGTCCACGACACGGCGCCGGCGGCCTATGACTGGACCGTGGTGCAGAACGGCTGGACCGGCCCGCAGTTCTTCCCGGAAGCGGCCGACGGCAATGCGAACCGCTCGGCACTCGAGGGCTGGATCACCCGGGGCCGCGCGCGCCAGCTGATGGAGATCGCGGGCCAGGACCTGGATGCGCTCTCGTCCCGAGCGGTGCGGCGCGGCTTCAAGCCGGTGCCGCTCGGCCTGACCGCGGACGGCGGGGTGCGCAACACGATCCGCCGCAAGCGCTCGCCGAACCTCGCCGCCGTCATGCCCGGCAAGGAGCAGCCCGACGAATACGTGGTCTACATGGCGCACTGGGACCATCTCGGCGTCGCCGAATCGGGCGCGGGCGACCGCATCTACAACGGCGCCGTGGACAACGCCACCGGCGTCGCCGCGATCCTCACCATCGCGCGCGCCTTCCGCGAGCTGCGGCCGGGGCCGTCGCGTTCGATCCTGTTTCTCGCGGTCACGGCCGAGGAATCGGGCCTGATCGGCTCCGAGCATTACGCGAAGCACCCGCTGGTTCCGCTCGAGCAGACCGCGGCCGTGATCAACATCGACGCCCTCATCCCGTTCGGGCGCGCGCAGGACATCGAGGTGATCGGCTTCGGCGCGAGCCAACTCGAGGACCTGCTGGCCACCGCGGCGAAGGGGCAGGGACGGGTGCTCGCGCCGGACCGTCGCGCGGAGGCCGGTTATTTCTACCGCTCCGACCACTTCAACTTCGCCAAAGCGGGCGTGCCCGCGCTGTACCTCAAGTCGGGCACCGACCTGCGCGACCAGCCGCCGGGCACTGGCCTCAAGCGGTACGACCAGTACTACGCGGAGCGCTACCACAAGCCGAACGACGAGTACCAGGAGTCCTGGGACCTCAGCGGCTCGGTCGAAGACCTGCGGCTGATGTTCGAAGTCGGCGCGCGAGTCGCGAATGGCGCCACCTGGCCGGAATGGTACGAGGGCAACGAATTCAAGGCCGCCCGCGACGCGAGCGCCGCGAGCCGCGCAGGCGCTTGAGGCGGCTCAGCCGTCCCGGCGCAGCGGTCGCGTCAACAGGCGCACCGCTGTGAACATCAGGTAGGGCCCGAGTACGAGGAGCCAGGCGGTCGTCGTCGCCGTGAAGAAGGCGAGGTACAGCGAACCGAGGAAGGCGAGCAGCCCACCCTCGTAGGGGCCGAGCGTCAGCAAGCCCGCGACGTAGATCAGGAACGGCATCACGAGCAAGCCGAAGCCGGCGAGCAGTGCGAGCAAGCCGAGCTCGCGGCGCCAAAAAGGCGGCAGCCGCGCCAGCCAGGGGGCGAGGGAATCGCGATTCGCCATCGTGGCAGTCTGACCCGGGGGCCGCGGCGCGGCAAGCCGCGGCTATACTCGGTCGCGATGAGCACTCTGCGCTGCGCCGTCGTCGGCGCCGGCTACCTCGGCCGCTTTCATGCCCAGAAGTACGCGGCGATTCCCGGCTGCGAGTTCACCGGCGTCGCGGATCCCTCGCCCGAGGCGCGCGCGCGCATGCAGGCGGAATTGCGCGCGCCGGCATACGCCGACTACCGCGAACTGCTCGGGCGCGTGGACGCGGTGAGCGTCGCGACGCCGACCGCCTGGCACCATGCGGTGGCGCGGGACTTCCTCAAGGCCGGCGCTCACGTGCTGGTCGAAAAGCCGATCACCGCGACCGCGGACCAGGCGCGCGACCTCATCGCCGTGGCCGCCGCGCGCGGGCGCGTGCTGCAGGTCGGGCACCTCGAGCGCTTCAACCCCGTGATCGTCGCGGTCACGGGCGAGTTGTCGCTGCCGCGCTTCATCGAGTCGACCCGGCTCGCGCCGTTCAAGGCACGCGGCACCGACGTCAGCGTGGTGCTCGACCTGATGATCCACGACATCGACTTGATCGAGCACATGGTGCGCTCAGGCATCGCCTCGATCGACGCGATCGGAGCGCCGGTATTCACCGACGAGATCGACATCGCCAACGCCCGCATCCGCTTCGAAAATGGCTGCGTCGCGGACGTGACCGCAAGCCGCATCAGTATGAAGACCGAGCGCAAGCTGCGCGTGTTTCAGGCCGACAGTTACCTCTCGATCGACCTGCAGCAGAAGCTGCTGACGACGGTGCGCAAGCCGGCCGTGACGGCGCCGGGCGCGATGCCCGCGGTCGCGGTCGAGGAGCGCAGCTTCGAGCAGGGCGACGCGCTCCTGGCCGAGATCGAATCCTTCCTCGGCTCCATCCGCGCGGGCCGCCGCCCGGTCGTGTCCGGCGAGGATGGCCTGAGGGCGCTCGAGACGGCGACCCGCATCGCGGAGCTCGTCGGCCGGCCGGTATACTGATCGGCCGCACCTCGGGGGACCGCGACGGGCATGAAGCCGACCGATACGAGCGATCCGGACTACTACCACAAGGTGGTCGACTGCCAGTGGGCGTGCCCCGCCCATACCGACGTGCCCGAATACATCCGCCTGATCGCGCAGGGGCGTTACGCGGACGCCTACATGCTGAATCGCGAGTCGAACGTGTTTCCGGCCATCCTCGGCCGGGTCTGCGACCGGCCCTGCGAGCCCGCCTGCCGGCGCGGCCGCGTCGAGGAGAAGCCGGTCGCCATCTGCCGCCTGAAGCGGGTCGCCGCCGACCTCCGGGACGACATCACGCCGCGGCTGCCGCAGGCGCCGGCGCAGAGGAACGGCAAGCGCGTCGTCTGCATCGGCGCGGGACCCGCCTCGCTCACGGTCGCGAATGACCTGGTGCCACTCGGCTACGAGGTCGTGATCCTCGAGCAGTACGCAGTGCCGGGCGGGCTGATGCGCACCAACATCCCGGCATTCCGCCTGCCGGCGCAGGTGCTGGACGAAGAGATCGGCTACATCACGGGCATGGGCGCGGACCTCCGGCTCGGCACGCCGGTACAGAGCCTGCGCGAACTGCTGGAGCGCGGCGGCTTCGACGCCGTGTTCGTGGGCACCGGAGCGCCGCGCGGCAAGGAACTCAACCTCCCGGGCCGCCAGGACACCGACCGCATCCACGTGGGCATCGCCTGGCTGGAATCCGTCGCGTTCGAGCACATCGACTCGATCGGCGAGCGGGTGCTGATCATCGGCGTCGGCAACACCGCGATGGACTGCTGCCGCACCTCGCTGCGACTCGGCGCGAAGAGCGTCAAGGTGATGGCACGCAAGCCCCGCGGATTCTTCAAGGCCTCCGAATGGGAGCTCGAGGACGCGGAGGAAGAAAGCGTTGAGATCGTGGTGAATCACGCGCCCAGGGCTTTCGTGATCGAGGGCGGCAGGCTCAAGGGCATGGCCTTCGAGCGCCTCGAGTACGACATGAAAGGCGGCGAGATCGCCGGCCAGCGCGTAGTCGAGGAAGTCTTCATTCCCTGCGACGACGTGATCCTCGCGATCGGGCAGGAGAACGCCTTTCCCTGGATCGAGCGCGATCTCGGCATCGAGTTCGACCGGTGGGACGTGCCGAAAGTCGACCCGGTCACCTACCAGTCGACGCGCCCCGGCGTGTTCTTCGGCGGCGATGCCGCCTTCGGCCCGAAGAACATCATCTGGGCGGTCGAGCACGGACACCAGGCCGCGATCTCGGTCCACAAGCACTGCTGTGGCGAGTCGCTCACGGCGCGCATGGCGCGCGGCGTCAACCTGCAGAGCCGCAAGGTCGGCATGCACGAGTGGTCGTACAAGAATGACTACGACGTGGCGACGCGCCGCCTGATGCCGCACATCAGCCTCAAGGAGCGGTTCAAGAAGCTCAACATCGAGGTCGAACTCGGGTTCGATGCGATGCGCGCGGCCGAGGAGGCCAGCCGCTGCATGAACTGCGACATCCAGACGGTGTTCCACGCCGACCTCTGCATCGAGTGCGACGCCTGCATCGACATCTGCCCGACCGACTGCCTCACGATCACGCCGAATGGCGCCGAGGCGGAGGTCGTGGCGCGCCTGAAGGCGCCGCGCCGCAACCCCGACCAGCCGCTGTTCGTATCCGGGCCCCTCAAGCAGACCGCGCGCATCATGGTCAAGGATGAGGACTTGTGCGTGCACTGCGGTCTGTGCGCGGAGCGCTGCCCGACGGACGCCTGGGACATGCAGAAGTCCTGGATCCACATACCCTACGCCGGAGACGAGGCCCCATGCCCGAGCGCCACCCCAGCGCTGCGCCGCGCGTAAACGACTTCACCGTCAAGTTCGCGAACGTCAACGGTTCCGGGTCGACGAGCGCGAACGCGCTCGTGATGAAGGCGATTTTCCGCATGGGCGTGCCCGTGGTAGGCAAGAATTTCTTCCCCTCGAACATCCAGGGCCTGCCGACCTGGTACGAGATCCGGGTCACGCGCGAGGGCTGGCGCGCGCGCAGCGGGCGCGTGGACGTCATGGTCGCGATGAACGCCGAGACCTACGCGCGCGACGTGCGCGAGATCGTCCCCGGCGGCTGCCTGCTGTACGACTCGACCTGGCCGCGGAGCAGTTTGCTCGCGCGTGACGACATTCGCGCCTGCGGGGTGCCCTTCGCGGAGCTCTGCAACGAGAATTTCGAGGGCGCCCGCGCCCGCACCCTGATGAAGAACATCATGTACGCGGGTGCGCTCGCGGCGCTGATCGGCGTGGAGCTCGAGGTGATCCGGGGGCTGCTGGCCGAGGCCTTCGCCAGGAAGCCGGCGCTCGCCGAATCCAACATGAAAGCGGTCCAGATCGGCTATGACTTCGCCAAGCAGCATTTCGACTGCCCGCTCGCGACGCGCGTCGAGCGCATGGACGCGACCCGCGGGCACGTGATGATCGACGGCAACACGGCGGCCGGGCTCGGCTGCGTGTACGCGGGCGCCACGGTTGGCGCCTGGTACCCGATCACGCCGTCGACCTCGCTGATGGACGCCTTCCGCGGCTTCTGCGCCCGACACCGCACCGACCCAGAGACCGGGCGGCGCGACTATGTCGTGGTGCAGGCCGAGGACGAGCTGGCCGCGATCGGCGTCGTGATCGGCGCGATGTGGAACGGCGCGCGCGCGTTCACGCCGACCTCGGGGCCGGGCATCTCGCTGATGGAGGAGTTCATCGGCCTCGCGTACTACGCGGAGGTGCCGGCGGTGATCTTCGACGTGCAGCGCGTCGGCCCCTCGACCGGCATGCCGACGCGCACGCAGCAGTGCGACCTGCTGGCCTGCGCCTACGCGAGCCACGGCGACACGCGCCACGTGCTGCTGTTCCCGGACTCGCCGGAGGAGTGCTTCACCATGGCGGTGCAGGCCTTCGACCTCGCCGAGCGCCTGCAGACGCCGGTGTTCGTGCTGCTCGACCTCGACATCGGCATGAACGACTGGATGGCACCCGAGTTCCGCTGGGACGACGCCTGGCGCCCCGACCGCGGCAAGGTGCTGACACCCGAGCAGGTCGAGGGCCTCGCCAAGTTCCAGCGCTACCAGGACCCGGACGGCGACGGTATCCCGTACCGCACGCTGCCCGGAGTCAGCCCCAAGGCGTCCTACTTCACGCGCGGCTCCGGACACAGCAAGTTTGGCACCTACACCGAGGATTCCGCCGAGTACCAGGAGGTGCTCGACCGCCTCGCGCGCAAGTTCCACACCGCCGCCAAGCTGGTGCCGCCCGCCGTGGTCGACGGACGCGGCTCCGCCGCCGCAATCGTGAGCCTGGGCTCCTGCGATGCGCCGGTGCGCGAGGCGCTCGCGCAGCTTCGCCGTTCCGGCCTTGCCATCGACTACCTGCGCGTGCGCGGCTTCCCGTTCGGCACCGAGGTCGAGGAATTCCTGGCCGCGCACCAGACGGTATTCGTGGTCGAGCAGAACCGCGACGCGCAGCTCAGGGCACTGTTGACGCTCGAGACCGCGGTGGACAAGGCCAAGCTGCGTTCGATCCTGCACTACAATGGCCTGCCAATGTCCGCCGACAGCGTCGTCCTGGGCGTCAACCGGGCCCTCGACCGGGGGGTCGCCGCATGAGCTTCATCGCCAAGCCCAAGGTCGCGAACCCGGGCCTGCAGAAGAACGCGCTCGGCCTGAACCGGCGCGACTACGAGGGCGCCATGTCGACGCTGTGCGCCGGCTGCGGCCACGACTCGGTGACCGCGGCGATCGTGCAGGCCTGCTTCGAGCTCGCGCTGCCGCCGCAGAGCGTGGTGAAGCTGTCAGGCATCGGCTGTTCGTCGAAGACCACGGCGTATTTCGTGGCCGGCGCGCACGGCTTCAACTCCGTGCACGGCCGCATGCCGTCGATCGCGACCGGCGCCAACGCGGCCAACCGGCACCTGCGCTACATCGGCGTGTCGGGCGACGGCGACTCTCTCTCGATCGGCGTCGGCCAGCTGGCGCACGCGATCCGCCGCAACGTCGACATGGTTTACATCCTCGAGAACAACGGCGTGTACGGCCTGACCAAGGGGCAGTTCTCCGCCTCCGCCGACGTCGGCTCGAAGTCGAAGACGGGAGTCGCCAACGAGGACCAGCCGATCGACCCGGTGCTGCTGGCGCTCGCGCTGGGCGCCACGTTCGTCGCGCGCAGCTTCTCCGGCGACAAGGAGCAGCTGGTGCCGCTGATCGAGGCCGGGCTCGCGCACAAGGGCTTCGCGATCATTGACGTGCTGTCGCCCTGCGTGACCTTCAACGACCACGAGGGCTCGACCAAGAGCTACGCCTACGTGCGCGAGCACAGCGAGATGCCGGTCGCCGCGGACTACATCGCGCCGCGGCAGGAAATCCGCGTGCAGTACGCGCCGGGTGAGACCGTGTCGATACCGATGCACGACGGCAGCCAGGTCGTGCTGCGCAAGCTCAACCCGGACTACGACCCGACCGACCGTGCGCACGCCGCCGCCTACGTGCAGGAGCGCGCGTTGCGCAACGAATACGTGACCGGCCTGATCTACGTGGACCGCAGGCGCGGCGACTTCCACGACCGCCAGGCGACCGCCGAGGTGGCGCTGAACGCCGTGCCCTTCGAGCGGCTGTGCCCGGGCGCGGGCAAGCTCGGCAAGATCCTGCAGTCGTTCCGCTGAGGCCGCGTCAACCGCCGGGCCGGCAGTCGAGCGCGGAGAGCGCCCCTGGCAGGACGCACAATGCAAGCGGCGTGCGGCCGATCAGCTGGCCGTCGGCTTCCGCGTCGGCGTCAGGCGTGGCCGCGATGCGGGCGGCCGTGCATCGGGTCCGGCTGAACGCGGGATCGGCGGCCGCCTTGCCGCTCCACAGCCCGGGCGCGAGCGCTATCGCGCGTGCGAGCCCGAGGTCCGCGACCGTCACCAGGTCGAGGGCGCCGTCGTCCACGAGCGCGCCCGGCGCGAGCCGCATGCCGCCGCCGCAGTCCGGCCCGATGGCTGCAATCGCGGTCAGGAACCGCGCCTCGCGCCGTTCGCCGTCCGCCTCGATCACGAACCGGGGCGCGCGGAAACGCGCGAGCGCGCGCACCAGCGCGATCGCGTAGGCGACCACCCTGGGTCCGCGTGCGGATGTCGCGCGCACCACGGCGGCGTCGAGCCCGGCGCCTGCCGCGTTGTGGAACGCGACGCGTCGTTCGCCGCCGCCCTCCGTCGCGCAGGTCGCCTGGCCGAGGTCGGCGCGCCGCACCCTGCCTGCGGCCATCGCTGCAGCGAGGCGGGCGGGATCGCGTGGCATGGAAAACGTGCGCGCCCAGTCGTTGCCGCTGCCCTGCGGCGCGCAGGCGACCTGCACGTCGGACGGCGGTACGCGCTGCTGCGCAAGTAGGCCATTCACGAGTTCGTGCATCGTGCCGTCGCCGCCGACCGCGAGCAGGCGCCTCGCGCCGGCTTCGACGGCATCGCGCGCCAGTGTGACCGCGTGTCCCGGGTGCGCCGTCGCCGCCGCGCGAAAGCCGATGCCGTGCCGCTCGAGCACGCGCGCGAGTTCGGGCCAGCACCGTCGCGCCGCGCCGCCGCCGGATGCCGGATTGATGACGATGAACCAGCCCGCGTCGCCCACCGCGACATCATGGGCCATAATGCGGGCCGGTGCCGGATACGATGGTTCCCGTCAGCTACCAGCTCGCGAAGCACGACTTCGACGCTTTCGTGCGCCACTTTGCCGGCAGCTTCGAGCGCTGGGGCTTCGCCGTGGTCAGTGACCATGAACTGCCGCAGGCGCTGATCGACGGCTGCCTCGGCCGCTTCAAACGGTTCTTCGCGCAGCCGGAGGAAGCCAAACTGCGCTACCACGTCCGCGGCATCGGTGGCGCGCGCGGCGATACCCCCTTCGGCATCGAGACGGCCAAAGGCGCGACGCACCACGACCTCAAGGAATTCTGGCAGAGCGGCCGCGAACTGCCGCCCGGGCACCGCTACCGCTCGTCGATGCCGGACAACGTGTGGCCGGCAGGCGACGTGGAATTCAGGCGTGCGACGCTCGAGTTGTGGGAGTCCTTCGACCGCATGGGCCGGAAGCTGCTCGAGGCGATCGCGGTCTTCCTGGGCCTCGAGCGCCGCTGATTTAGTGACAAGGTGGGCGAGGGCAACAACGTGCTGCGCGTGATCCACTATCCGCCCGTCAAGGAAGGCTCCTCCGGCGTGCGCGCGGGCGCCCACGAGGACATCAACGTCATCACGCTGCTGCTCGGCGCGGAAGAAACCGGGCTCGAGTTGCAGGATCGCGGCAGGCGCTGGCTGCAGGTCAATCCGGCGCCCGGCACGCTGGTCTGCAACGTCGGCGACATGCTGCAGCGCCTGACCAACCACGTGCTGCCCTCGACCACGCACCGGGTCGTGAACCCGAGCGGCGAGCGCAGCGGCCGCCCGCGCCATTCGATGCCGTTCTTCCTGCACGTCAACCCGGACTTTCCGATCGCGACGTTCCCCGGCTGCGTCACGCCGAAGCGCCCGAACCGGTATCCGCAGCCGATCCTGGCGGACGACTACCTGGGCGAGCGGCTGCGCGAAATCAAGCTGAGGTACTGACGCGAGAACCCATGGCGAAGCTTTACTTCTATTTCTCGACGATGAACGCCGGAAAGTCGACCTCCCTGCTGCAGTCGAGTCACAACTACCGCGAGCGCGGCATGCGCACGCTGGTGTACACCGCGCAGTTCGACCAGCGCGGCGGCGGGCGCGTGCACTCCCGCATCGGGCTGTCGAGCGAAGCGCGGCATTTCGCCGCGGGCTCCGACCTCTATGAGGAGATCGCGGTCGAGCATTCGCGCGAGCCGGTCAGCTGCGTGCTGTTCGACGAGGCGCAGTTCCTGACGCCCGCCCAGGTCGAGCAGCTCGCGTCGGTCGTGGACCGGCTGTCGATCCCGGTGCTCTGCTACGGGCTGCGCACCGATTTCCGCGGTGAACTGTTTGCGGGCAGCGCGCGCCTGCTCGCGCTCGCGGACGATCTCTCCGAGCTGAAGACCATCTGCCACTGCGGACGCAAGGCGACCATGGTGGTGCGCGTCGGCGCCGACGGCCGCGTCGAGCGCGACGGCGAGCAGGTGGAGATCGGCGGCAACGAGCGCTACCTGCCGCTGTGCCGCCGGCACTTCTTCGAGGCCATCGGGCGCGGCCGCCTGGCCTGACGATGCCGACCTCGCGGCGGCTCGCGATCCTGCCGATACTCGCGCTGACCCTGTCGCCGCCCGCAGCGATCGCGGCGGATACCGAGGCGGGGCAGTACACGGGCTGCCGTGGCGAGTTGCCGGACGACGCCCGCCGCCTCGACGCGATGCGCGCGGGGCTCGAGCGCGGCGTCTGCAGCACGGCACGCTTCGTGGACCGGTTGTTCGGCGGCGAGCACGAGTATGCGGAAGGCGAGGACGAAACCAATGGTCGCGCCGGCCTCGCGCTCAACTGGAACGAGCAGGACGACTTCGCGCTGGACGGCCGCTTCCGCGCGAGCGTCGAGCTGCCGGCGCTCAGCGAGCGGTTCAACGCGACCATCGGCCGCGCCAGCCGCGAGGAATACGTCGCCGACGAGATCGTGGACGTCGGACCCGCGGGCGGCGCGTTCTCGGACGACGACCCCGCAGAGTGGTTCGCAGGCTTCGGCTACCGCGTCCTGCGCGAACGCGACAGCCGCTTTGACCTCGGCGCCGGCATCAAGCTGGAGTCCCCGCTCAACCCCTACGCCAACGCGCGCTACCGCCACTACTTTTACCGGGGTGACGACCGGCTGCTGACCCTGCGGACCACCGCATTCGTCGAGAACGACGAGGGCTTCGGCGTGACGCAGGCCTTCGATTTCGACCGCGTGCTCGGGCGCGACTGGCTGCTGCGCTGGGGCAACTCCTTCCGCTGGTCCGAGGAGACCCAGGGCGTGCGCTGGCGCACGCGGCTCGCGCTGTACCACGCGATCGATTATCGGCGCGCGATGCGCTTTGAGATCAACATGCGCGGCGAGAGCGACGGAACCCAGCCGGACCACTATGGGTTCCGTATCACGCACCGGCGCTCGATTCTGCGCGAATGGCTGTTTTTCGAGTTCGGCGCCACGCTGTTCTGGGCCGACGGTCCGCTGCCGTCGGACCGCTGCGACGCCTGCGTCGGCGCCAGCGCCGGCTTCGAAGTGCTGTTCGGAGACGCCTACGACCGCGTGCTGCGCCGCGAGGCCGAAGGCGGGCGGGCCGGCACCACTCAGGGCAGCTTGCGCAGCTTGGACTGAGGCAGCCAGGCCACCGGCGGGTGGGTCGCGGTGAGCGCGCTCTGCAGCAGTCGGTCCATGCGCGCCGGCATCCCGAGCAGCGTCGACAGGAGTTCCGATTCCGGGATCGGCGGCGACAGCAGGTAGCCCTGCACGTGGATGGCGGGGAAGTCGAGCAGCCACGCCAGCTGCTCGTGGCGCTCGACGCCTTCGGCCGTGATTTCGAGTCCCAGCCCCTGGCACAGCATGATGATCGCGCGCGTGATCGCCTGGGTTCGCGCGCTCGAGTCGATCGTGGCGATCAGGCTGCGGTCCAGCTTGACGCGCGCGAGCGGCAGCTGCTGCAGCGACACCAGCGAGGAATAGCCGCTGCCGAAGTCGTCGAGGGCGATGCCGACGCCGAGCGTGTGCAGCTCCCTGAGCGCCTCACCGGTGCGCCTGCCGGTCTGCAGGACGTTCTCGGTCAGCTCGACCTCGATGCAGTCGGCCGGCACCTGATGGCGGGCCAGCGCCTGGCGCAGGCTGTCGACGAAGCGGCGGTCGAGCAGCTGCAGCGAAGACACGTTGACCGCGACGCGCAGCGCCGGCCAGGCGGCGCCGCGCCAGCGCGCGACGTGTTCGACCGCGGTCCGGATCACCCAGTCCCCGATCTCGTGGATCAGACCGCATTCCTGGGCCACCGGCAGGAAGTCCTGCGGGGAGGCATAGCGACCGTCCGGCAGCCGCCAGCGCAGGAGCGCCTCGACCACGCCCGCCTCGTAGCCGGCAAGGCTGACCTGCGGCTGGAACCCGAGCTCGAACTCTCCGCGCTCCACCGCGCGGCGCAGGCCCTGCTCGGTGGCGAATTTCGACGACGCGGCCTCGAGCAGTTCCGGGCTGAACACGCCCACGCGGCTGCGCCCATGGGCCTTGGCGTGGAACAGCGCCGCATCGGCCGCGCGCAGCAGCGTCTCGGGCTCGCGGCCGTGCAGCGGGAACAGGCTCGCGCCCAGGCTGAGGCCCATGAGCAGCTCGCGCCCGTCCACCACCAGCGGCACCTGGAAGCTGTGCACCAGGCGGTCGGCGGCGCGCTCGATCTCGCCCGGTTCTGCGGCGCGCTCGAATGCGACCGTGAACTCGTCCCCGCCGAGCCGCGCGCAGTAGCCGAAGTCGCGCACCGCGGTGCGCAGGCGCGCCGCGACCGCTTGGAGCAGGCGATCGCCGAACACGTGGCCCATGCTGTCGTTGATGTTCTTGAAATTGTCGAGGTCGAGGAAGAAGACGCCCGCCAGGTGGCCACTGCCGGCGGCACGCTTCAGCGTCGCGTCGAGCTGCAGCAGGAACTGGCGGCGGTTCGGCAGGCGGGTCAACGGGTCGTGCGCGGCCAGATGTTGCAGCTGCCGCGTGCGCTCCTGGACCTTGGCCTCGAGCTGCGCGTGATACTGGCGGCCGAGCTCGTGCGCCGCGGCCAGACGCTCGGCCATCTGGTTGAAGGACATGGCGAGCGTGTCGAGCTCCTTGGTGCCGCCGCGCGGGACCACGACGGCGGTCTCGCCCTGTGCGAGGCGTTCGGTGGCGCGCACCAGCCGGCGCACCGGCATCACGACGCTGCCGACCGTATTGACGATCGTGGCCAGGAGCAGCGCGAGCACGAAGGCGCTCAGCCAGGCGAGCAGCGTGCGCTGGCGCCGGACCTGTTTGGCGGCCGCGTCCAGCACCGCTGCGGACTGCTGCCGCGCAGCTTCCATCGCGCTCGTCGCCTCGAACCAGGAACTGGTCCTGCGCACCGCCGTGGCTGCGGCCGAATGGCTAGCCACGAACTCGTCGATGGTCGTCTTGCGCTTGGGGTCGGTGCGCACCAGCAGGTCGCGCAGCCAGGCGATCCGCTCCACGCTCGCGCGAGCCTGCTTCAGCCACTCCGCGCCCAGGGCGCGCGCGATCGCGTCCTCGTGCCGGCCGAGGAGCCGATCGAGCGCCTTCTCGTCCGCCACGGCGGCACTTACCGTGTCGCCTCCATAGCTGCCGAGCGGCGCGAAGCCGGCGATGTCGCGCGCGAGCTTGCCCACGATCCTGCCGGCACCGGTGAGCGGTTCGCGCGCCTCCGCCTTGCCGGCATCCGCGCGCGCGCCGTGCTGCGCGGTTGCGATGCGGCCGCCGAGTTCCGCGGTTTCGATGCGGAGCTCGTTCAGCAGCCGGCGCCGCGCGTCTGCGGACCTCACCAGGCGGGTCGCGAGCTGGGCGTGGGCTTCGAGCTGCGCATCGAGGTCGAGCAGCAGTCCCGCGTCGAGCGTCGGCGTGACCGTGGAGACATAGGCCGCGCGCGCCGTATTCAGGGCGGCCGCAGCTTCCTCGTATGCGGACGCCGCCGGGACGGCGGTCGATTCAGCTCGGGCGAGTGCGGTGGCAGCGAGGGCGTCGAGGGCTCCTGGCAGCGCCTGCACCGCCTGGGCACTGCTGCGCGGCGTGACCTGCGCCTGCTCGATCGCGCGGTACAGCGAACTGCCGTGCTCGGCGATCTTGTTCGCGGCGACCGTGAGGATGGCCACCGCGCCGAACGCGATCGAGAGCCGGGCGGCGATGCCGAGTCGCGACAGGCGCTGCGACGGCCGCGCGAGGCGGAGCCAGGCGGCCGCGAGCGCCGCGACGATCGAATCGACGTACTTGCGCAGTCTGTCCATCGGCCAGCCGGCGGGCTCCGGACCCCGGTGGGCAGATCGTGGGTTATGACGCCATACGGCGCTGTGTACCGGTGGGCAGATCGCGCGGCACGCGCAGGAGCCCCGCCGGGAGGACCCGGCGGAGTGTGACACGAGTCGCATTTTCCGTGCCGATCGCTGCCGCAGGACCGCGCGGATCCGTCCCTTACGCGGCCGATTAGCCCGCGCCCTTCCGACGACGATGGCTGATCAAGTAGAACGCGCGCTCGAAAGATTCACGCTCCGCGCGCAAGCGGTCGTCGTACTTGCCATTGCGGGGCGTAAGTCGCACATAGTCCGCAAGAACGAGTCGCGCCCTGCCGAGCTTGTATGATATGAGCGCAAGTGCGGCTCCACTTGCGCGAGCAGCGCGATTGCCTGCCGATTGCCCACCATGTAGGTGAAGCCCGGGGCGTGGTGCGGCCGCGCAGTTCGCTTCGTCGTGATCTTGCCGACACGGGTGACAGCGAGCACCCATTCCAGGATCGGCCTTTCCGTACTGCTGATCGATAACGCCAGCTGGCGGTTCTGCCCGCGGTGCAAACGTGTCAGGAAGATCGACCCCTCGCCGTCGATGCGCCCGGCGAGATAGGCGGCGTCCATTTCGGAAAGCCGGGCAGTTCGGCGCGGTTCTATGGTCTCAGCACTTCCTTGCCGACTGTTTGGAATGATCCCCGGCCTTGCGGCCGGGGACCGTGACTGGTGGAGGCGGCGGGACAGCAGTTCCACCGCTTTCGCGGCGGGCCGGACTATGCCATCACCCCGGCGCATGCCGGGGGCGGGGCGTATTATCCGGCGCGACTCGCGCCGGATCCTGGGGACTGCCCCGGCGACAGCCTCGGCAGTTCCATGAGTCTCTACAGGGCAGGCCTGGAGTTGGCCTCCTTCCTACCCCTCGGTGTCACCGCTTGCCGCCCTCGCAGGCGCCGTCAGGCTTCGCCGATGTGAGCCCCGTTGTCATTCCACCCTCGCGGATGGAAGCGACCCTCGTTGATCGAACCCGCGTCCGCAAGCCCTACGCTTCAGGATCTACGTGCGTGTCCGCGCCTATTGATCTCGCCCCGTGCTACCCGGCGGGCGGGGAAAACACGAGGCCAGCTGCGGAACGTTTTAGCGGTACCAGCCCGGAGCACGCCGGTCCCGCGATCCTGTGAGCGCGTCCCCCGGGTCTGGATGCACAGGCACATGCCAGTCGGGGGTTAGGCGGGATTAAGCCGCCAGAGCGTAGTTGTCGTCGTTGGCAACTATAGGTTTGCAAGCGGTTTAACGAGGAACCTTGCACCTCGGCACGCCCCTGGAGTTTCGCGACCCACGTCGAAACCGATCGCCCCCAAAGGTCGCCGCCATTCTAGCAAATCACGGACGGCCTAGCGGCGCGCCTTCATCACCCGCGCGCGCTCCCGCTGCCAGTCACGCTCGCGCGTGTCGGCACGCTTGTCGTGCTGCTTCTTGCCGCGGGCCACGCCGATCTCGAGCTTGGCGCGCCCGTTTGTCCAGTACATCGCGAGCGGCACCAGCGCGCGCCCCTTGCGCTCGACCGAACCGATCAGGGAGTCGATCTGGCGCCGGTGCAGCAGCAGCTTGCGGCTGCGCGTCGGGTCGGGAATGCGGTGCGTGGAGGTGGTCGGCAGCGGCGACATATGCGCGCCGAACAGGTACGCCTCGCCGTCCTTGAGCAGCACGTAAGCCTCGGCGAGTTGCAGCCGGCCGGCGCGCAGGGCTTTCACCTCCCAGCCCTCGAGCGCGATGCCCGCCTCGAGGCGCTCGTCGATGAAGTAGTCGTGACGCGCGCGCCGATTGACCGCAATCCGGACCGGCGCCTGCTTTTCGTCCTGGTCCGCCATGGCGCATTCTAGCGGTCGCGGCGAGAATCGCCGGGTGCGGGATCCAGCCGATGCGTGAGGTGCGCCGCTGCGCGCTCTTGCCCTACAGCGCAGGCCAGATGTACGGCCTGGTCGCCGACGTGCTGCGCTACCCGGAATTCCTGCCCTGGTGCACCGGGGCCCGCATCCTGGCCGACGAGGGCGAGTTCGTGACGGTCGCGCTCGGCATGCAGCGCGGCCTCGCGCGCGGCAGCTTCACCACGCGCAATCGCCTGGTGCCCGGGCGCTCGATGGAGATGCGCCTGATCGAGGGCCCCTTCTCGATGCTGGAAGGGCGATGGGATTTCGCGCCGGTCGCGGAAGCCGGCACGCGCGCAGATCTCATGGTGCGCTTCCAGACGCGCGGCCTGATCGGCGGCATCACGCTCGGGCCGGCCTTCGAGCAGATCTGCAACCAGCTGGTGGACGCATTCGCGCGGCGCGCGCGCCAGGTGTACCCGCATGCCGGCTGAGACGATCACGGTGACGGTCGCCTGTGCCGAGCCCCACCGGCACAGCGTGCTGCCGCTGGCACTGCCCTTGGGTGCGACCGCGGCGGAAGCGCTTGAGCGATCGGGAGTCTTCGGCCTGCACCCGGGGCTCGATCCCGCCGCCTGCACGGTCGGGATCTGGGGGCTCGAGGTGCCCCGAAGCCAGGTGCTGAAGGAAGGCGATCGCGTCGAAGTGCTGCGCCCGCTGGCGGAGGACCCGCGCCAGCGCCGGCGGCGCCTCGCGCGCTCGGGCAAGACGATGGGGACGGGCTCAGCCGCCCGCAGGTGAGGTCGCGCGCGGCAGCGGCAGCGGTTCCTCGACGCGCGTGACGCGGTCGCCCTCGAACCAGACGATCAGGTGGCGCCGTTCGACCTTGCGCGAGTGGCCGCGCCGCAGGCTGAACACATAGTCCCAACGCTCGGCATCGAAGCTGTCCATCACCATCGGCGTGCCGAGCAGGAAGCGCACCTGGCTCCTCGTCATCCCGACTTCGAGCTGGTCCACCTGCTCGGCATCCAGCAGGTTGCCCTGCTGGATGTCCATGCGGTAGATGCAGCCGGCGCAGAATGCGGAGGCGAGCAGAACGGCGGCGATGGCGGCGGGTCGCATCAACAGGGGCCCTGGAGGATAATGGGCCGCATCATAGCGGAATCGCCGCGGGCCGCGGCGACGGAGCGCTAGATTGGAAACCAGCGACCTGCGCAAGGCCGGGCTCAAGATCACGCTGCCGCGCGTCAAGATCCTCGAGATCCTAGCCGGCCACCACGGCCGCCACCTGTCCGCGGAGGACATCTACCGCGCGCTGCTCGAGCAGAGCGAAGACATCGGTCTCGCGACCGTGTACCGCGTGCTGACCCAGTTCGAGGCGGCGGCGCTCGTCAAGCGCCACCACTTCGAGGGCGGCACGGCCGTCTTTGAGCTGAATGAGGGTGAACACCACGACCACATCGTGTGCATGGACTGTGGCCACGTCGAGGAGTTCATGGACAGCGGCATCGAGCAGCGCCAGACCAGCGTGGCAGAGCGGCTCGGCTTCGAGATCGAGGAGCACAACCTGATCATTTACGGCCGCTGCCGGCGGGAGAACTGCCCACACCGCCGCAAGCGAAGTTGATCAGCTCGCTGCCGCCTCCGCTGCACGCAGCATCTCGCGTGCATGGTCGCGCGCCTTGCGCGTGATCTTGACGCCACCCAGCATGCGCGCCAGTTCCTCAACGCGCTCGTCCGCCGACAGCGCCGCGACCGCGGTGCGGCTGGTGCGGCCGTCGGTCAGCTTGGTGACGCGCAGCTGACGGTGCGCCTGGCTCGCGACCTGCGCGAGGTGCGTGACGCAGAGCACCTGGCCGCGGCCGCCCAGCTCGCGCAGCTTGCGTCCGACGATCTCGGCGACGGCGCCGCCGATGCCGGCATCCACCTCGTCGAAGATCATGCAGGTACCGGCGTTCATGGCCGCCCCGGCGACCTGAACCGCAAGACTGATGCGCGACAGCTCGCCGCCGGAGGCCACCCTGGCCACCGGCCGCGCCGGCTGGCCGGGGTTCACGCTCACCAGGAATTCGACGCGCTCGTCGCCGGCGGCGGCAGGTTCGCCGCCGCTTGCCGCCTCCAGCGCGACTTCGAAGCGCCCGCCCGGCATGCCGAGCTGGCGCATCGAGCCCGTGACCGCAGAGCCGAGCCTGCGGGCCGCCGCGCGCCGCGCCGCGGTCAAGGCGCCCGCGGTGTCACGATAGCGCGCAAGCGCGGCGGCGATGTCCAGGTCGAGCGCGCCTTGCAGCTGTTCCGACTTCTCGAGCCGGGCCCGCTCGGCGCTGAGCCGCCCGAGCTGGTCCGGCAATTCTTCCGCAGCGACCCGGTGCTTGCGCGCCAGCTCCTCGATCGCGGCCAGGCGCCGCTCGACGAATTCCTGTCGCGCGGGATCGGCGTCCTGCCCTTCGAGGTAGGCCGAGAGGCGCGAACCCGCCTCGCGCAACCCGATCAGGCTCTCCTCGAGGATCGCGAGCGGCTGCGCAAGTCGCGCGTCGAGCCCCGCAGCCGCGCGCAGCTGCGTCGCCGCGCGCGCCGCCTGCGCGTGCGCGTCGGCGCCGTCCGCGTCGTAGGCGAGTGCGAGCGCGGCCTGCGCGGCCTCGGCGAGGCGCCCGCGATTCGCGAGTCGCGCCCGCTCCTCGGCGAGTCCGCCGACCTCGCCGGGTGCGAGTGTGAGCGCCTCGAGTTCGCCGACCTGGTAGCGCAACAGCTCGAGCCGCGCGCCGCGGTCGCGCGCAAGCGTCATGAGCGACTCGCGTTCTTCGCACAGGCGGCGCCACGCGGCGGCTGCCGATGCGACCGGTGCCAGCAGAGCCTCGTGGCTGCCGTGGGCATCGAGCAGCGCGCGCTGCGCGTCGCGGCGCACCAGCGACTGGAATTCCTGCTGCCCGTGGATGTCGATCAGGAGTTCCCCGAGTTCGCGCACCGGCTGCGCGGGCATTGCCTGGCCGTTGACGTACTGGCGCGACCGGCCGTCGCGGCCGAGCACGCGCCGCAGGACGACCTCGCCGCCCTCGGCGGCGACTGCCTGCTCCTCGAGCCAACGCCGCACGGCGTCGTCGCCGCCGGCCTCGAATGTCGCCGTGATCTCGGCGCGCTCGGCGCCGTGGCGGATCGCCTCGGCGCTCGCGCGCCCGCCGAGCGCGAGCATCACGGCATCCACCACGATCGACTTGCCGGCGCCGGTCTCGCCGGTGAGCGCGGTCAGGCCGCCCCCGAGTTCCAGTTCGACCGCATCGATGATCGCGAAGTCGCGGATCTGGAGGTGGATCAGCACGCTCAGGATTCCGCAGCGCCGGTGCGGCTGCTGCGGCCCCAATGCAGCTTGGAGCGCAGCAGGCGGAAATAGTCGTGGCCGGTCGGGTGCAGGAAGGTGAGTCGCTCCGCCGCGGGCTCGACCACCAGCGTGGTATCGACGTCGAGGTCGCCCAGCATCACCCCGTCGCAGGTGACTTGCGCGCGTGTCGCCGAGCGCGCGACCAGGCGCACCTCGATGCGGCTATCACGGGAAACGACGATCGGGCGGTCGGAAAGCGTGTGCGGCGAGATCGGCGCGATCACGACCGCGTCGAGGTCAGGATGGATGATGGGACCGCCACAGGACAGCGCGTAGGCGGTCGAGCCGGTGGAGCTCGCGATCACGAGCCCGTCACCGCCGTGGGTGTTGACGAAGCGGCCCCCGATCCAGGTCTCGACCTCGACCATGCGCCCGGACTCGTGGCGCTGCACGACCACGTCGTTGAGCGCTCTGCAGCGCACAGGCGCACCGCCAGCGCGCGCGAGCGAGGCGCCGAGCAGGTCGCGCACGTCGGTCTCGTAGCGGCCCTCGAGCACCGCGTCGAAGGTCGCGATCATGTGCTCGGGCGAGATGTCGGTGAGGAATCCGAGCCGGCCGCGGTTGATGCCGAGCAGCGGCACGCCGCGGTCGAGCGCGAGCTGCGCCGCAAACAGCATGGTCCCGTCCCCTCCGATCGCGACGATCAGGTCGGCATCGGCGCCCAGTTGCGAAACCGGCTTGCGCAGTACGCCATCCGGCAGCCCCACGACTTCGACGTCGCGGTCGATGAGCACCGCCAGGCCGCGCGCGCAGAGGTGCCGCGCGAGCGCGGCCATCGAGTCGGCGACGCGCAGGTCTTCGACCTTGCCGACGAGCGCGATCCGGGAAAAGGGCTTGTTCATTCGGTAGCAGCGCTTTTTAGCATGAGGCCTCGGGCCGGGTCACCGGCGCAACTTCGCGGCCACCGACTTGTCTTGACACTCGGCAACGGCGATTGCTAGTTTGCCTGCCGTGGCCGGGCCGCAAACCATTTTCTTTCTGTAACAGGGACTTATGGCGGACACGACACCGGGTGTCGATGATGTGCCGAGCGATCGCGCGCAATTTCTGCTGCGCACGCTGATCGAGTGCTACGTGCGCGACGGGCAACCGGTCGGCTCGCGCACGCTGTCGCGGGAGTCCGGCCTCAGCCTGTCGTCCGCGACGATCAGGAACGTCATGGCCGATCTCGAAGAGCATGGCTTCGTCAGCTCGCCGCACACCTCGGCCGGGCGCGTGCCGACCGACAAGGGCTACCGCTACTTCGTCGACGCGCTGTTGCGCTACCAGCCGCCCGGAGAGGCGGAGATAGCCGAGTTGCGCCGCCACCTCGAGATGCGCGCCGGCGATCCCATGGCGCTCGTGACCACCGCCTCGCAGCTGGTGTCCTCCCTGACCCGCCTGGCCGGGGTGGTGACGGTGCCACGCGAAACCCATGCGGCATTGTCGCAGATCGAGTTCGTGGGCCTCTCCGGAAACCGCGTGCTCGCGATCCTGGTGGTCAACGGGCGCGAGGTGCAGAACCGCGTCGTGCAATTCGACCGCCACTTCTCGCCGGACGAGTTGCGCCGCGCCTCCAACTACCTCAACGACCAGTTCCGTGGCCGCGAACTCGCCGAGGTGCGTTCCCGCCTCGTCGGGCAGCTGCAGGAGACGCGCGAGCAGATGAACCGCCTGATGGTGGACGCGATCGCACTCGCGCAGCAGGCTTTCGCCGAGGCGCCGGGCACGGGCGACAGCGACATGGTGGTCGCCGGCGAGACCAACCTGATGGGATTCGCCGAGCTCTCGAACGTGGACCGCCTGCGCCGCCTGTTCGAGGCCTTCAGCGAGAAGCGCGACATCCTGCACCTGCTTGACCAGAGCCTGCACGGGGAGGGCGTGCAGATCTTCATCGGTCACGAGTCCGGATTCACGATCCTGGACGACTGCAGCGTGGTGGCCGCGCCCTACACGCAGGACGACCAGGTGGTCGGCGTCGTGGGCGTGATCGGCCCGACCCGAATGGCATACGAGCGCGTGATCCCGGTGGTCGACATCGCGGCGCGCATGCTGGGCTTTGCCTTGAAATCGCGCGACTGAGCCCAACGCGAGCCGCCATGAACGCCACCGACCCGACCCAGCCCGCGGCTCCCGCGGAACCCGAGCAGTCGGCCACGGAAATCCCTGCCGGGTCCAGGCTCGAGGAGGCTGAGGCCCGCGCGGAGCAGTTCCGGGCCGACTGGCTGCGCGCCATGGCCGAACTCGAGAACTACCGCAAGCGCGCCGCGCGCGAGATCGACGCCGCGCGCCAATATGGCGTCGAGCGCTTCGCCGCCGAACTGCTGCCGGTCATGGACAGCCTGGCGGCCGGCCTGCAGGTCGCCGCGAGCGCGGATGCGGCGACGCTGGCAGCGGGGCAGCAGGCGACCCAGCGCCTGCTCGCCAAGGCCTTCGAACGCGCCGGGATCACGGAAATCGACCCCGCGGGCCAGCCTTTCGATCCCGCCCTGCACGAGGCGATCGCGACGCAGCCGTCGGCCGGCCAGCCCCCGCACACGGTGCTGCAGGTGATTCAGCACGGCTACCTGCTGAATGGCCGCATGCTGCGACCTGCCCGGGTGGTGGTCTCGGTCGCGGCGGAGGGCCCCGCCGCGCCCGAAGCGGACGGTTGAAACGGCCCCTCTGCGTCCCCACACCGAGGGCCATCAGCCACTTCGGAGCCTCTCATGGCCAAGATCATCGGCATCGACCTGGGCACCACCAACTCCTGCGTCGCGGTCATGGAAGGCAGCACGCCCAAGGTCATCGAGAACAGCGAGGGTGACCGCACCACTCCCTCGGTCGTCGCCTTCAACAAGGACGGCGAGGTACTGGTCGGCCAGCCGGCCAAGCGCCAGGCAGTCACCAACCCGCAGCATACTTTCCACGCGGTCAAGCGCCTGATCGGGCGCCGCTTCGACGATGCCGTGGTCCAGCGCGACATCCCGCTCGAGACCTACCGGATCGTGCGCGCCGACAATGGCGACGCCTGGCTCGAGGCCCAGGGCAAGAAGATGGCGCCGCCGGAGATCTCCGCGCGCGTGCTGATGAAGATGAAGAAGACCGCCGAGGACTACCTCGGCGAGACCGTCACCGACGCCGTGATCACAGTGCCGGCCTACTTCAATGACTCGCAGCGGCAGGCGACCAAGGACGCCGGCCGCATCGCCGGCCTCAACGTGCGCCGCATCATCAACGAGCCAACCGCCGCGGCGCTCGCCTACGGCATGGACAGGAAGGGCAGGGACCGCAAGATCGCGGTGTACGACCTGGGCGGCGGCACCTTCGACATCTCGATCATCGAGATCGCGGGCGTGGACGGCGAGCAGCAGTTCGAGGTGCTCTCGACCAACGGCGATACCTTCCTGGGCGGCGAGGACTTCGACCGCCGCGTGATCGACTACGTCGCCTCCGAATTCCAGAAGGAGAGCGGCGTGGATGTGCGCAAGGACCCGCTCGCGGTGCAGCGCCTCAAGGAGGCCGCGGAAAAGGCCAAGATCGAGCTGTCGTCCGGGCAGCAGACCGAGATCAACCTGCCGTACATCACCGCGGATGCCTCGGGGCCCAGGCACCTGACGCTCAAGCTCACGCGCGCCAAGCTCGAGTCGCTGGTCGAGGACCTGGTCCAGCGCACCGTCGGGCCCTGCCGCATCGCGCTCAAGGACGCTGGCCTCTCGATCAGTGACGTGGACGAGGTCATCCTGGTCGGCGGCCAGACCCGCATGCCGCTGGTGCAGATGGCGGTCAAGGACCTGTTCGGGAAGGAGCCGCGCAAGGACGTGAACCCCGACGAGGCGGTCGCGATCGGAGCGGGCATCCAGGGCGGCGTGCTGGCGGGCGACGTGAAGGACGTGCTGCTGCTCGACGTGACGCCGCTGTCGCTCGGCATCGAGACGCTGGGCGGCGTGCTGACCCGCCTGATCGAGAAGAATACGACGATCCCGACCAAGGCGACCCAAGTGTTCTCGACCGCCGAGGACAACCAGAGCGGTGTGACGATCCACGTGCTGCAGGGCGAGCGCGACCGCGCGGCGGATAACAAGTCGCTCGGCAAGTTCGACCTGTCGGACATCCCGCCGGCGCCGCGCGGCATGCCGCAGATCGAGGTCACCTTCGACATCGACGCGAACGGCATCCTGAACGTTTCGGCGAAGGACAAGGCCACCGGCAAGGAGCAACGGATCGTCATCAAGGCGTCCTCCGGCCTGACCGAGGAAGAGATCAAGAAGATGGTCAGGGACGCCGAGGCGCATGCCGCCGAGGACAAGCGCTTCCGCGAGCTGGTGGAGACCAGGAACCGCGCCGATGCGCTCTTGCACGCGACCGAGAAGGCGGTGAAGGACCTCGGCGACAAAGTCACGGGCGAGGAACGCGCCGCGATCGAGGCGGCCGCTTCCGACCTGCGCGGCGTCCTGAAGGGCGAGGACAAGTCGGCGATCGAGCACAAGGCCGAGGCGCTCGCGAAGGCAAGCGCGCCGGTGGTGCAGCGCGCCTACCAGGCCGAGGCGCCGCAGGGCGGCAGCGCCCAGCCGGGCGCGGAGGCCCAGGCCGGCGGCAAGGACGACGTGCTGGACGCCGAGTTCGAGGAAATCAAGGACAAGGGCCCGAAGCCGCACTGAGTCGGCGGCCCTGCGATGACCGGGCGCGGCGGGGGGGGGGGGCGCACCCCGCGCCCGCCCCAGGGGGGCGGCCAGGCGGAGACTGTAAAAAAAAAAGTGCTGGGGGGGGCGCCAAAAGCCCCCCAAGATACCCGCAAGAA
>JBQTKI010000058.1:0-43038 GCA_052386275.1 Gammaproteobacteria bacterium
CGCGCCAGATGCCGTCGGACTTGGTCCAGACCGTCACGTACTCGCCGGTCGTCGCGGCTGCCTCGCCGTCGCCGTCCTGGTCGAACGTGAAATTCCCGCACTCGTAGGCGAGATCCCCGGAAGCGGCGACGTTGACGTCGCTGGTGGTCCAGGAAATGGCCGCATCCGGCGCTTCCGCGTTGTCGGCTTCCAGCGAGGCCTGGATCTCGGCCGAGCCGTGATAGATCTCGCCGTCGTAGAGCGTGGTCGCATCGGATGTGAATATGCCGCTCGCGATCCCCGCAGAGTCCTTCGCCTGTGCGAGCTTCAGCCATTCGGCCGAGCGGTCGCGCACCGCCTGTGCCTCCGCCGCAAGGTCCGCCGCGGGCGCCTTTGCCGCGCAGCCAGACACCAGCAATGCCGCGGCAAGTGCTCCCGCGAGCCAAGTCGTGTGACGCATGGATACCCCCTCAAGCTATTGATTGCTGACCGAAAATCGCGACGGGGGCGACCCCGCCCCGGATTCCCGGGCCGGTCTCTGGCGAAGCGTAGCGCGTTTTCTCAGGTCAGCGGGACGTAGTTCTGTAAGCGCTTGCGGTAGCGCAGCCCGACCGTGCCGCCGGACTCGCCGGTCGCACGCACGAACTGCTGGTGATTGCCCGGCTTCCAGCTCGCGCCGCCGTCGAAGCTGACTTCCATCTTCGACTCGAAGCAGTTCGACTCGACGTTGAAGCGAGTAAAGCGCAGCTGCATCATGCGGCCGTCCGCGAGCGGCGTCACCGGCGTGGTGCGGGTCTCGCCGTCCACCGGGCCGGTCATCACCCACAGCTGCCCGTCGGCGCCTACCGATACCATCTCGAGCGTGGCGCGCCGCTCGTTGACGTAGAAGAGGATTCCCGAGGCTTGACCGAGCACCGGGATGGCGGAGCGCCCGGAGATCACGCGGTCCGGGACTACCCAGTCGAACTGGTAGGTGCCTTCGACCGTCTGCGCGACGCTGCCGTCCTCGTTGAACTGCCTAGTCCGGACGTTCCACAGGCCGATCGCCTGGCGCAGCTGGCTGACGCCCTCGGCGAGAGCGGCAGCAGACGCTTCCATGGCTTCGCCTGCGGGCGGAGTGCAGGCGAGCAGTGCCGCAACGGACAGGTTGCGCCAGGAGAGCAGGAACCGGTTGAGCGCGGTCATGGGAGCCTCCCTCGAGCCGCCCTGGGGCGGCCGATCACGGCGATGCTAAGCTCCGACAGCTGCAGTCGCGCGCCGGTTCATCCTGCTTTGGCAACGCTTTGCCGCAGCCCACTATTGCCATCCCGGGCCTGCTGACGGCATTGTGCACCGCAATGTCGAGCCGTTCCCAGCAGCGCCGCCAGCTCAGCCGTTCCAAGATCGACCTCTACGTCGAGTGCCCGCGCTGCTTCTTCCTGGACGTCGCGCGGGGCCTGCGCCGCCCGAGCGGGCCGCCATTCACGCTGAACAATGCGGTGGATGCGCTGCTGAAGGCCGAGTTCGACCGCTACCGCGCGGCGCGCGAGCCGCATCCGCTGTTCGACGACGCGGGGCTCGATGCAGTGCCGTTCGCGCATCCGGAACTCGACCGCTGGCGGCACAACTTCACCGGCCTGCGCTGGCTGGACGACGAGACCGGCTGGACGCTGTTCGGCGCGATCGACGATGTCTGGCAGGCGTCGTCCGGGGAACTGATCATCGCGGACTACAAGGCGACCGCGCGCATGGAGCCGCCGTCGGCGGAGAAACTCTACCCGTCGTACCGGCGGCAGATGGACGTGTACCAGTTCCTGATGCGCCGCCAGGGCTTCGAGGTCAGCGACCGCGGCTGGTTCGTGTACGCGAACGGCGACGCGGCGGCGGGCGGCTTCGAGGACCGGCTGCGTTTCCGGACCTACATGATTCCTTACGACGGCGACGATGGCTGGGTGCTGGGCACGTTCAGGAGCGCGGTCGGGCTCGCAGAGTCCGCCGCCGCGCCGCTGCCCGGCGAGGACTGCGAATTCTGCCGCTACGTGGATGCCGCCGCCAGCTCGGCGCCCTGACTTGCTTCACTCGGAACTCAACAGGTAATGGAGCAGGTTGTCGATCAGATTGATGTTGCCGGTCAGGGCGTCGTGCTGTTCGCAGATGAAGAAGGCACGGCTGATTTCGACATTCGAGTACTCATGACGCGGCACTGAGGGGTCCAACTGCTGCCGGCCCAGCAGCGACGATTTCGTGACGCTGCCGTCCCCCGGCTCGTACATCAGGCGCTCGTAGTCGACGCCGGGCGCCGGCCGCAGAATCTGCTCGGGCGTCAACCGGGTGACGGACTCGCCATCCACTTCCTCCACCACCAGGTGGCGCGGAGTCGGAATGCAATCGCCGCCGAACATCAGCGGCTCGATCAACACGACGCCGTCGGTCGGCACCATCAGCGACCACGCGAAGCGCCGCGCGCGCTCCAGCCGTTTTTCGAACCAGCGCGAGAAAACCGCGGGTTCCGGCCATACGCCCGGTTCCTGTGCCATGCGCCGCTGCACGCGTGGATCGAAGATCGACCATTCGAAACGGCGCCAGATGTCGACCTCGAACACGTCGCGGCTCAACGGCCGGCCGGCCACGGTGGTGATCCAGGTGACCAGCGGGTGCGGAAAGAACTGAAACAGCCCCGGCATGGTGGCAACGCCCTCCGGAGGCAGCCGCGACAGGCCCACCTGGTAGCCGTGGAGGAATTTGTGAACGGCGAGCGCGGTGCCCTGATTCGGCACACCGAGCAGCACCATGCGACGCAGTTTGCGTGCGCCCGCGCCCGACACGGGGAAGACATCGCCGTCCAGCACGTCGTCGGTACCGTAGCGCTGGTAATAACGTGCGATGAGCCCGCCCATGCTGTGGGCAACTACGTCCACTCGCAGCTGCGGGTCGCCGTAGTCGCGGCGGATCTGTTCGATGAAGGCATCCAGCTGGCGCACCGTCACGACGGTGTCCTGGCGCCAGTCGTAGGTGAACACGTACAGGCGCGCCTTTTGCTGCAATACCTGTTGACCGGGGCGGCTCAGCTGATAGGCGCCAACTTCCTGCAGCGCGCGAACTACGCGGCCGTAGAAATCCTGGCCGACCGCCGCGTCGAACAGTCCGCTCGGGACCAGCCCGTCGTCCAGCGGCTCGAGCGTCGCCGGATCGATCCTGAGCGCCAGGTCCAGGTAACGGCTCGTCAGCAGCTTGCGGGTGCTGCCCGGCCAGAGTTCCTCGCCGCTGTCGCGACGCGCGAGCCGCGAGCCCAGCATTCCCGGTATCAGCACCACCGGCGCGCGGTCGCCGGTGGACGCGTGGGCCTCGTACAGACGGCTGAGATCCGGCATGCGCGGCGTGGCGCAGGCGGTGAGCGCAGCCGCGAGCGGCAGGATGGCGAGCCAACCGAGGTGCCGGGACAAGGGTCGGTCTCCGGAGATCAGGCTGAAAGGTTAACATTGCGCGGCATCGGCCGCAGGCGGGGAGTGGGCACATGGCGGATTCCATCGACACGCGGCTTGCCAACCGGATCCTGATCGGCCTCGGCATCGGCGCGGCGGCCGGCATCGTGACCCTGCTCGTCGGCGCCATCTACCCGGACCTGATCGCCGCCGCGCGCAAGTTCTCGACGCTGGTGCTGGATCCCGTGGGGCAGGTGTTCCTGCGGATGCTGTTCTTCGTGGTGATCCCGCTGGTATTCGCCTCGCTCGCGATGGGCGTTGCCCAGCTCGAGCGGCTCGGCCAGCTTGGCCCGCTCGCCACGCGCACCTTTGTGTTGTTCTTCCTGAACATGGCGATCGCAGTCGCGCTCGGCCTCGCCATGATGAACGTGGTCGATCCCGGCGCGACCATGGATCCCGAGGCCAAGACCCGCCTCATGGAGGAATACGGCGGCGCAGCCCGGGCGCACATCGAGAAGCGTGCCGGCCAGCCCGACGTGACGCCGATGGCGATCGTCGAGATGTTCATGCCGAGGAACCTGTTCGGCGCCTTCGTCGGCAACGACCGCCACATGCTGGGCGACGTGCTGCCGCTCATCCTGTTCGCGATCCTGGTGGGGGCCGCGGCGACCAGGCTTGGGCGGGAGAAGCGCGACCGCTTCCGCGAAGGGCTCGGGACGCTCAACGACCTGATGACCGGCATCGTGCACTTTGCGCTATCGCTCGCCCCCTACGCGGTGCCCGCGCTGATCTACAGCGTGATCGTCAAGATCGGCTGGGACATCGTGATCGCGCTCGGTGTGTTCGTGGTGGGCTGCATCGCCATGCTGCTGCTGCACCTGTTCGGGACCATGTCCATCTGGCTCCGGTTGCTCGCGAAGCGAAGCCCGTTCCAGACCTGGCGCGAGCTGCGCCCCGTGCTGGTGACCGCATTCTCGACCAGCTCGAGCGCGGCGACGCTGCCGACTGCGCTTGCGGCCGCGCGCGAACAGCTCGGCGTCAAGGTACCGGTAGCGGGTTTCGTGCTGCCGCTCGGCACCACGATGAACATGGCGGGCACTGCGCTTTACGAGGGCTGCGTCGTGCTCTTTATCGCGCAGGTGTTCGGCATCGATCTCGGCCTCGCGCAGCAGATGACGCTCCTGCTGCTCGCGGTGCTCTCGGCGGTCGCGGTCGCCGCGATCCCCGGCGGCTCGCTGCCGCTGATCGCGGGTCTCCTCGCCGCTTTCGGCATCCCGCCCGAGGGTATTGGCATCATCCTGGGCGTGGACCGAATCCTCGACATGACCCGGACCATGGTGAATGTCGGTTCGGACGTCGTGACGACGGTGGTGGTGGACCGGTACACCAGGCTCGACGAGCGCGCCGGCTGAAGGAGTCGCTCATGTCGCGCGCAATACTCGTCATCGCCATCCTGGTCCTGGTCGCGCTCATCGTCCTGCGCCTGACGCGGCGCAAGCGCGACGGCGGCGCCGGGAAATGACGGGGAGGCCTCAAACTGGGCGCAAGTGACGGGCTGGATCTTTTCGCGCGCTTTCACGCGCGGCCCGGATGCGGTGATGCTCTCTACCGCGCCATCCTGGAGGTCCGCGGACCGACGCGCCAGGAGCCCGGATGCCTCGATTACCAGGTCTTCCGCTCGGTCCGCGATCAGGACGAGTATTGCCTGCACACGCGCTGGCGCGACCAAGCCGCCTTCGAGCACCATGCAGGGCTCCCGCATACCGTTCGTTTCGTCGCGACGGTCGAGAGGCTGATCGATCACGGGTTCCATGCGTCGCTGACGGAACGCATCGACCCGAAGAACCCGGGCCGGGATAGCGGATGATCACCGCTTCCTGCCACTGCGGTCGGGCGAAGCTCGAGGTTGCGCGCGCGCCGCGCACGCTCTCCGACTGCAACTGCTCCATGTGTCGGCGCTATGGCGCGCTCTGGGCCTACTACAAGGCGGGTGCCGTGCGCCTCCGTTACCGGCGCAGCGACGTCGATGCCTACTCCTGGGGCGACCGGATGCTGCGCTTCATCCGCTGCCGGAGCTGCGGCTGCGTCCTGCACCACGAGCGCGCGAGCAAGACGCGCGACAGCACGATCGGAGCAAATGCGAGGAACTTCGAGCCAGCCGTGATCGCGAAGGCGCGGGTCCGGCATCTCGACGGGGCGAAGACCTGGAAGTACGTTGACTGAATGACGCTGACGCAACTCCGCAGGCGGATTTTCGTGACCATGAAACCGACCGAGCCGTATCTTCACGTCTTCGTCGGCGAAAGTGAAAGGGAACCCGCGCTCGCGAAAGCGCCGGTCGCGGTCGTGAATGACCTCATCGGGCGTGCCTGGGAGTCGAACGGGCGGCGCAGGTGAATCCAGGCGCTCTCCAGGCTCGTCCGTAATGCTGTTAGATGAACCAGACCTGGACGCTAATCAAGCACTTGCGGCACGGCTGGGTGAAACTATGGCCAACATGACGCAAAACCAACAGTCATTCATGACGTTCAATTGTAGTTGGACGGCACCAGGAGAGGAGGTGTGCAATGCTCCGCGGTAGCTGTCTCTGTGGTGGCGTCAGATTCGAAATCGAACGCGCGGTCGGACCCTTTGAGCTTTGTCACTGCACTCGTTGCCGAAAAGTCAGCGGATCCGCCTACCTCGCCTGGCTTGGAGTGCGTGGTGAGGACTTCCGTCTTGTTCAAGGCGCGGACTTGATCAAGACGTACGAACGTCCGGTAAGCGAATCGCCTCCCCCGTATGACACCAGTTTCTGCAGCCGCTGCGGCTCACAGTTGCCAAACCCATCAAGAACTCGGCAGGCCTGGTTCGAGATACCAGCGGGCGCTCTCGATGATGATCCCCTCATCAGGCCGGACAAGCACATTTACATAGAATTTAGGGCCCCTTGGGACCACATCGTGGATGAATTGCCACAGATGACAAAGAAAGACATTCAGGCAAGTCGGAACCCATCGCCATGACCGAGTGCCGTGCAATTATGCGTTGGAGCGATCCGTGACAGCGCTGGTTCGGCCACGCGCGGCCCGCTCAACGCGGACGTTGGGCGACAAAATGAGAATCCCGCGCGAGGGAGTTCCGCTTTGGTCGTGGTCTGCGCCGTGCCATCCATCGCGCCTGCGTCGGACGGCTTGGTGCTCCTGACGGGTTGGGTCTCCGGCGCCCCAGGGCGCGCATCGGTCGCCTGAACGCACCGATGCCCTGGACCGTCTCCCACGTCGCCGCCATCCTGCCGTTCCGGCGCTGGTGCCCGGCGCGGCTGTCGTTCGTCGCACTCGTGATCGGCAGCATGAGCCCGGACTTCGCCTATTACCTCGGTCAGTCGGAGATCGCCGATTTCGCCCACTCGTTGCCGGGACTGTTCGTCGTTGCCCTGCCGGGCGCGCTGCTCGTGATTGCGGCGGCCTGGCTGCTGCGCGACCTGCTCGGCGTGCCGCTGCCGCAACCGCACCGCATCGCGTTGCAGCAGGCGTTCGCGTCACTGAGCCGCGACCTGAACTGGCGGCGCGGCATCGCGCTCGCCGCGTCGATCCTGCTCGGCGCCGCGACCCATGCGGCCTGGGATTCCTTCACGCATGCGACGGGTCTGCCGGTCGAGCGGAGCGAGCTGCTGCAACGCGAACTGCTCCGGATCGGGTCGTGGAACGTCGAGACCTACAGCTACCTTCAGCACGCGAGCACGCTATTCGGCATCGTGGTGCTGGCCGTCGTCTATCGTTCCAGGCTGAAGTTCGGCAGCGCCGCCGCCGTCGCATCGAGCCCCGATGCGGGCGATGTGGCGCGCTGGCGGGTCCTCGGCGCCATCGCGACGATGGGAGCGGGAACCTGCATCGCCTGGATCACGGCGGGCATCATGCAAGGCGGCGAGGACGTGCCGTCGCTCGTGGTGCAGGGCGTCTTCGTCGGGAGCGATCTGATCGCGATCCTGTACCTGGCCGCGGCGCTCGCCTGGCGCCGCCTGCGCTCAGGCGGCGGGGACGGGCACGGGCTGCGTTGACGCGCGGCCGGCTTCCGCGGGTTCGATCGAAGGCGGCAGCAGCTTGTACATCACGGGCGTGACGAGGCGCGCGAGCAGCGTCGAGCTGATCAGTCCGCCGATGATCACGATCGCGAGCGGCGAGTAGAGACCCGATCCCTGCACCGCGAGCGGCAGCAGGCCGCCGATCGCCGTGAGCGAGGTCAGGAGGATCGGCAGGAAGCGCACTTCGCCGGCCTCTGCGATCGCGTCGTCCAGCGGCTTGCCCTGCTCGCGCAGGCGGTTGGTGAAGTCCACGAGCAGGATCGAGTTTTTGATCTCGATGCCGACGAGCGCAATCATCCCGATCATCGACGTGAACGAGAGCGTGTAGCCCGTCAGCCACAGCGCCACCAGGCCGCCCGTGATGCCGAGCGGCACCACGCCGAAGACGATCAGCATCGAGCGGAAGCTGCCGAACTCGAGCACGAGCACGGCCAGGATCCCGAACACCGCAACCAGCATCGCGACGCCGAGGCCGGAGAAGCTCTCGGTGCGCGCCTCGACTTCGCCCGCGGCGATCCAGGCGTAACCCGGCGGCCAGGTCATCGCGTCGAGCTTCCCCATCACCTGTCGCGTCAGCTCGTCGGTCGCATGGCCGGTCGAGGGATAGGCGGTGACGGAAACCGCGCGCTCGCGGTTGTAGCGCTTGATGATCGAAGCCGCAGTCCTGAACTGCGGGTCGATGATCTGCGCGAGCGGCACCTGGCGGCCCGCGAGCGTGGAGACCTGCACGGCTTGCAGCAGTTCGAGCGTCGGGCGCGCGCCGATCGGCAGGCGCAGCGTGATGTCGTACTCGTCGCCGTCCGGCTCTCGATAGCGGCCGGCAACGAGCCCCGCGACGGCGAGGCGCACCGTGCGGTCGGCCTCGATCGCGGGCACACCGAAGAGCGCCGCCTTCTCGGTGTCGATGCCGAGGTCGAGATCAGTGCGCTGCAGGCGCATCGGGTTCATGACGTCGCGCGTGCCGGCCACCGAGGCGATCGTGCGCTCGACGTCGGCGGCGAGTAGCCGGAGCGTCTCGATGTCCGGGCCGATCACGCGGATCTCGATCGGCGCCGCGACCGGGGGCCCGTTCTCGAACTGGTAGATGCCGATGCGCGCCGCCGGATACTCCGCGAAGGCGGCGCGCAGTCCGTCGAGCATCCGCCCGGTCTCCGCAGAGTCGTGGTTCTCGACCTCGGCGAAGACTTCGGCAATATTCGCGGCGGCATTGCGCGACAGCACGTTGTAGTAGATGCGCGGGTTCTCCTGGCCGAGGTTCGAAAACCACCAGCGGATGCCCTCGGTCGCGGCCAGCTTCTCCTCGACGAAAGCGAGCGCGCGGTCGGTTTCGGAGAGGCTCGCCCCGTCCGGCGCCTCGATGCGCACCCGGAACTGCGGGATGTCCGCGGTCGGGAACAGGCTGAAGCCGATCGACGGCACGAGTGCAAGCGACAGCACAAAGATGCCGAGCGCCGCCGCCAGCGTCGTTCGCGGGCGCGCGAGTCCCCGGCGCAGCGCGGGTCCGTAGATGCGGTGGATCGCGTTCATCAGCCGATCGAGCACGCCGTCTGCCGCCTCGTCCGCGCGGTCCACGATCGCGCGGCCGCGGCCGAGCAGCGCCGCGAGCCAGGGCTGGCGCGGCTCACGCGGCTTGCCGCCGCGCAGCAGCCGGCTCGCCAGGAAGGGGATGATCGAGAGCGCCACGAAGAAGGACGCCAGGATCGTAAAGAGCACCGCGGCCGGCAGCGAGCGGATGAAGTCGCCCGCGCCCTCGGGCAGGAACAGCAGCGGCACGAAGGCGAGCAGCAACGTCACCGTGCAGCCGAGCACCGCCAGCCAGATCTGATCGGTCGCCGCGATCGCGGCTTGCAGGCGCGGCATGCCTTGGCGGACGTTGCGCGCGATGTTTTCGATCACGACGATCGAGTCGTCCACGAGGAGGCCAAGCGCCACGACAAAGCCCGCGATCGAGAGCTGGTTCAGCGAGAAGCCGACGAGGTAGAGCAGCGCGAGCCCGATCGCCAGGGAGAGAGGGATTGAGATCATGACGATGCCGGCGGCACGAAGGCCGAGCGGCAGCAGCGTCAGGATCACGAGCAGGATCGCGATCGTGAAGTCGAATTGCAGCCGCGACAGACGGCGGTCCACGTTCGAGGACTGGTCGAAGCCGCGCTCGAGGCGGATATTCGACGGCAGGCCCTGCTCGAACTGCGGCAGGCGCTCGTAGATTGCGTTGCGCACTGCGAACACGTTCTGATTGTCTTTCATGCTCGCGGTCACGAACACCGCACGCATGCCGTTGAAGCGCCCGACGTAGCGCTCCTCTTCGGCACTCCAGCCGATCGCGGCGATATCGCGCAGCCGCACGACGCGCGCGCCGGTAGCGGAAATCACCGTGTCGCCGATCTCCTCGAGCGATTCGTAGCTGCCGGAGGTCTTCAGGTTGTAGCGGCGCAGGCCGACGTCCACGGCACCACCCGGGATGCTCGCGTTCTCGCTCTGCACCGCGGAGATGACCTGACCGAGCGTCACGCGCGCGGTGGCGAGGCGCTCGAGGTCGATCGCGACCCGCACTTCCGGGTCCGGGAAGGCCCAGGTCTCGGCACGGCGCACGCCGGGCGCGGTCTCGATCAGCTCCTCGAGGTCCTCGGCCTGCTTCTTCAGCGCGCGCCAGTCCGCGTCCGGTGAGACCAGCGCCATCTGCACGATGTTGACCGTGCCCGGCGTGAACTGGCGGATCTCGACCGAGAACACGTCGGCGGGCAACGTGGGCCGCACGACGTTGATCTCGCGGATTACCTCGTCGTACTTGCGGTCGGGATCGCTGCCATAGACGAACTCGATTTCGAGCAGCGCGAGCCCGTCGAGCGCCGTGCTGTTGAGCCGCTTGATGTCCTCGAGCTCGGCGAGTGCATCCTCGATCGGGTCCACGACCAGGCGCTCGACGTCCTCGGGATCCGCGCCCGGGTAGTTGACGACCACCAGCGTACCGGGAAATTTGAGCGTCGGGTCCTCGGCGCGCGGGATCGACGACAGGGCCCACAGGCCGGTCGCGATCAGGAGCGCGAACACGACCAGCGTGAACTGCCAGCGCCGGACCGAGAATGCCCAGAGACTCATCGGCGTCTCAAAGGCCGTCGAGGACGCGCACGGCGTCGTTGTCGTCGAGCCAGGCGGCGCCTTCGGTCACCACGCGATCGCCGGGCACCAGGCCCGCCACCACTTCGACGCGTTCACCGAGCAGACGCCCGGTGCGCACGGCGACCTTCTTCGCGACGCCGTCGTCGGCCACGACGAACACCGTGGCCTCGCTGCCGTCGGCCTCGAGCAGCGAGGTGACCGGCACGACCGCGACGCTCTCGGCGTCCTCGTCCGCGATCACGACCTTGGCGACCAGACCCTGCACGAAGCGGGCGCCCGCCGGGTCCACGGCGAGCTTCATTTCATAGGTACCGGTCTGCGGATCGGCGGCCGCCGCGATCTCGGTAACCGTCGCGCGGAAGCGTCGTCCCGGGAAGGCATCGAGCGTGACTTCAGCTGAGTGGCCCGACTGCACCCGCACCACGTCGCGGTCGGAGAGCGCCGCGCGCACGATCCAGCCACCGCCGGTGTTGCCGACCACGAGCACGGGCTGGCCAGCCGCCACGAGCTCATCGGGCTCGGCAAGCTTGCGCAATACGACGCCGTCGCCCGGCGCCTCGATGCGCGAATGCCGCGCGTTGAAGAGCGCGGTGCGCAGCTGCGCCTGCGCCACGGAATTGGCGGTGGTCAGGTCCTCGACCTGCTCGCGCGTCGCGACCTCATCGGCCAGAAGCGCGTTGCCGCGCTCGAGGTCGCGCGCCGCCTTCTCGGCGACCGCGCGCGCCTGCGTCACTGCCGCCGCGACCTCGTCGTCCAGCAGCGTCGCGAGCAACTGCCCCGCGCGCACGCGCTCGCCTTGCTGGACTTCGATCGAGCGGATGACGCCGCCGGTCTTGAACGAGAGGCGGACTTCGTCGGCCGGCGCGATCACGCCGACCGCGCGCAGGGATTCTGCCGCGGGCGCGGTCTCGACGGTCGCGACCCGCACCGGCGCCGCACTATTTACAGGTTCAATACGCTGGCTGTCGCCACAGGCGGCGATGCCCAGTATCAGGGACGCCAGGGCGACTGATTTCAATCTCATAACTGCTGCTCCACGCCACCGATCGTGTATTGGACCTGCGCCAGCGCGGCGAGCGCCTCGTAACGCGTGACGTTGCCGTTCAGGCGCGCCTCGGTGAGAGCGCGCTGTGCATCGAGGTACTCCGCGGGCGGCACCTGCCCGAGGTCGCGCTTCTTCGCGACGATCGCGTAGGCCGCGGTCGCGGCCTCGATGCGCCGGCCGGCAGTCGCGAGCGAGGCCTCGGCGACCTCGAGGTCGGTCAGGGCTTCCCGCACCTCGATGCGGATCTGCTGCTCGGCGAGCGCGCGGCTCGCGGCGAGCTCGGCGCTTCTCGCCCTCGCGCCGCGCAGCGCCGCGCGATCGCCGCCGCCATTGAAGAGGTTGAAGCGCAGCACGATGGACGCCAGCACGTAAGGATCGTGGTCGTCGTAGTTCCATTCCTCGCCCTGGGTGCCGGCATCCACGGCGAGCGCGAGTTGCGGCTTGAAGGCCGCGCGCGCCGCGCTCTCGGTCTCGCCTGCCGCCGCGAGCCCGGCGTCGAGCTGACGCAATTCCGCGCGCCGATCGAGCGCCGTGGATTCGAGCCGTACCTCGTCCCGCGCCGGGATCGAGGCTGCGAGCAGGGGCAGGTCCGAATCCGAGACGGCCGCCGCCTCGGGTTCGCGCTCGAGTGGGGCGTTGCAGAGCAGGTTCAAGTAGCGGCGCGCGAGGGATTCGGTCGCGCGGGCGCGCACCAGCTGCTGCTCGACCTCGAGGCGCTCGGCCTCGGCGCGCAGCAGCAGGTCGCGCGTCACCTTGCCGTTCTTGTGCAGGCTCTCGTTCACGCGCTCGTTCTCGCGCGCGAGCACCGCGGTCGCCTCCAGCACGCCGATGGCTTCGCGCGCGGCCAGCCAGCCGTAGTACGCCTGGCGTACGTCGCGCGCCAGCCGCGCGCGATATGCCTGCAGGCCATGGCGGGCCGCCTCGTATCCGTGCTGAGTGCCGCGGCGTTCGGCGCTCAGGCGCGCGTCGTAGAGCGGTTGCGTCAGGCGCACGACCGAATCCTGCTCGCGCTCGCGCAGGAACCTGAAGTTGAGCCCGAGCGCCGGCACCGTGATCTCGCGACCGCCGTCGGCCTCGGTGTAGCGCAGCTGCAGGTCGAGTTGGGGCAGGAACTCGGCACGGACCGCATCGAGGGCCGCGAGTTTCTGGTCCACGCCCGCTTCGTTCGCAGCGAGCCCGAGGTTGGAGTCCAGGGCCTCGGCAACCAGCGCGTCGGCAACGCGCCTCACCGCGGGCACCTCTGCCTGCGCGCCCGCGGCGAACAGCAGCACGGCCAATGCCAGCGCCCAGTGGCGGAATTGTACGAATGTCGCGTCATTAGACATGTGTCAAACCATGGGCGAAAAAAAGTCAACCGCCCGGTTTCGCGGCCAGCATGTAGCGCAGCATCGCGAACGAGCCTTCCATCAGCTGCGAGATCTCGACGCCCACGCGTGCGATCTCCTGCTTCTTGTTGTTGCCGACCTGGATCAGGCCGTGCGTGAACGCCCACAACATCACGCAGACCTGCACCGGGTTGCCGATGTCGCTGCGGATCGAGCCGTCAGCCTGGCCTTCGCGCAGCGCCTGCACGATCACGCCGATCACGGCATCGCCCGCGGCCGCACAGGCAGCCTCGGTGGGCTCGCCGGTCGCAGTCTGGTGCGCGTGAAAGCGGCTGCAGGCATCGAAACTGTAGGGCTTTTCCTGCTGGAACAGCACATAGGCGCGGCCGATGGCCTGCACCTTGTCGAGGCCCAGACGATGCTTCGCGACGGCTTCCTCGAACCGACCGCGCAGCTCGATCAGCGCGCGCTCGGTGATCGCGTGCAGCAGGTCGTTCTTGTCTCGGAAATAGACGTAGATCAGCGCGCGCGAGAGGCGGGCCTTCTTCGCCACGTTCTCCATGATGACGGCGTCCCAGCCGACCTCGGCGTAGAGGGCCTCGGCCGCGTCCACGATCTCCGCGCGGCGGCGCTCCTTTTCCTCTTCGCGGCGGACGGCGACGTACGACATGGCCCGAGTCTAGGCGCTCGTTGACACTGTGTCAACGACTGGACATCAGTCTTTTAGAACAAGGACTTGGCGTCAGACGACGCGATTGCGTCGGCCGCCGGCGAGGCAGGCCTCAACGTTTCGCGCCAGCTCGTCGAGGCAGCGCTGGCGCGCCTCGCGGGCGGCCCAGGCCACGTGCGGCGTCACGATCAGGTTCGGAATCGCGGGATCGAGGAGCACGTGATCGGCGGGTGGCGGCTCGCGCTCGAGTACATCAATGCCGGCACCGCCCAGCCGGCCAGCCTTCAACGCCGCTGCCAGAGCCGCGGCGTCCACGAGCGCGCCGCGCGCGGTGTTGATGAGCACCGCCTCCGGTTTCATGCGCGCGAGGCGAGCCGCGCTCACGAGCCGGCGCGTCGCATCCGTCAGCGGGCAGTGCAGCGAGAGCACGTCGAGCCGCGGCAGCATCTCGTCGAGGTCATGGCGGCCGTCCGCCGGCAGGCCGCCCGGGCGGTTCGCGAGCAGCACCTGCATGCCGAAGGATTCCGCCACACGGGCAACCGCGCGCCCGAGCGTGCCGAAGCCGACGATGCCGAAAGCGCGTCCCTGCAGCTCGCGGATCGGATGGTCGAAAACCGAGAACTGCCCGGCCCGCTGCCAGCGCCCGGCGCGCACCAGCGCCTGGTAGTCGGCGAGCCGGTGCGTGAGCGCGAGCAGCATCGCGAAGACGTGCTGCACGACCGAAGCCGTGCAGTAATCCCGCAGGTTGCAGACCGCGATGCCGGCCTCGCGCGCGGCCACGAGGTCCACGTTGTCCGTACCGGTCGCGGTCAGCGCGATCAGGCGCAGTTGCGGGTTGGCGGCGATGACGGCGCGATCGAAGACGCTCTTGTTGGCGAGCGCGACCTCGCGGCCCGCAATGCGCGCCGCCACTTCCGTGTCCGGCGTCTGCGCATGCAGGACGATCCCGGGCAGGATGCGCTCGAGCGGGCCGGTGTCGAGGTCGCCGCTGCTAACCGTGCCGAAGTCCAGGAATACCGCGTGCACTGCGGCAGTATGTCAGAAGCCCCTTGGAGATCCTGCCTGGGCCGCGCAATGCTGAGCGAGACAGCACCGCACTGGCTATGGCGAACTCCACCACAGTCCGAAGGCCAACCCAACGACGGCGCCGACTACGGCGCCGATGATGACTCCTTTGGGTCCGGCAACGATTCCGATCTTTGCGCCATACTCAGTGCCGGCCAAGGCAAAGGTAATTGCTGCACCGGCAGCCGCACCACCGACCGCACCGGTTGCCGCAGTCGCTCCACGTGTCGCTCCATTTGACATCGAAATCTCCCACGAAATGAACCATGCCGGCTTATAGAGCCTTTCTGGCGGCTTAGCAAAGCCACGGCAGGCGTATCGCGTAATCACCCCTGGGCGGACCAGCCGCGACTCCACCACCTGGACACCACAAGGCCGGTCAACACCGGTAGGCCCGTCCGAGAAATGCTGTCCAACTCGGCGCCGACGCGGTCGTTGTCGAACGCGTCGAAACGCGAGCCGAGGTTCTCGTACGAGGGCTGAGTCATGCCAGTGTCGGCGAGTTGCGAATGTTCAGTGCTGCGATTGGCGCGCGGCGCTCGCATCTCGATGCCCGACTGAAGCCGCCCGACGTGTCGCCGGATCGCGGATCCAGGAGTGCCATCCAGAAGGAATGCGGCTATCGACGCTCGCGCAGGAGGTCGTCCACGAGCGTCGTCAGCTCGCGATTCTGCTGCTCGTACAGTGCGCCGGTCGCCGGGCCGCTGAAGCCGGTGTGTACCTGGCGCACGACGCCGCTGCGGTCCACGACGATCAATGTCGGGTAGGCGCGAAACGCGGTGAGCTGCGGCAGTTTCTTGAGCACGTCGTCGTCGGTCGTGGTGCCCGCGATCAGCACCGGGTAGTCGATGTCGAACTTCTGTACGAAGGCGCGCGCGGTCGAGGACGCGCTCGCGAAATCGGGCGTGTACTCGAACATCAGCTGGATCACTTCGAGTCCCTGGGTGCGGCGGGTCGCCAGCAATTCACGGAGGAACAGGGCCTCGTCATGGCAGTTCGGACACCAGCTGCCGCCGATCGTGATCAGCACCACCTTGCCGGCGTAACGCTCAGACGGAAACGCCTGCGGGCTGCCGTCGAGGTCGGGGAAGCTGAACTCGAGACGTTCGACGCCGGGCTTCAGCCCCGCGAGCGTCGAGGGATCCGGCAACTGCGCATTCGGGTCGCGCCTTCCGTACCAGGTGTCGTGCGCGCCGCCCTGGGTGTGGAAGTCGCCGGCAAGGACGCCGTCGCTGCCGAGCCGCCCGAGGTAGAGGTAGGCGCTGCCGCCGTCGAAGCGCGACAGGAACAGCGTGTCGCCGCGCGCTTCGCCCGCGATATAGCGGTCGTCGCCCGAGGGCCGCATCACCGTGCCGTGCACGACGTGGCCCTGCTGCGTCAGTTGCATGATCGCCGCGCGCTCCGCACCCTCGGCGTCGCGGAAGGTGAGCGCCCAGCGCCCGGAGAAATCCGCGGGCGCCGCGTCCGGCTTCGGGAAAAAGCGCCAGTCCTGCCCCGGCATGCCGACGAAGCGCACGGTGCGGATGACGCCGCGCGGGCGCAGGAAATTGACCTGGCCCTCGAAGCGCGCGTCCTTGAATTGCGCTTCGAGCTTGTGCGGATAGCCGGGCATGCGGATCTCGAGGCGGTTGCCCTCGAGGCGCACGTCCGGCGCCCGGGCGCGCTCCGGGCCGTTCACGAGATAGGCGGCGAGCGCGCCGTTTTCGCGCACGAGCTCGAGGCCGAATGGCAGGTCGCCACCCGCGACCGAAAGCACGCCGCGGTACATGCCGAGCGGCGGCGCAACGTCTTCGCCGCTCTTGGCGCATGCGAACAGCGCGCCGGTCAGCGCGAGAACGAGCGGCAGGAAGCCGGCCCGGCGACGCGCTATCACTGGAAGGTCGAAGTCGGCCGCGGGAAGCCGTCGGCGCCCGCGCGCCAGGGTTCCCAGGCGATGGCGATGCGGCCGATCGCGATGTCGGATTTGCGCGGGGCGATGCGGATGCGCTCGAGCGCGACCTCGGCGGGATCGAGCGAGGACGTCAGCTCCGCAGCCTCCTGCTCGATGCGCTTCAGAAGTTCGTCGCGCTCGGCGGCCAGCGCCTCGAGGCTCTCGCCCGCGCGCTCGATGTCGCCGCGCTCGCTGAACACCCGCCCGGCGTGGCGCGCGGCGGAGCCCGCGCGCGTCGCGGCCGTGCTCCTGCCGCCGAAGATCGCGCCGAGCACGGAGGTGCCGATCGAGATGGCGGTGTCCAGCTTGCGCTGCGAGTACTGCGACTTCTCGCGCTCGACGCGTTGCTCTGCGGTGCGAATGCGGTTCTCGAGGCCCTGGAGCTTCGGCGCATGCTTCTCGCGCAGCTTCGTGACCGCGGCGTCGCGGTGCTCGCGCAGTGCCTGCGCGAGGCGGGCGCGGAAGTCGCCTTCGCTTTCGCCGGGGTTGGACGTGAGTTTCAGGCTCTTGCAGGCGAGGAGTTCCACCGCACCATCCTGATAGAGGCGCGCGGCCAGCGCGCGGCTCCAGGCATCGTAGTTCTTGGCCGAAAGCGCGGCAGCCGGCAGCTCGCCGAATGCCGCGCCCTCGACCGGGCACTCCGCGAGTGCGGCGTCGAGGTCCGCGACCGTGATCGCCTCGTCCCAGGCCGGGGCGCCGTCGCCGTCCGCGAGCGGTGCCAGCCAGGCGCTGCGTGTCCAGGCGTCCACGCCAGCCGGCTTGTCCGCGTAATGCAGCTCGGCGGTCGCGACCACGCGTGGGCGATAGGAAAGCTCGCCGCTGCCTGGCTTCGCAGCCAGGAACACTTCCTGCACGCCAGCCGGGAGCACGGGCCTTGCGGCGGCCTTCGGCGGCGCTGCCATGGCCGGCGCGGCGGGCGCCGCGGCCTTCCTGCCCGCCATCAGGCGCGTGATCTCGGGTAGCGTCAGTGGCCCGCGCAGCCAGCTCATGGCCCAGCGCGTGCGGAACAGCACCGGCGCGTCGTCGTGCACGTTCCTCATCAGGAACACGCGCGGCGCGATGCCCGCCATCAGCTTTTCCAGCGTGGCGCGGTCGAAGGATGGGCCCGCGAGCGCGCTCGACAGCCCGTCGATCACGCGTTGCTGGTCGCGCTCGGTCTGCAGCCTCCCGATGAACCAGGTGCCGGCGTTCGAGAGGCCCTTGTAGTCGAGATCCACGGGATTCTGCGTCGCCAGCACGACACCGAGGCCGAAGGCGCGCGCCTGCTTCATCAGCGTCAGCATCGGCAGCTTCGAGGGCGGCATCGCGGAGGGCGGGAAGTAGCCGAAGATCTCGTCCATGTAGAAGACCGCGCGCAAGGCGCCGGTGCCCGGCTGCTGGCGCATCCAGGCGACCAGTTCGTTCGCGATCAGCGTGACGACGAACATGCGCTCGGCGTCGGTCAGATGCGCGATCGAGACGATCGAGATGCGCGGCTTGCCTTCGGGGGTGAAGAGCAGCCGCTGCACGTCCAGCGGCTCGCCTTCGAGCCAGGCGCCGAACCCGGGCGAGGCGAGCAGATTGTTGATCGCCATCGCAAGTGCGAGCCGCTCTTTCGCCGGGTAGAAGGTCTCGACGTCGAACACGCCGACCTTCTCGAATGGCGGCTTCTGGATCGCACCGATGAGCCCGGCGAGGTCGAGCGCACGGTCCCTGCTCCAGGCCGCGTCCACGATCGCCGACAGCAGGATGTGCTCGCGGCTCTTGAGCGGATCGGCCGCGATGCCGACGAGGCCGAGCAATCCGGCGACCGTCGCCGCGATACGGTCGCGGGTCGCGACCGGATCGGCGCCCGCAGCAGGCGGCGCGAACGAGCGCAGCACCGACAGCGCAAGCCCGGCGTTGCTCCCGGGCGTGTAGATCGCGACGTCAACGGATTCGCGGAACTTGCGGATGCGGGCGCCGTCCTGGCCCCATTCGGCGAGGCCGTTTTTCCAGGTCTCGGCGGTCTTGGCCGCGAGCTCCGCGGGCGTCGCGCCCTTGCGCGCGGCCTCGGCCGGGTCGATCCACGGCTCGAATTCGGCCGGCGTGAGACCCGGGAAGGTCAGCATCAGGTTCGCGATGTCGCCCTTCGGGTCGATCACCAGCGCCGGGATGCCGTCGAGCGCCGCTTCCTCCAGCAGCGAGACGCAGAGCCCGGTCTTGCCGCTGCCCGTCATGCCGACGCAGACCGCGTGGGTCGTGAGGTCACGCGAGTCGTACATCAGTGGCGCCGGGGCGAGCGCGTCCTTCGCGGGGTCGTATTCGCGCCCCAGGTAGAAGGCGCCCAGCTTTTCAAAGTCGCTCATCGGCCGGATTATACTGGCCGCCCACCCATGTACCGCACGGATCCCGCGATGCGAGCCAGTATCCCGGCACTGGCGGCTGCCGCCGCCTTCGCCGCCTTCGCCGCCTTCGCTGCCGCCGCCGCAGAGCCCGCGGCCGAGGACCGGAACGCCGCCGCCCGCGCCTTGTTCGAGCGTGCCTTCGACGAGCGCCTGGCCATCGAGCCGGTCCTCGCGACCAGCATCGGCGTGCGCATCGGCTACGACCAGTGGCCGGACCCGACCGAGGAGGGCGATGCCAGGCGCCTCGCGCTGACGGAGAAGAACCTGGCGGAACTGCGCACGATCGACCCGACGAAGCTCGACGAGGCGACGCGTCTGTCGTGGAGCGTGTTCGAGAACACGGCCGAGCGCGCGATCGCGCGCCACCGCTGGCGCAACCACAACTACCTGTTCGACAAGAACGGCGCGCACGTCTCGCTGCCCGCGTTTCTGATCAACACGCACCGCGTCGAGACCGAGGCGGACGCGATCGCCTACCTGCGCCGGCTCGAAGGCGTGCGCACGCTGATGGAGCAGCAGCTCGCGCGCGCGAAGGCCGCCGCCAGGGCCGGCGTGCAGCCGCCGAAATTCGTGTTCCCCTACGTGATCGAGGACGCTGGCAACGTCATCCGCGGCAAGCCCTTCGACGAGGGCCCGGCGGACAGCCCGATCTTCGCGGACATCCGCGGCAAGGTGACTGCGCTCACGCTGGAGCAGGCGAAGAAAGAGGCGCTGCTGGCGCGCGCCGAACTTGCCCTCCTGTCGTCGGTGAAGCCCGCCTACGAAGCCGTGATCGCCTGGGCGCGCGAGACGGAGAAGCAGGCCACGACCGACGACGGCATCTGGAAGCTGCCGGATGGCACCGCCTACTACGCCTTCCTGCTGGAGAACTTCACGACCACGAAGCTCACGGCCGAGGAGATCCACGAGATCGGCCTGCGCGAGGTCGCGCGCATCCACGAGGCCATGCGCGGGGTCATGAAGCAGGTCGGCTTCGACGGCGACCTGGCGGCTTTCTTCGATTTCATGCGCACCGACGCGCGCTTCTACTACGAGGGCACCGACGCAGGCCGCGCGGCCTGGCATGCGGATGCGAACCGCTACATCTCCGGCATGCGCGAGAAACTCCCGCAACTCTTCATCACGTTGCCGAAGTCGGAGGTCGTGGTGAAAGCGGTCGAGCCATTCCGCGAGAAGTCGGCCGGCAAGGCCTTTTACCAGCGGCCCTCGCTCGACGGAACGCGCCCGGGCATCTTCTACGGCAACCTGTCGAACATGAAGGAGATGCCGAAGTACGAGCTCGAGGCCCTCGTTTACCACGAGGCGATCCCGGGCCACCACATGCAGATCGCGATCGCGACCGAGGAGACATCGCTGCCGCGGTTCCGCCGGCTCGGCGGCTACACCGCGTACTCTGAGGGCTGGGGCCTCTACAGCGAGAGACTCGGCAAGGAAGTCGGCTTCTACGCCGATCCCTGGTCCGAATTCGGCCGGCTCGCGCTCGAGCTGCACCGCGCAGTGCGGCTCGTCGTGGACACCGGGTTGCACGCCAAGCGCTGGACGCGCGAAGAGACCATCCGCTACCACGTCGAGAACAGCCCGACCAGCGAGGAGGCAGCGGTGCGCGCGACCGAGCGCTATATCCTGAACCCGGGCCAGGCCACCGCCTACATGATCGGCATGTTGAAGATCGTCGAGCTGCGCGAGCGCGCGACCGCGGCGCTCGGCGAGCGCTTTGACGTGCGCGAATTCCACGACCTCGTGCTGCGCACCGGCGCCGTGCCGCTCACCGTGCTCGAGTCCGAGGTGCAGCGCTGGGTGGACCGCAAGCGCGGTTGAGGAATTGCGCGTGCGCCCCGATGTCAGGCCGTTCCTGCACCAGCCGACCGGGACCTGGAGCTACGTCGTCGCGGACGCGGCGACGCGACGCGCCGCGGTCGTGGACCCGGTGCTCGACTTCGACCTCAAGTCCGGCCGCTGCTGGACGGAAACGGCGGATCGCATCGTCAGCTTTGTGCGCGAGGGCGGGCTTGCGGTCGACTGGGTGCTCGAAACGCATGCGCATGCGGATCACCTGAGCGCTGCGCCCTACATCCAGGCCGCGCTCGGCGGCAGGATCGCGATCGGCGCCGGCATCCGCGCGGTGCAGAAGACCTTCCGCGACGCGCTGAACCTCGGGCCGGAGTTTCCAGTGGACGGCCGCCAGTTCGACCGCCTGTTCGCCGACGGCGAGGAATTCACGATCGGATCGCTCGCGGCGCGCGCGATCCCGACACCGGGGCACACCAGCGACAGCCTGAGCTACCTGGTGGGCGACGCGGTCTTGGTCGGCGACTCGATCTTCATGCCGGATGGCGGCACCGCGCGCTGCGACTTCCCGGGCGGCAGTGCAAAGCTGCTCTACGCTTCGATCCAGCGGCTGTTCGAGCTGCCGCCTTCGACTCGCGTCTTCGTCTGCCACGACTACGGCCCCGGTGGTCGCGAACCGCGCTGCGAGACGACGATCGCGCAGCAGCGCGCCGGCAACATCCACGTGAAGGATGGCGTGAGCGAGGCCGAATTCGTCGCCATGCGGAACAAGCGCGATGCCACGCTGGAGCTGCCGAAGCTGCTGTATCCCTCGGTGCAGTTGAACATCCGAGCGGGGAGGCCGCCGCCCGCCGAGTCGAACGGGCGCCATTACCTCAAATTGCCGCTGTCCGGGCCGGAAACTTGACCGGCGGGCGGTACCCGGCCGATACTCGGTTCCGGATGAACGCGATTCGCAAGGCCTCGAAGCTCGGCTGGTGGTGGCGCCGCTCTCCGGAGTGGGCGCTGGTCGCGTAGTCCCCTTTTAGTTTTCAGGATCAACCAGGACCCACTTCCGGACTCAGCCGGGGTGGGTTTTTTGTCGTGCGCATGAAACTTCCGTTCGACATCGCTGCGGATCTCGACACGCCGGTCTCGGCTTACCTGAAGCTGCGGCCGTTCCGGCCGCGCTTCCTGCTCGAGAGCGTGGAGCAGGGCCTGCGTGTCGGTCGCTATTCCTTCGTCGGCTTCGGCGACTGCTTCGAAGTGCGCCTGGATCGCGAGGGTTTCGCAATCGGCGGCGAACACCGGCCGCGGCCCGCGAATGGCGAGGCGCTGCTCGCGTCCCTGCGCGAGGCGCTCGCGCGCGCACCGCGCCCGCAGCCCGCGCAGGACGGCATTCCGCTCGCAGGCGGGCTCGTGGGTTTCTCGGCCTACGACCTCGCGCGCAGCTTCGAGCGGCTGCCGGCACCGGCGCGCAACGGCGTCGCGGTGCCCGAAGCCTGCTATCTCGCGCCGAAGTCGCTGCTGGTGTTCGACCACCTCTCGCGCGGCGTGACGCTCCTGCACGATGGCAGCGAGGCCGAGCGCGAGTCGCTCAGGCAGGAGATCGTGGCTGCGCTCGCAGGACCGCTGCCGCGCGGACCGAAGCGCTACCGCCATTCCCCCGCGCTCGCGAGCCTCCCCCGCGGCGAATTCGAGGGCGCCGTGGGCCGCGTGCGCAAGCACATCGCCGCCGGCGACGTGTACCAGCTCGTGCTCTCCGTGCGCTTCGACGGCGAGTGCGAGCACGACCCCTTCGAGGTCTATCGTGCGCTGCGCCTGCTCAATCCCTCGCCCTACATGTATTTCGTCGAGGCTGGCGGGCTCGCGGTCGTCGGCTCCTCGCCGGAGGCGCTGGTGCGCCTCACCGGCAGGCAGGCGGAACTGCGGCCCATCGCGGGCACGCGACCGCGCGGCGGCGATGCCGGCGAGGACCGGCGCCACGCCGCATCCCTGCTGGAGGACGCGAAGGAGGGCGCTGAGCACGTCATGCTGGTGGACCTCGCGCGCAACGACCTCGGGCGCGTCGCGCGCGCGGGCACGATCCGCGTCAATCCCTACCGCGCGGTCGAGCGTTACAGCCACGTCATGCACCTTGTGAGCGGCGTGGACGGCGAACTGGCGCAGGGACGCGACGCCTTCGACCTGTTCGCCGCCGCATTCCCGGCCGGCACGCTGGTCGGCGCGCCCAAGCTGCGCGCGATGGAGCTGATTGACGAACTGGAGCCGGTCGGCCGCGGACTTTACGGCGGCACGGTGGGCTATTTCGGCGCGGGCGGCGACATGGACCAGGCGATCACGATCCGCACCATGGTGTTCGGCGAGGGCCGCTACAGCTTCCAGGCCGGCGCCGGAATCGTCGCCGACAGCCAGCCGGATCGCGAGCACGACGAGATCCTCGCGAAGAGCGCGGCGATGCGCCGCGCGCTCGAACTCGCAGGAGCGGGTCCATGACGCCGCGGCTGCTCCTGATCGACAACTACGATTCCTTCACCTACAACCTGGTGCAGGCCTTCATGGTGCTGGGCGCGGACGTCCAGGTGCACCGCAACGACTGCATCACGGTCGAGGAGGCCGAGGATCTCGAACCGACGCATCTTTGCGTGTCGCCGGGACCTGGCACGCCGGCGGACGCCGGAATTTCGACGCGAATGATCAAACGGTTCTCCGGCGAGATTCCGGTGCTCGGCGTCTGCCTCGGCCACCAGGCGCTGGTGGAAGTCTTCGGCGGCAAGGTCGGGCGCGCGCCGCGCCTGATGCATGGCAAGACTTCGCTCGTGCAGCACGACGGCAAGGGCCTGTACACGGGCCTGCCGAACCCGTTCGAGGCCGGCCGCTACCACTCATTGATCGCGGAGCGCGATGCGCTGCCGCGCGTGCTCGAAGTGACGGCGTGGACCGAGGAAGGAGAGATCATGGGAGTCAGGCACCGGCAATGCGGCGTGGAGGGGGTGCAGTTCCACCCCGAGAGCATCCTGACGCCCGAGGGCCCGAAGCTGCTCGCGGCCTTCCTGGCGCGCGGGAGGGCGACATGAGCCGGCCGGGCGGCGAGGCGCTCGACGCTCTGCTCGAGCGGCGCGACCTCAGCGAGGGCGCAGCCTACGACCTCCTGATCTCGCTGACGGACCCGACGATGCCGCCGGCGATGACGGGCGCGCTGCTCGCCGCGCTGCGCATCAAAGGCGCGACCGCGGCCGAGGTGCGCGGCTTCGCGCGCGCGATGCGCTCGCTGGCGCGGCGGCCGCGCATTCCCGATGGCGCCGCGCTCGTGGACGTGGTCGGCACGGGCGGGGATGGTTCGGGGAGCCTCAATCTCTCGACCGGCGCGGCGCTCCTCGCCTCGGCCTGCGGCATCCGCGTCGCGAAGCATGGCAATCGTTCCGTGTCCTCGCGGTCGGGGAGTGCCGACGTGCTCGAAGCGCTCGGGCTGCCGCTTCCGCTCGACGAGCATGCGGCCGGGGACTGTCTCGAGCGAACGGGTTTCACCTTCCTGTTCGCGCCGCATTACCACCCGGCGATGAAGGCGCTTGCGCCGGTGCGCGCCGCGCTCGGCGTGCGCACGATCTTCAACCTGCTGGGCCCGCTCGCGAACCCCGCGCAGGCGCCCTACGGCGTGATCGGCGCCTGGAGCGTGGAGGTCGCACGGCTCATGGCGGACACGCTCTCCGGCATGCCGATCGCGCGCATGTTCGTGGTGCACGGCGACACCGGCTGGGACGAGCCGACGCCAGCCGCGCCATTCACGCTCTTCGACGTGCGGCCGGGCCTGGTTTCGGTCTCGCGCCGCACTGCGGAAGACTTCGGGCTTCCGTCCTGTGCGCAGGTAGAGCTGCTGGGCGGCGATGCCGCCGAAAACGCCCGCAGGCTCGAAGCCGTGCTGTGCGGGCGCGAACGCGGCGGGCACCGCGACGCGCTCGTCATGGGCGCAGCGCTCGTCGCCGAAGTGACCGGCACGGTCGCCGAGCCGGTCGCGGGCGTGGCGCTCGCGAACGCCGCGATTGACGACGGGCGCGCGGCGCGGTTGCTCGACGGTATCGTGGCGCAAGCCAGGCGGCTCGCGGGATGAGCGGATTTCTCGCGCAGATGTCGGAAGGGAGCCGCCGCCGCGCAAGGGCGGCTGCCGCGCGCGAGCCGCTGGCTGCATTGCGGTCGCGCGCGGTTTCGGTCCCGGACCCGCCCGCGCTCACGCTCACGCATTCCTTCGAGTTGATCGCGGAGTACAAGCGCAATTCGCCGGCGCTCGGGCCGCTCGCAGATGCCGCCGCACCGCTCGAGCGGCAGGTGACCGCCTATGCACGCGGTGGGGCGGCGGCGGTCTCCGTGCTGTCGGAACCGGAGCGCTTTGACGGCGATCTTCTGCATGTCACCGAAGCCGCGGCTGCGCTCACGCCGCTCTCGGTGCCGGTGCTGCGCAAGGATTTCCTCGTGGATCCCTACCAGCTCTACGAATCGCGTGCGGCGGGGGCGGGGGGCGTGCTCCTGATCGTGCGCATGCTGCCGGGCGCGCAACTTTCCGAGATGCTCGATTGCGCGCAAGCGCTTCGGCTCTTCGTGCTGCTCGAGGCCTTCGATGCCGCCGACCTTGCGCGCATCGCCTTCCCGCCACGCTCCATGCCGGTCGCCGGGCGGGCCGACGACGTGCTGGTTGGCGTGAACTGCCGCGACCTCGAGACGCTCGAGGTGTCGCCACTCCGATGCCGCGAACTCGCGCCGCTCCTGCCCTCCGACCTGCCCTGCGTCGCCGAGAGCGGCATCGCTTCGCCGGAGCAATGCGCGGAGGCCGCGCGCGCGGGCTACCGCGCAGCGCTCGTCGGCGGCTCGCTGATGCGCGCGGCGGATCCGCTGCGGACCGTGCGCGCGATGCTCGCGGCCGCGCGCGACGCGCGGGCCGCGGCATGACGCTCTTCGTCAAGATCTGCGGACTCACGACACCCGAGGCCGTGGACGCCGCGGTCGCGGCGGGCGCGGATGCGGTCGGATTCGTGTTCCATGCGCCGTCGCCGCGCAATGTCGAGCCGAGTCGAGCCGCGGCTCTTGCCGCGAGGGTCCCGAGCGGTGTCCTGCGCGTCGCGGTGATGCTGCGCCCGGCCCGGGACGAAGTCGCGCGGATTCTCGAAGCATTCACGCCGGATGCCTTGCAGGCCGACGTGGACTCGCTTGCGGGGCTTGATCTCCCGGCACCGATCGAGCGCTGGCCGGTCTATCGAGTCGCCGCGAGGTCGGTGCCGGCGAGGCTGGTGTTCGATGCCCACGTGAGCGGCGCGGGCCTGCGCGCCGATTGGAAAACGGCGGCCGCGATCGCCCGCCGGAGCGAACTCCTGCTCGCGGGCGGCCTCGATGCGGCAAATGTCGGCGAGGCGATCGCCACCGTGCGGCCCTTCGGTGTGGACGTCTCGAGCGGCGTCGAACGCGCGCCCGGCGTCAAGGACGCCGCGCGCATTCGCGCCTTCGTCGCCGCGGCGCGCGCCGCGGCGCCGGATCTCTGCGCATGAGCGCCGTCCTCGCCGTGGACGACATCCGCCGCCTGCGCGAGGAGGCGATCTCGGGGCGACTGCCCGATGCGCGCGGCCGTTTCGGACCCTTCGGGGGGCGCTACGTGCCGGAGACGCTCGTTCCTGCGCTCGACCGGCTGGAGGAGGGCGTCGCAGACTTTATGCATGCCGAGGACTTCCAGCGCGAGTTCGCGCGCGAGCTGCACGACTTCGCGGGGCGGCCGACCGCGCTCACGCACGCGGCCGGCCTGTCGCGCGCCTGGGGCGCGGAAATCTGGCTAAAGCGCGAGGACCTCGCGCACACCGGCGCCCACAAGATCAATAACGCCTTGGGCCAGGCCCTGCTCGCGAAGCGCCTGGGTGCCAAACGGGTTATCGCCGAGACCGGTGCCGGTCAGCATGGGGTTGCGACCGCCGCCGCCTGTGCGCGGCTCGGCCTACCCTGCGTCGTGTACATGGGCGCGGTGGACATCGAGCGGCAGGCGCCGAACGTCGGGCGTATGAAACTGCTCGGCGCTGAAGTCGTGCCGGTCACATCAGGCGATCGCACCTTGCGCGCCGCCATCGACGAGGCGCTGCGCGACTGGGTGTCGGACCCGCTCGGCACGTACTACCTGCTCGGCTCCGCCGTCGGGCCGCATCCCTATCCCTATCTCGTGCGCGAGCTGCAATCGGTGATCGGGCGCGAGGCGCGCGCGCAGATGCAGGCGGCGGCGGGCGCGCTGCCCGAGGTCGCGATCGCCTGCGTCGGCGGCGGTTCGAATGCGATTGGCCTGTTCCATTCCTTCCTCGGCGACGCGGGTGTGCGGCTGCTCGGGATCGAGGCTGGCGGCCGTGGCAGCGGGCTCGGCGAGAACGCCGCAACGCTCGCCTATGGTCGGCCCGGTGTCCTCCACGGCTGCTACACGATGCTGTTGCAGGACGCCCACGGCCAGGTGCAGGAGACACATTCGATCTCGGCCGGGCTCGACTACTCGGCCGTCGGGCCCGAGCACGCGCTGCTCCAGGCCATCGGCCGGGTGGACTACGCGATCGCGACCGACGATGAAGCGCTCGCCGCCGCGCGCGAATGCAATGCACGCGAAGGCATCCTGCCGGCACTCGAAAGCGCGCATGCGCTCGCAGGCGCGAAGCGCTACGCTGCGAAACACCCGGGCAGCCGGATCCTGATCGGCCTCTCCGGCCGTGGCGACAAGGATCTCGCGACGTATCTGGCGGAAGCGCGCTGATGCAGCCGGGTATCGCGATCACGGATGCGATACTCCGCGGCGCCGCGGGCGGGACGCCGGCGTTGATCGCATTCCTGACTGCGGGCTTTCCGGACCGAGAGGGTTTCAGCGGGCGGCTGGAGGCGCTCTGTAACGCAGCTGACGTCGTCGAAATCGGCGTGCCGTTCTCGGACCCGATGGCAGACGGTGTGACCATCCAGCGCTCGAGCCGCATCGCACTCGAGCAGGGCGTGACGCTGGCGTGGATTCTCGAGGAACTCTCGCGGCTTGTCGGTCGATTGCGAGCGCCGCTGGTACTGATGAGCTACCTGAATCCGCTGCTCGCCTTCGGCCTGCGCCGCCTGCCGCGCGCGGCGCGCGATGCGGGCGTCTCAGGTTTCATCGTGCCGGACCTGCCGTGGGAGGAATGTGCCGAGTTGCGCACCGCACTCAATCGCGACGACATCGCACTGGTCCAGATGGTGACACCGGTGACGCCGCCTGCGCGGCTTGCGATGCTCGCGCGCGGGTCGCAGGGCTTCGTCTATGCGGTGACGATGACCGGCACGACGGGCGGCGACGTCGCCGTACCTGACGCGACGCTCGCCTACGTCGACCGCCTGCGTGCCGCCGCGACGGTTCCGGTCTGCGCAGGGTTCGGCATCCGAAGCGCCGCACAGGTGGCGCGGTTTGCGGGACATGCGGATGGCGTGATTGTGGGCTCCGCCCTCGTAGAGGCGTTGGAGTCTGGGAGGGAACCGGCGGGTTTCCTGCGCGGGATGCGCGCGCCGCCGGCACTCATCAGCGGCGCCGGTAGAGGTGCGTGAACCGATCCGTCTTCCCCCGCACCACCGGATCGAACACCAGCCTCGTGTAATCGTCGTTCGGGTTCCGGTACGCGTCCCAGGTCTTCTCGAGTTTGAAGCCGTGCGCCTCGATATCGCGCCGGGCGAACGCCTCCTCGATGCGGTGCAGCGCGTTCACCGAGGAGCTGCCGGTGCCCGCCGCGGCCGCATTGTCCACGATCAGCAACACGCCGCCCGGCTTCAGCGCCGCGTGAAGTTGGCTGACAAAGCTGTCCGTGTCGATCGCCGGCCAGCCGCCGGCCTCGTTCACCCAGTAGATGTCGTGGTAGGCCATGAACATCAGGATCAGGTCGTACTGCTTGCGACCGAGCTGGAGATCGCAGGTCTCGACCACGCGGCGCGTGATCGCGGAGAGCCGGCCGTCGGCGTAGCGCAGCTTCTGGTCCTCGCGCGCGAAGTTCCAGTACGGCGAATTGTTCACGAGCGTGACGGCGCCCTCGGGCCCGACTGCGCGATGGATCACCTCGGACCAGTAGCCGCCGCCGCCGAAAACGTCCGCGACTTTCATGCCCGGGCGGATGCCGGCAAAAGTCATGAATTCCGCGGGCTTCTCGCGTACGTCGCGTTCGCGGTCCTTGTCGCTGCGTTCGGGTGCGGCGATGGCGGCTGAGATATGCGGGGCAACGTCGGCGGCTTCGAGCGGCAGCGTGACGACGAGGCAAGCGAGGGCGATGATCAGGCGGCGCATGGGACGTCTCCCGTCAGAGGTTGCGGCTTGGGGACGAATGTATGCCTGGCCGATGCGGGCGGAGCGTGGGGTTACGACGAAACGCCCGACATCCGCGCCGGGCGGTTCGTTTCTCATTCCTCGCCGCCCCCGGCTACGCCGCGCCGGTAGTCGAGCGGTGGGTCGCGGTCGCCGAGCATCGGGCGATAGACGTAATCCGGACCACGGCGTTCCTCGAATTCGGCGCGCGCATTGGCGATCAGCTCCGCGTTGGTAAACAGCTCCTGGCCCATCAGCGCGAGCGTGTGCGAGGCGATGTGCATGCCCTTGAAGCCGATGCTCATGCCACCCGCGGCGGTCGCCTGCCAGCTGTGCGCGGGGGTTCCAGGCACCCAGGTCGCGGTGCGAAGGCCGATCGTGGGAACTGTCCAGCTCACATCCGCGACGTCGGTCGAGCCGATGCCGGGACGCTCGAATGTGAAATCCTGCACCTCGGCCTGCGAGCCCAGCGGCATGCTCGGGTTGATCAGCGTCGGGTAGATCTGCTCGGCGAAGGCCTGCTCCTCGGGCGAGTAAGTCACTCCGCCGACCGAGCGCAGTTTCTCGAGCATCATGCGCGCGAGCGCCTCGTTCGGCAGGATGCTGTGCACGCCGCCGATGACCTCGTACTCGAAGCGCGTGCCGGTGCCTAGCGCCGCGCCTTCGCCGGCCTGGACCACGCGTTCGAAGATTTCCTGGACCACCTTCGGGTCGCCGTGGCGCACGTAGTAGTAGGACTCGGCGAAATCCGGCACCACGTTCGGGGCCGAGCCGCCGCGCGTGATCACGTAGTGCAGGCGCGCATCGCTCGGCACGTGCTCGCGCATCAGGTTGACCATGTGGTTCATGGCCTCGACGCCGTCGAGCGCTGAACGGCCGCGGTGCGGGGCACCCGAGGCGTGCGCGGAAAGCCCGTGGAAGCGGAACTTCACGGTCTTGTTGGAAAGGCTCTTTTCCAGGGTCGCGGCATTGACGTCGGCCGGGTGCCAATGCAGCACGATGTCGGCGTCGTTGAAGAGTCCCGCGCGGACCATGTAAACCTTGGCCGCGCCGCCTTCCTCGGCGGGTGTGCCGTAGACGCGGATGGTGCCGGGCGTGCCGCTCGCCTTCAGCCAGTTGGCGATGGCGATCGCGGCGGAGATCGAGGCGGTGCCGAAAAGGTGATGCCCGCAGGCGTGGCCCGCGAGTTTGCCGGCGACCGGCCGGCGGTCGGCAGTCGAGTCCTGGGTGATGCCGGGAAGCGCGTCCATCTCCGCGAGGATGCCGATCACGGGTTTGCCACTGCCCGCGCTCGCGACGAAAGCGGTCGGGATGCCGGCGACGCCGGCTTCGACCTTGAATCCCGCCTTCTTCAGCTCGCCTTGCAACAGCGCTGAACTCTTCTGCTCCTGGTAGCCGACTTCGGCCCATTCCCAGATCGAACGCGCGATTTCGGAGTCGCGTTCGGCGCGGCCGGCGAGAAACCGGCGCAGGGATTCGCCGCTGTCCGCGGCGAGAGCGGGAGTGGCGAGGACGAGGGCAAGGGCGGGGACGGCGGCTCGCATGACCTGGTGGGACTCCGCGTTCGGTGGGGCGGCCAGCTTAACCGCCACGCGTGCCCGCAGCTACCCCGGTTGGGCTACGATTCGGCGCAACATGACAGGCACCCACTACCTCGTGATTGCGCGGCGCTTTCGCGGGCCGCCGCAATCGGGGAATGGCGGCTACACCTGCGGCATGCTGGCGGCTGCGGCGTCGGGGCCGGTGGAAATCCGGCTGATGAAGCCGCCGCCGCTCGACAAGCCGCTGGAGATCCGCGAGGACAAGGAGAATGCGCGGCTCCTGCTGGTGGACGGCGACGAGCCGATCGCGAGCGCGGCGCCAAAGTCCTTCGACCTCGCCGTGCCGAAGCCGCCTGCGTACGCGGAGGCGCTGGCCGCCGTCAGGAATTTTCCGGGTTTCCGCGAGCATGCCTACCCGAGCTGCTTCGTCTGCGGGCCGGAGCGCGCACGCGGCGACGGCATGCGCATCTTCGCCTCGCCGATCGCAGGCCGCGAGCTGGTGGCCGCGGCCTGGCTGCCGGACGCGTCGCTCGGCGGCGCGGACGGAAAGGTACTGCCGGAGTTCATGTGGGCGGCGCTCGACTGCCCGGGATTCTTCGCCTGCGGCGGCGGCATGAGCGGCGCCCTGCTCGGCACCTACGCGGCGCGCGTGGACCGGCGCGTGCGGATCGGCGAGCCCTGCGTCGTGATCGGCTGGGAGATTTCGCGCGAGGGGCGCAAGCACTATACCGGGACGGCCATCTTCGACGAGCGCGGCGTACTCTGCGGCCGCGCCACTGCCACCTGGATCGAACCGAAATCCTGATGGCGCCTAATGGCGGAGGCGGTTGAGGAGCCAGAGAGCGCCGCCGGCGGTGAACAGCCAGCCGAGCCAGGAAGGCTGGGTCGCGAGGGAGAGCCAGACGATGCCGCCGAGGAACACGGCGGCGGCGCCGATGATGGCATCGCTGCGGCGGCGGTCGCGGCGAAGTTCCGTACGCAGCTTCTCGATCGCCTCGGACTCGGTGCGCACGACAAGTTCGTCCTCGTAGGCCCGCCGCACGGCGCGGCGCGCGATCACGGGAAGCTCGCGCACCGCTTCGGCGATGTCCGGCCAGTGCGTGCGCAGGTTGGCAAGGAGCGCGCGCGGGCTGTTTCGCTCGCGCATCCACTCGCGCAGGATGGGCAGCGCGGTCTTCCACAGGTCGAGTTCCGGGTAGAGCTGCCGCCCGAGACCCTCGATGTTGAGCAGTGTCTTCTGCAGCAGGATGAGTTGCGGCTGGATCTGCATCTGGAACCGCCGCGCGACCTCGAACAGGTTCAAGAGCACCAGCGCGAAGGAGATCTCCTTGAGCGGCCGGTCGAAGATCGGCTCGCTGATGGTGCGCACCGCAGACTCCACCTCGTGCACCGGCGTGCCGGAGGGCACCCAGCCGCTTTCCAGGTGCAGGACCGCGACCTTGTGGTAGTCGCGCTCGAAGAACGCGAGGAAATTCCCGGCGAGGTAGAGCTGGTCACGGGGGTCCAGCGAGCCCACGATGCCGAAGTCCACGGCCGCGTAGCGCGGGTTCGCCGGGTCCGACACGTCCACGAAGATGTTGCCTGGGTGCATGTCGGCGTGGAAGAAGTTGTGCCGGAACACCTGCGTGAAGAAGATAGTCACGCCGTTCTCGGCGAGCTTCGGAATGTCGGTGCCGAGCTCGCGCAGGCGCGCGACCTCGGAGATCGGCACGCCGTGGATGCGCTCCATGACCATGACTTCGCGCCGGCACAGCTCCCAGTGCACCTCCGGCACGTGCAACATCGGCGAGCCCGCGAAGTTGCGCTTGAGCTGGGAGGCATTGCCGGCCTCGCGCAGCAGGTCGAGCTCGTTCAGGATCGTCTTCTCATACTCGCCCACGACCTCGCGCGGGCGCAGTCGCCGCGAATCCGGCCAGTAGTCCTCGGCAAGACCGGCGAGCGCATGCAGCACGTCGAGGTCACGCCCGATCACTTCGCGCATCCCCGGGCGCAGCACCTTGACGACGACCTCCCGACCGTCGGTTAGCCGCGCGGTATGCACCTGCGCAATGGAAGCCGCCGCCAGCGGCGCTTCCTCGAACTCGCTGAAGAGCTGGCCGACCGGCCGGCCGAGCGCTTCCTCGATTCGCAGGCGCGCGGCCGCGCCCGGGAAGGGCGGCACGCGGTCTTGGAGTTTCGCGAGCTCCTCTGCGATGTCGGGCGGTAGGAGGTCGCGGCGCGTCGAGACCACCTGCCCGAACTTCACGAAAATCGGACCGAGGTCCTCGAGCGCGCGGCGCAGGCGTTCGCCGCGCGTGCCGCGCCGGCGCGAGAACCAGGTCCAGGGCGAGAGCCAGAACACGAAGCGCAGCGGGCGGTACAAGTGCGTCGCGCGCACGAAGTCGTCGAGCCCATAGCGCACCAGCACGCGGTGGATCGTCAGCAGGCGCCCGGCGACGCGCAGGGAAATCACCGGCGCCGCTCCAGTGCCGCGAGGCGCGCTGCCAGCCGGTCCGCCGCCTCGCGCAGCCCATCCACGCCCGCGAGAAATTCCTCGACTTCGGCGCGCAGCGGCACGTCTCGGCTTTCCTCGGTCAGGTACTCGGACACGTTCTGGGCGAAGGTGTCCCGCGCACGCCGCGCGAAGTCCACCGCGCCGCGCGCGACGTTCGCCAGGTGATGCGCCGCGACATCGCCGGTCAGGCGCGACAACTCCTCCTCGAAATCCGGCTGCGCGGCCTCGAACAGCTTCTGGAACACCTGGGCGATCTCGGCGTCGCCCGTGACCTGGGCGCCGCCCGCGCGCAACGACTGCGCCGGGTCGCCGAAGGCGAGCCGCGCGAACGTGAATGGCGTGCCCTCGATGATCGCGTCGGCGGGCGCGTCGCCCTCCGTCGCGAGCGTCACGCCATCGGCGCCGGCCTGGAATCGCAGGCGCAGAGGGGTGGAGGAGAGTCGCAATTCCAGCGTGCGTCCCGTGACCTGCGTCAGCAGACCGCGCGCGCGCGACGAGCCCGCGATGTTGCGGTTGAGCAGCGATTCCAGCGGCTTCAGCAGTTCCGGCGTCACAGTTTCAAAACACGCAGCCGACGTGCAGCGCGACGATGCCGCCCGCGAGGTTGTGGAAGCGCACGTCCTCGAGGCCCGCGCCATTCATCATCGCCGCGAGCGTCTCCTGGTCCGGGTGCATGCGGATGGACTCGGCGAGGTAGCGATAGCTCGCTTCGTCGTCCGCGACCATGCGGCCGAGCGCGGGCAGCACGTTGAAGGAATACGTGTCGTAAGCCGCCCGCAGCGCCTCGCCGCGCGGCTTCGAGAATTCGAGCACCAGCAGCCGACCGCCAGGGCGCAGCACGCGTCGCATCGAGGCGAGCGCCACCGCCTTGTCGGTGACGTTGCGCAAGCCGAAAGCAATCGTCACGCAGTCGAAACTGGCATCGCGAAACGGCAGCCGTTCGGCGTCTGCGATCGCAAAGCAGACGCTGCCGAAGAGGCCCTGGTCGAGCAGCCGGTCGCGGCCGCGCGAGAGCATCTCACGATTGACGTCGGTGAGCACCGCGAGACCCTCACGACCCACTTGGCGCGCGAGGCCCGCGCCCAGGTCGCAAGTGCCGGCCGCGACGTCTAACGCGCGCATGCCGGGGCGCAATCCGGTCTGCGACAGCGCGAAGCGCTTCCACAGCCGGTGCAGGCCGCCGGACATCAGGTCGTTCATCAGATCGTACTTTCTCGCGACCGCATCGAACACGCCGCGTACGCGCGCCGCTTTCTCGGCGACCGGGACTTGCTCGTAGCCGAAGTCCACGGTGCGGCCGCCAGGGGTGGTGGAAGTGCCTGATTTCATTCGTTTGTCGGCATTGGCGATGTCCGGATTCTACACTGAGGCATGGCCGGCCCGTGGTTCACGCTGCGGCGACTTGCACTGGCGCTGCCCCTGGTCTTCGCACTGCACGTGGCGGAGGAAGCGCCGACTTTCGTCGCCTGGTTCAACGCCCATGTCGAGCCCGACATCGCGGCGCAGACCTTCTGGTCGGTCAACGGCTTCGGGCTCGTCATAACGATCGCCATGGCGGCACTGGCCGCAGCCTCAAGTGAGCGGGGCGCGGCGCTCGTCGCGACCGCCTGGGTCGGCTTCCTGATGCTCGCGAACGGGCTGTTCCACGTCGTGGCGACGATCGCGGACGGCGCCTATGCGCCGGGGGTCGTGACGGCGGTCCTGCTCTACCTGCCGATGAGCGCGCTCTGGTTCGCGGTCGTGGCGCGCGAGCAGACGCTGCCACTATCGGTCGTGACGTTCGTGGCGCTCGTCGGCGGAATGCCGATGTTCGTGCACGGCTACCGGATCGTGTTCGAAGGCTCGCGGCTCTTCTAGGCGGGCGGCTTGCGCTCGTAGCCGAGCTTCTCGCAGCGCTCGAGGTAGCGCGCCCATTTCCGCTCGTATTCCGCGCCGAGCTCGCGCAGATAGTCCCAGCTGTAGAGCCCGGTGTCGTGCCCGTCGTCGAAGTGCAGGCGCACGGCGTAGAGCCCGATCGGTTCGACCTGCACCACCTTGACGTTCTCCTTCATGAGCTCGAGCTTGCCCTCGCCGCCGCCGTGCCCGCGGATCTCCGCTGAGGGCGAGTGCACGCGCAGGTATTCGAACGGCAGCTCGTACCGCGTGCCGTCGGGCCAGGCTACCTCGACGATGCCGCTCTTGCTCTTGACCTTGATTTCGGACGGCGCTTCCACGCCCACTGGCTCCTGGAGGCTGGCTACCTGCGTCGCCTGGCGCGCGGATGGGATTCGTCGTACACGCGGGCCAGGTGCTGGAAATCCAGGTGCGTGTACACCTGCGTGGTGCTGATGTCGGCGTGGCCGAGAAGTTCCTGCACCCCGCGCAGGTCGCGGCTCGACTCGAGCAGGTGCGTCGCGAAGGAATGGCGGAACAGGTGCGGGTACACGGGGACGTTGAGGTCGCTGCCCGCGGCCCAGCGACCGATGCGACGCTGGATCGCGCGCGGTCCGAGGCGGTAGCCGCTCGCTCCGACGAAAAGCGCGGTCGCGCCGCCCTTCACGAGCCCGCTGCGATCGGCAAGCCATTGCCGGAGCGCCGTGGCCGCCTGCTTGCCGACCGGCAGGATGCGCGTCTTCGAGCCCTTGCCGGTCACGCGCACGGTGCGGTCCGCGAGGTCGAGGTCGGTGACGTCGAGGCCGGCGAGTTCCGCGAGTCGAAGCCCGGAGGAGTAGAGCAGTTCCATGATCGCGAGGTCACGACGCGCGAGCGTGCTGTCGGCACGGCGATTCAGCAGCGAGGCGACCTGGTCCACGTCCAGCGTCTTCGGCAGGCGCTTCGGCGCCTTGGGCGCGCGGATGTCCGCGGCGGGATTCGCGTCGATCACGTCCTCGCGGATCAGGTAGTTGAAGAAACCGCGCAGCGCCGAGAGCCGTCGCTGCACGCTGCGGGGCCCCAGCCCGTCGCGGTGTTCGCGCGCGGCAAAGGTGCGGATGTGGAAGCTGTCGAGCTTCTTCCAGCCGGCGATGCCCTCGCGTTCGCAATAGGCGACGAGCGCCTCGAGGTCGCGGCGGTAATTGGACGCGGTGTGGAGCGAGAGGCGGCGTTCGGTCCGCAGGTGGCCCAGGTAGCGGCCGATCCAGGCGACGGCGGCCGCCTGCATCAGTCCCTGGCGAGGGCGGTGGCGATGAGCTCGCCGATGTGCCCAAGGAAGTCCGTGCTCATCGTCGGGTTGAAGCGGTGCGCGTCCGGTGAACCGCAGGCGAGCAGTCCCAGGCTGCCCCTGGCGCCCAGCGGCACCAGCGCCACGGAGCCTACTTCGGATGCGTCACCCCCGAACAGGAAATCGCGCTGTGTATCGCGCAGCTGGCCGCAGCGCGGCTTGCCGGAGCTGAATAGCGTGTCAAAGCTCTTGAGTTCCGGGGCGTCGGACGCGACCACGTGCAGGAAGCGACTTTCGACGACGCCCGCGGGCGCAGCGACGGGCGTCAGCACCAGTACCGACTGGCCGGCGTCCAAATCCTCGCGCAGCGCAGACTCAATCGCCTCGATCACGGCTGCGCGGCCCTGCGCCGCGATCAGCCGGCGTGCCATCGCGAGCACGCGCCGGCCGAGCGCGTCGTTCTCGCGCGCGACGTCCACGAACTCCTTGACCTTGGCCTCGAGCTTGCGGTTGCGCTCGCGCAGCACCTCGGCCTGGCGCTCGAGCAGCGACACGGTGTTGCCTCCGCGCGCGTGCGGCAGGCGGATCTTGGCGAGCATCTGCGCATGGCGGTCGAAGAACTCGGGGGTGGCGGCCAGGTAGGAGGCGACCGAGGCCTCGTCGATTTCCGCGATTTCGACGCCGCGAACCGGACGTGTCGTCATAGCGTGACTTCTCCCTCGAAGGCCCGCTCGGCCGGTCCGGTCATCCAGATCGGCTCGCCGGGTCCCTTCCATTGTATGTCGAGACGCCCGCCGGGTAGATCCACGCGGACGCTTTCGTCGAGCAGGCCGTGCCGGCGGCCGACCGCGACCGCGGCGCAGGCGCCGGTGCCGCAGGCGCGGGTCTCACCGGTGCCGCGCTCGTGCACACGTAGCCGGATATGCCAGCGGTCCACGACTTCCATGAAGCCAACGTTGGTGCGCTTCGGGAAGCGCGGGTGGTTCTCGATCGCGGGGCCGAGCCGGGCGACCGGGGCATCCACGACCGCAGGCACGCGGATGATCGCGTGCGGATTGCCGACCGAGACCGCGCCGATTTCGACCTCGCTCGCGCCCACCGAAAGCGGGTAGACATAGGCCTCGCCGCTCGCCTCGAAGGGCAGCGCCGCCGGATTGAAGTCCGGCACGCCCATCGTCACCGAGACCTGGCCGTCGTTCACCTTGGCTTGTACCAGTCCGCCCGGGCTGTCGAGCACGAGGTCGCCAGACTTCGCGGCGCCGCGGTCCTTGAGAATGCGGGCGATGCAGCGCGCGCCGTTGCCGCATTGCTCCACTTCACGGCCGTCGGCATTGAATATCCGGTAGTAAATGGCGGTACCCGGCTTGCGCGGCGGCTCGAGCATCAGCGCCTGGTCGAAGCCGATGCCGGTGAAGCGATCGGCAAGGCGGCGAAAGGTCTCGGCGGCGGGAGCGCCTGCGGCGGGGGCGTCGAAGATGATGAAGTCGTTGCCGAGTCCATGCATCTTCGTGAACCGCATCGGCGGATAATAGCCCGAAAACAAGGCGTTTAGGGGCCGCCCGGCGCGCCCGGTAAAATGCGCCGTGGCCAGCCGTTCACCCCGCGTCGGTTTCGTCAGCCTGGGCTGCCCCAAGGCGCTCGTGGATTCCGAAAGGATCCTGACGCAGCTGCGCGCCGAGGGCTACGAGGTCGCGCCGAACTACGGCGATGCCGATCTCGTGATCGTGAATACCTGCGGCTTCATCGACGACGCCGTGCACGAATCCCTCGACGCGATCGGCGAGGCGCTGGCGCAGAACGGCCGCGTGATCGTGACCGGCTGCCTCGGCGCCAGGCCGGACAAGATCACGGCGCGCCATCCGGCCGTGCTCAAGGTCACCGGCCCGCATGCCTACGAGGAGGTCGTGGGCGCGGTGCACGAGCACCTGCCGCCGAAGCATGACCCGTTCATGGATCTGGTGCCGCCGCAAGGCGTCCGCTTGACGCCGCGGCACTATGCCTACCTGAAGATTTCCGAGGGCTGCAACCACCGCTGCCGTTTCTGCATCATCCCTTCGATGCGCGGCGATCTGGTGAGCCGCCCGATCAGCCACGTGCTCAACGAGGCGATCCGCCTCAGGAACGCGGGCGTACGGGAACTCCTCGTGATCTCGCAGGATACGAGCGCCTACGGCGCCGACCTGAAATTCCGCGCCGAGCCCTGGGGCAGCCGCGAGATCCGAAGCCGCTTCGTCGACCTCGCGCGCGAGCTCGGCGAACTGGGGCCCTGGGTGCGGCTGCACTATGTCTATCCCTACCCGCACGTGGACGACGTGATTCCGCTGATGGCGGAAGGAAAAGTCCTGCCCTACCTCGACATTCCGTTCCAGCACGGCAGCCCGCGGATCCTGAAGCTGATGCGCCGTCCCGCGCATGCCGAGAACACGCTTGTGCGCATCCGCCGCTGGCGGGAGGAGTTGCCGGACCTCACGATCCGCAGCACCTTCATCGTCGGCTTCCCGGGCGAGACGGAGGAGGACTTCGGGATGCTGCTCGACTGGCTCGAGGAGGCACAACTCGATCGCGTCGGCTGCTTCCGCTACTCGCCGGTCGAGGGCGCCGCGGCGAACGAACTGCCCGATCCGGTGCCGGAGCCCGTAAAGGCAGAGCGCTGGCACCGCTTCATGCAACTGCAGCAGAAGGTGAGCGCAGCGCGCCTCGCACGCAAGGTCGGGCGGCGCCTACGGGTGCTGGTGGATACAGTCGAGGGCGATTCGGCCGTCGCGCGCAGCGAATCCGATGCGCCGGAGATTGACGGCCTCGTCAGGATCCGTGGCCGCGGTGCCGCGAAGCTGCGGATTGGCGAGTTCGCCGACATTGTCGTGACTGGCTCGTCCGAGTACGACCTCGAGGCGCGGGTCGCATGAGCGCCGTGCCTTTGATGTTGCGGCCGCTTCAGGGCGACATCACGACGCTCGCGGTGGATGCGATCGTCAACGCCGCGAACTCATCGTTGCTCGGCGGCGGTGGCGTGGACGGCGCCATCCATCGCGCTGCGGGACCCGAACTGCTGGCCGAGTGCCGCAGACTAGGCGGCTGCCAGACGGGCGACGCCAGGATCACGGCTGGCTATCGGCTGCCGGCGCGCTTCGTGATTCACACGGTGGGCCCGATCTGGCGTGGCGGCGATTCCGGGGAACCCGCGCTGCTCGCGTCGTGCTATCGGCGTTCGCTCGAGCTCGCCGCCGACTGCCGGGTGGCTAGCATCGCATTCCCGTCTATCAGCACGGGCGCCTACGGCTACCCGCGCGAGGCCGCCGCCGGCATCGCAGTGCAGACCGTGCGCGGCGCCGAGCTCGGAATCACCAGCCTGCGCGAGGTCATCTTCTGCTGCTTCTCGGCGGCCGACCTCGCGGTCTACGAAGAACTGCTGCGCGCATGAGCAGCATCGAAATCGTGCCGTTCCGCCCGGAACTCGCGGCGGCCTTCCGCCGGCTCAATCTCGCATGGATCGAGCGCCTGTTCAAAATTGAGACGCCGGACCTCAAGGTGCTGGATGATCCGGAGTCCGCGATCGTCGCGCAGGGCGGAATGATTCTCTTCGCACTGGACGGCGTGCGGGCGATCGGCACCGTGGCTATGATCCGCGTGGATGCCGCGCGCTACGAACTCGCCAAGATGGCGGTTGCGGCCACGCACCAGCGCCGCGGCATCGGCGAGATGCTCGGTGCGGCGGGCATCGCCTGGGCGCGCGGGGTCGGCGCGAAGACAGTGTTCCTCGAGACCAACAGCCGTCTTGCCAACGCGATCCGGTTGTACGAGCGGCTGGGATTCCGCCATGCGGTCCATCCTCATCCATCCGACTACACGCGGGCCGACGTCTACATGGAGTTGCCAATCGAAGGCAGCAGGAGTTAATTAGCCGTCATGCACAGAAGCCGACTGGCGGGATTCATCATTGACTGCCGCACCGACGACCTCAAGGAGGCCGCGACCTTCTGGTCGCAGGCGCTCGGCATGGAGCTGCGCGGTCTCGCGGGCGAGGAGGGCGAGAAATACATCCGGCTGGTCGAGCCGGAGGAGCGTTTGCACCTCGAAGTGCAGACCGTGGACCACGAGAGCCGCGTGCACCTCGATATCGAGGCCGATGACATCGAAGCCGAGGTGAAGCGCCTCGAGAGGCTCGGCGCAACGCGCATTGCGAAGGTGCGTACCTGGGTGGTCATGCAGGCGCCGACCGGGCAGAAGTTCTGCGTGGTGCGCCCGCAAACGAAGGAATTCGACAAGCGCGCAAACAGCTGGGAGTGACCATGGCCGAGAACAAGACCAAGCCGACGCGGGTGAGCGTCGATGGATTCATCGCCAAGATCAAGGACGCGGAGCGGCGCGAAGACTGCGACACGCTCGTGACGATGATGAAGAAAGCGACTGGCGAGAAGCCCGTGATGTGGGGCACCATGATCGGCTTCGGCAACTACCACTACAAGTACGCGAGCGGCCACGAAGGCGACTGCTTCATGATGGGCTTCGCCTCGCGCAAGCCGGACCTCGTGCTCTCCATCATGAACGGCCCCGAGCGGCAGAAAGAACTGCTTGCTAAGCTCGGCAAGCACAAGCTCGGCAAGTGCTGCCTGTACATCCGCCGCCTCTCCGACGTGGACACGAAGGTCGTCGAGAAGCTCGTCGCGACCTGCGCGCGCGAGATGAAGAAGAGCCCGGGCGGCCTGTGTTCGTGAAGGTCTGCTGCATTGCCGATCTCGGAGAGGCAAGGCTCGCAGTCTCAGCAGGCGCGTCCGCGATTGGCCTGGTTTCCGCCATGCCGAGCGGCCCGGGCCCGATCCCGGAGGAGTTGATCGCCGAGATCGCCGCCGGCACGCCGCCGCCGACGGAAACCTTCCTCCTGACCGCGCTGACCGAGGCCGAGGCGATTGCCGACCAGCATCGCCGCTGCGGCACGACGGCGCTGCAGCTTGTGGATTACGTGCCCGAGCCCGAGTTGATCCGCCTGCGCCGGCTCGCACCGCGCGTGCGCCTGGTTCAGGTGATCCACGTGCAAGACGCGCAATCGGTCGAAGAGGCACGCGCTGCGGCGCCCCTCGTGGACACGATTCTGCTCGATTCAGGCAGGCCTGGACTTGCGGTCAAGGAACTGGGCGGCACCGGCCGCGTGCACGATTGGACGCACAGCCGGCGCATCTGCGAGAGCGTCGGCGTGCCCGTGCTGCTGGCCGGCGGATTGCATTCCGGCAATGCGCGCGCGGCGCTCGAGGAAGTACGCCCGTCAGGGCTCGACGTCTGCAGCGGCCTGCGCACCGGCGGGCACCTGGACGCGGCCAAGCTGCGCGCATTCTTTCATGCGATTCACTGACATCATCGGAGTTTCAACATGATCGGCTATGTCTGTCTCGGCACCAACGATCTCGCCCGTGCGAGCAAATACTACGACGCACTGCTCGGCGAGCTCGGTGCGAAACGCTTCATGGACTTCGAGACCTTCAAAGTCTGGGGCACCGGCAAGGACAAGCCCGGACTCGCGCTGACCAAGCCTTACGACTGGCAAGCCCGCGACCGTTGGCAACGGCGTGATGGTCGCGATCAACGTCGGCACGCCGGCCAAGGTGGACGCCATGTACAGGAAGGCGATGGAGCTCGGCAGCAAGGCCGAGGGCCCGGCCGGCCCGCGCGGCGAAGGCTTCTACGCCGGCTATTTCCGCGATCTGGACGGCAACAAGCTGAACTTTTTCTGCATGACATGAGCGCGAAGCCCTTTGCCCTCGCAACGATCGCCGGGTGGGCCGACATGGACGCGAATGCCCACATGGCGAACTTCGCCTACCTCAACAAGTGCGTGGACGCACGGATGGGTTTCTTCAAGGCCGAGGGCTTTCAGGTGGCCGATTTCGCAAAGCGCCGCATCGGGCCGGTCGTGCGCCGCGATGAACTCGATTATTACCGCGAAATCGGCCTGCACGAGCCGATCACGATCACGCTCGCGCTCGGCGGCATGGCGCCGGACGGTTCGCGCTTCCGGCTCGTCAACGAAGTGCTGAAGGGCGACGGCCAGCGCGCTGCGCGCATCGTGAGCGAAGGCGGCTGGCTCGACCTCGCGGCGCGCAAGCTGATCGCGCCACCTCCGGATCTGTTGGCCGCGCTGAACGCCATGCCCCGGACGGAGGACTTCGAAACACTGCCATCGAGCATCAAGTCATGAGCGCGTATCGCGGCTCCTGCCATTGCGGCGCGGTCGGTTACGAGTTCCGCACCGAGCTGCCGCCCCCGGCCTGGTCGGTGCGCGCCTGCCAGTGCTCGTTCTGCCTCAAGCATGCGGGCGTTTACACGTCCGATCCGCGCGGCTCGGTGCGGTTCACGGTGAAGGACCCGGCATTCCTTGCGCGCTACCGCTTCGGTCACAAGACCGCGGACTTCGTTTTCTGCACGCGCTGTGGCGGCTACCTGGGCGCCATCACGGAAGAGGACGGAAATAAGCTGGCGGTGCTCAACATCCATGCGATGGACCCGATGCCGGCGGGCCTGCCGGCCGGGCAGCCGACGTCCTACGAGGGGGAGACCACGGACGACCGCAATTCCCGGCGCAGCCAGCGTTGGACGCCGGTGGTCTCCTAGGGAACCTCTGCACAGCCGGTCGCCAGTGCAGCGGATGAATGAAAAATGAGCGAGTGGATCATGAATTTCGGCGTGCGAAGGGCAAGGGCAAGCATTGCATCGGCCTTTGCGGCCGGTTCTGGTCTTGCTCGCCGCTCAACACCGACACGTCTCCGGTGGCGGCATCAAGCGTCGCCTCAGCAGATACAGATTAGCGAGCGCGAACGCGGTGAAGAG
>JBQTKI010000059.1:0-6418 GCA_052386275.1 Gammaproteobacteria bacterium
TCGTCAGCACGCGCCGCGAACGGTGGGTCAGCGCGATGTCGCGGCCGTCCTCGGCAGGAGCCCGCAAGCGCTCGATCGGCTGCTGTTCGAGCACCAGGGGCGCGATGCCCGCTGTATCGAGTGCGCATGCGAGCGCGAGTCCGGCGGGGCCGCCGCCGACGATGAGGACTTCCGCATCTGCGTGGGTGTCCGGTTCCGGCATGCCGCGCAGCATTTCCGATCCGCCGCCGGCAATCCCTGATCCAGATCAATCCCGCGGGTCAGCGCCGCCCGGCAAGAAGCGCTTCCAGCGCTCCCTGCGCCGCGTCTGCGCCTGCCTTCGTCTCGGCGGAGAACAGCTGCGCCTGCGCCCGCGCGCCCAGCCGGTCCATCGTGTCCCTTAGAATGGACCTGGACTCGCTCCGGCCCAGCTTGTCCGCCTTGGTCAGCAGCACGCGCACCGGGACACCCCGCGCCTCGGCGTACCTCAGCATGGCTTCATCGCTCTCGCCGAACCCGCGCCGCGCGTCCACCACGATCACGAGCCCCGCGAGCGATTCGCGCGACCGGAAGTAGTCGTCCATCAGCCGGCGCCAGTGCTCGCGCATCGCCGGCGGGACCTTGGCATAGCCGTAGCCCGGCAGGTCCACGATCCGCCGCCCCGGCACCAGCTCGAAGAGATTCACGAGCTGGGTGCGGCCCGGCGTGCGGCTTGTGCGCGCGAGATCCCTGCGCCCGATGATGGCATTGATCGCGCTCGACTTGCCGCTGTTGGACCGGCCCGCGAAGGCGACCTCGGCGCCGGTGTCGTCGCCGAAACCGTCGGCCGAATCGGCGCTCTTCAGGAACCGGGCCTGGGGGTATCGGGACATCTTTGGGTGGACGGAGGGACCGTGGCCTTGCGTATAATTCCGGGCCCGCTGGGCAGTCTATCAGCTGGGGTTCGCATGAAGTTCGCATGGGTCGGGACGCTCGCCGCCTGCTCGCTGCTCTCGCTCACGGCTTCTGCGGGCGATGCCCAGGCCGGCTCCCAGAAAGCCGCCGTCTGCGCGGCCTGCCACGGCGTCACGGGTTCGAGCGTGAACCCGGAATGGCCGAACCTGGCCGGCCAGGGCGAGGCCTACATCGCCGACCAGCTCGCGCAGTTCAAGAACGGTGCACGCACGAACGTATTAATGTCGCCGATGACGCTCGCGCTGTCGGACCAGGACATGCAGGACCTCGGCGCTCATTTCGCGCGCCAGGCGCCGACCGGCCTCGAGGCCGACCCTTCCAACTGGAAGACGGGCGAGAAGCTCTACCGCGGCGGCGACGCCGCACGCGGCCTGCCGGCCTGCATCGCCTGCCATGGCCCGCAGGGCAAGGGCAACGGCCCGGCGAAATACCCGGCACTTCGCGCGCAGCATGCGGTCTACACCTACGCCCAGCTCAAGGCCTATGCCGAGGCCCGGCGCAAGGCCGCCGGCAACGACATCATGCAGGTGGTCGCGTCGAAGCTGACGGACGATGAAATGCGCGCGCTCGCCTCGTATGCGCAGGGCCTGCGCTGAAGCGCCACGACTCCCGGAGACCGGAACGATGACCAGAGCACTGATCTTTTCGCTCGCGGCCATGATCGCGTTCGCCGCCTGCGGCAAGGAACCCGCGGCGCCCGCGGCCACCGAAGCGCAGGCGACGCCGCCGCAGACCGGGGAACAGTCGGTGCCTGCCGCCGAGGCCGAGCGACTGGATCCCCTCACCGAGCTCGATCAGCCGGTCGGCAGCAGCGACGGCGAGACCGTCGAGGAAGCGATAAGCGCGACGAGCCCGGTCGCAGCCGCGGTTGCGGCTTCGACGCCCCCTGCCGCGGCGACCGGCAATCTCGGACGCTGGATCGAAGGCCAGCACTTCGCGCCGCTGCCGGTCGCACAGCCGATCAACGTGTCGCCGGGTCAGATCGAGGTGATCGAGGGCTTCTGGTACGGTTGCGGCGCCTGCTATGCGCTCGAGGAAAGGCTCGAAGCCTGGGAGAAGGCGAAGCCCGCCTGGATCACTCTGCGCCGCGTGCCCGTGATCTGGAACGAGGTTGCAAAGGAGGACGCCCGGCTCTACTTCACGGTCGAGGGACTTGGTCTGGTCGGGAAGCTCCAGTTGGAAGTGTTCCGTCGCATCCATCGGGGCGGCGGGCCGATCACACAGATCAAGAACGGCCGCGTGGACACGGCGGCAACCGAGAAGGCCGCGCGCGATTTCCTGGCCTCGCACGGCGTGTCGGCCGAGGACTTCGCCCGTCATTACCGTACATTCTCGACCGAGAACAAGCTGCGCCAGGCCGAGTCCGCCTCGCGCCGCTACCGGATCGACCACACGCCGATGATGTTCGTCCAGGGCAAGTACTTCACCGACCAGGAGATGGCGGGCGGCGCCGAGCAGATGTTCCAGCTCATCAACGAACTGGCGGCCCGCGAGCGCGGCGCCACCTGATGCCCCCGGACGGCTGGCATGCTGAACTGTTTCGTACCCGGCAGCCAGGGCCTGGACCGTCTCGATCCGCCGCCGGCGGACATTCCCGAGGCCTGCGTCTGGGTTGACCTGCTCGAACCCACGCTCTCGGAGGAGCGTGCGGTCGAGCGGTTGCTCGCGATCGACGTGCCCTCGCGCGAGGAAATGCGCGAGATCGAGACTTCCTCGCGCCTCTATGAGGAGAACGGCACGCTGTACATGACGGCGACCGTCGTCACCAAGATCGACACCGACCGGCCGGAGACCGCGGCGGTCACTTTCATCCTCTCGCACAACCGGCTGATCACGAACCGCTACGTGGACCCACTGCCGTTCCGGCGCTTCATCGCCTACTCGGAGCGCCATCCTGCGGCCGCGACCAATGCACCCGCGATCCTCGCGGGGCTGCTCGAGTCCATCATCGAGCGCACGGCTGACGTGCTGGAGCGCGTCGGCCTGGGGCTCGATGACCTGTCGGCCAACGTGTTCACGTCGGCGCAAAAGGATGTCGCCCGCGCGCGCGACCTGCGCGGCGTCATGGAGCGCATTGGGCGTGACGGCGATCTGACGTCGAAAGCTCGCGAGAGCCTGGTAACACTCGGCCGCCAGCTCACTTTCCTTCAGCAGTCCACCGCGATCCAGATGCCGAAGGACCTGCAGGCGCGCTACCGCAGCATGTCGCGCGACGTGCTGGCGCTCTCCGACCACGCCTCCTTCCTCGCCAACAAGTCGAGCTTCATGCTGCAGGCGACGCTCGGCCTGATCAACATCGAGCAGAACAACATCATCAAGATCTTCTCGGTCGCGGCCGTCGCGTTCCTGCCGCCGACCCTGGTCGCGAGCATCTACGGCATGAACTTCCACTTCATGCCCGAGCTGGACTGGCCCTTCGGCTACCCGCTCGCGCTCGGAATCATGCTCGCTTCCGCCGTACTGCCCTACATCTACTTCCGCCGCCGCGGCTGGCTGTAGAAAAGGGGACGGTCACCTTTTCTTGACCTGTACAGAACGTTCTGTATAGTTATGGGCCCATGTCCAGACCCCCCGCCGCCCGAGAGAAGATCCTGGCCGCCGCCCGGGAGATCGTGGAGAACCACGGCGCCGGCGCCCTGACCTTCGACGAACTGGTCAAGGTCAGCGGCATCACCCGCGGCGGGATCACCTACCACTTCCCCACCAAGGAAGACCTGCTCCGGGGCCTCCTGGAGGCCGATTTCGCGCAGTGGGACGCAGCCGAGGCCGCGCATACACCCGGCGACTGCGACCCCGCGACGGGCCGCCTGCTCGGCTTCATCCGCACCCTGAATGCCCAAGACGAGTCGCACCGCCGCTTCCTCTGCGGGATGCTGTCGGCCGCGACCCTCGACCCTTCGCTGATGGACCCCTGCCGGCAGGACCTGCGCGAGCGGCTCGGCCGCAAGAAGTGGACCGACCGCGACCTGCGCCTGCAGCTCGTGCACCTGGCGGCCGAGGGTCTCATGTGGCAGGAGCTGTTCCAGATGTACCAGATGCCCGCGCCCGCGCGGGCGAAGCTCGTCGCCCTGATGGAAGAACTCGCGCGCGAGTGGGGCGGCGTGCAGTCCGCAAACGGGCAGTCACCCAAGAAAATCGCCAAGGAAGCCTGAGCCATGTTGCGAGAGAAGCCCGCGGCCCCGGAGCGCCGCCTTCGCAGCGGCATCGCCGCCACCGCCACGATCATGCTCGCCGCCTGCGGCGGCAATGCAGAGCAGCAGTTTCCGCCGCCCGATGTGAGCGTCGCGGCCGTGGTGCAGAAATCCGTCACCGAATGGGACGACTACAGCGGCCACGTCGAGGCGATCGAGTCCGCCGAGATCCGCCCGCGCGTCTCCGGCCACCTGCGCCGCGTGCACTATCGCGAGGGCGGGCTCGTGACGAAAGGCCAGTGGCTGTTCACGATCGACGACCGCGAATACGCGGCCGCCGCCGAGGCCGCCCGCGCCGACGCCGCGCGCGCCGAAGCGCGCGTCGCGCTCGCGCGACAGGAGCTTGCCCGCGCCGAGCAGTTGATCGCCGCGCGCGCAGTCTCGCAGGGCGAACTCGATACCAGGCGCATGGAAGCGCGGCAGGCCGACGCCGACGTGCTGGCGGCGAACGCCCGCCTCGCTCGCGCCGAACTCGACCTCGGTTTCACGCGCGTGACCGCGCCTTTCGCCGGCCGCGCGGGTGCCGCGCTCGTCAAGCCCGGCAACGTCGTCAATGCGAACGACACGCTCCTGACCACGCTCGTCTCCGTGGATCCGGTGTACGTCAGCTTCACCGGCGACGAACGCGCCTACCTGCGCTACCAGGAACTCGCGCGCGCCGGCACTCGCCAGAGCTCGCGCGACGCGCGTAACCCGGTGCTGGTCGGCCTCGCGAACGAGGAAGGCTTCCCGCACCAGGGCGAGATGGATTTCGTGGACAACGCGATCGACCCGGCCTCGGGCACGATCCGCGCGCGTGCAGTGCTGCCGAACCCGGACGGCGTCTTCACCCCGGGGCTGTTCGCGCGCGTGCGGCTCCTCGGCGGCTCGCAGCAGGATGCGCTCCTGATCCACGAACAGGCTGTGCTCACCGACCAGGATCGCCGCTACGTTTACATCCTCGGCGCACAGAACGCCGCCGAGCGCCGCGACGTCACGCTCGGGCCGACCATTGAGTCGCTGCGCGTCGTGCAGTCCGGCCTGAAACCCGGCGACAAGGTCATCGTCAACGGCATGCGCAAAATCTTCTTCCCGGGCCAGCCCGTGAACCCGCGCGATGTGCCGATGGACCAGCCGAATCTGCCGCCGCCGGCGCAGGCGCCCGCCGCAGGCTGACGCGATGGCCAAGCACACCGACTTTTCGCGGATCTTCATAGACCGCCCGATCCTCGCGACCGTGATGTCGGCGCTGATCCTGGTCGCGGGCCTCATCGCAATCCCGAGCCTGCCGATCTCAGAGTACCCGGACGTGGTCCCGCCCTCGGTGGCCGTGACCGCGAACTACCCGGGCGCCAACCCGCGCACCATCGCCGACACCGTCGCCGGTCCGCTGGAGGAAGCGATCAACGGCGTCGAGAACATGATCTACATGAAGTCGTCGTCGAGCTCGGACGGCGCCATGCAGCTCGCGGTGACGTTCAAGGGCGGCACCGACATCGACCTCGCCGCGATGCAGGTGCAGAACCGCGTGGCGCAGGCGCTGCCGCGCCTGCCGGAAGCCGTGCGCCAGCTCGGCGTCACGACGGTCAAGGCGTCGTCGACGCTGACACTCGTCGTGCACCTCGACTCGCCCAACAAGACCTACGGCGCGCTCTACCTCTCGAACTTCGCGAATCTGCGCGTGCGCGATGAGCTCGCGCGCCTGCCCGGTGTCGGCCAGGCGCTCGCCTTCGGCATCGGCAACTACGCGATGCGCGTCTGGATCGACCCGGCCAAGGCCGCGACACGCGGGCTCTCGGCGACCGACATCGTGGCCGCCATTCGCGAGCAGAACGTCGAAGTCTCGGCGGGCAGCATCGGCAGCCCGCCGACACCCGCGGGCTCGGTGCTCCAGGTCTCGATCAACGCCCAGGGCCGCCTCGCCTCGCCCGAGGCCTTCGGCGAGATCGTGCTGAAGGCAGACGGTGACCAACTCACGCGCCTGAAGGATGTGGCCCGCGTCGAGCTGGGCGCCAGTACCTACGCGATCCACTCGCTGCTCAACAACGAGGACGCGGCCGCGATCGTGATTTTCGAGGCGCCGGGCGCGAATACGATCGAGCTGTCCGACGCGATCAGGAAGCGCATGGCGGAGCTCGAGAGCAGCTTCCCCGAGGACGTGCACTGGTCCGTGGTCTACGACCCGACCGTGTTCGTGCGCGACTCGATCGCCTCCGTCATCGCGACCCTGCTCGAGGCGATTGCGCTCGTCGTGCTCGTCGTCGTGCTGTTCCTGCAGACCTGGCGCGCCTCGCTGATCCCACTGGTCGCGGTGC
>JBQTKI010000060.1:0-9084 GCA_052386275.1 Gammaproteobacteria bacterium
GTTTTCGCGCGATGGCTGGAGCGCAGTCCCGTGCGGCCCAGCCGATTCCTGCCCACCGTGAAGGCGCGTTCGCGGCAAGTACGCACCCGCCATGCGGCCTGATTCGCCTGCACGTCGCGAGTACGTCGATGCATTTCTCGAGATCGCTGGCCGCATCTCGGAATCACTCAAAAGCTTGCCGAAGAAAGCCCTCCCCATCCACATGTACGTGGCAGGCGGTGCGGCGCTCTACTTTTACACCGGCGAGCGAGTAACACAGGACGTCGACGCCGCTTTCTCTAAGCGCATCGCACTCCCCGACAAGTTGGACGTCTCCTATCGCGATGCGGACGGGGCCGCCCAGCTGCTGTATCTCGACCGGCAGTACAGCGACACGCTCGCACTGATTCACGCAAATGCCTATCGGGACTCCGAGCCTTTGGCACTGCCCGGTCTCGAACCAGAAGTCCTTGATGTCCGGTTACTCACCCCAACGGACCTGGCAGTAAGCAAGATCGGCCGGTTCACGAGCCAGGATCGCGACGACATCGCTGCCCTCGCCCGACGCGGGCTCGTGCGCACTGCGTCACTGCGGACGCGCGCCGAAGAGGCTGTGGGCAACTTCGTCGGCGACACTTCTCGTCTGCGCGGGAACATCGAAACGGCGTGCAGAATTGTCGCGGATGTCGAGACGCGATCTACGTAGACATTGGCAGAGGCGGCCGACGGCGAAATCGACGACTTCATGACCGTCCCACGCTCGCGCCCAGGGTGACGAGAAGCTCGTCCAGTTGCTCGAACGTCTCTCCCATCGCATCCGCCGCCCCGGTGCCGGCGGCGTCGAGAGCTTCCTTCGAGGGATAAAGCTCGCTCATTACAAGCAGCGTCTTGCCACCTTTTTCTTCGAAGGTCACCGTGGTGACGGGACCCTCGTCACTTTCCTCATTGGTCCAGACGAGGCGCAAGTGCGGTGTTACTTCCCTGTACGTGCCGAAGAACGCCGACTGTGAGTCCCCGTGTGCGAACTCCAAACGGTACCTGCCCCCGACACGAACATCCATGTCGCAGGAAAGCAGGGACATGCCCATCGACTTCGGCACCCACCACTGCCTGAACAGCTCGGGCCTGGTCCACGCCTCGAACACGAGGCGCGCCGGGCCGTTGAAAGTTCGCGTGACGACGAGCTCACGCTCGGACTTCCGCTCCACCGTCGTACGATTCTTCACGAGGCTAGACTCACTTTTTCTTCCTGCGTCCATCGACCTTCTCCTTCCGTTTCAATTCCTCGACAACTTTGTCCAGCTCGTCGAAGCGTGCGTCCCAAAGCTGGCGGTACCTCTCGATCCATGCCGCTTCTTCCTCCAGTCGGCGCAGGCCGAGCTTGCAGGTCCGCACGCGCCCGACCTTCTCCGTGGTGACGAGCCCCGCCTGCTCCAAGACGCCGACATGCTTCTTCATGCCCGTGAGGGTCATGTGGAACTTGTCGGCAAGGTCCGTGATTGAAGCATCCGCACGGCCGAGCTGCTCCAGAACGCCGCGTCGGGTGGCGTCCGAGAGCGCAGCGAACGAGGCATCGAAGCGGGTCCGGGTATATTGAACCATATGGTTCAGTATGTAAACACACGGATTGGCGGCATGCAAGTGCGATTCAACATTCCCACGCCGGCGGCGCGGTGTAGCTACGCGCGAATTAGAATCTCATCTCGATGCATGATTGGGCCATTCGATCTGCCGGGAAATCGCCACGTGCAGGATGGAATCTCCAGGCGAGACGCAGTGAGCCCGGCAAGATCTTCGACCTCAAGATCAATTCATCGGAGCCACGCACCAGCTGAGCGCATTGAAGTATCGGACGCATTTGGCGCGATACCCTGCACTGATTCGCTTTTGCTCTTGTGAGAAAGTCACGCTGAGCGATACTGAAGATTGGCGGAGAGAGAGGAAGCAACGTGCCAGTGTAGGTTATTGCTTCACAAGGACATTCTCGACTGACCGAATTGTGGTACCAGCAGAATGCCAACTGTGATCGCTTGAGCCAAGCGCGGATGTGGAGTACGATGTGGATACCTATCCACATTGGGTTCGACAGCCATGAAGACGATTCAGATGACGATCGACGAGCGGCTGCTGAAGCTGGTCGACAAGATGAGCCGGGCTCGCATGACCAACCGGTCGGCATTCATCCGCCAGGCGCTCGAGTCCGAGATCCGACGACAGCGAGTTCGCGAGGATGAGGCCCGTCATGCCGAGGGCTACGCTCGAAATCCGGTCGCGCCAGGCGAGTTCGATGTCTGGCTCAAGGAGCAGGACTGGGGCGCATCGTGAATCGAGGTGACGTTTGCTGGTACACATTCAAGGCCCCTGACAAGAAGCGGCCGGTACTGGTCCTGACGCGCAACTCCGCCATTGCCGTGCTGAACTCGGTGACCATTGCACCGATCACATCGATGATTCGCAGCATCCCGACAGAAGTCATTTTGACGAAAGCCGACGGCTTGCCCAATACCTGTGCGGCGAACTTCGACAACATTCAGACCGTGCCCAAGAGCAATATCGGCGATCGCATTGCGCGGCTGACGGCGCAAAAAATGAGAGAAGCAGCCGTAGCGGTGTCGTTCGCACTCGGCTTCGACGAGCAGTGAGTCTGCGCTATTTCACGCTGGATCCCGGAACCTGACTGGCAGATTCTGAGGCGCCTGCCTGATAGTTGGACGCGTCTTTGATGATCCGACACGCTCCAGCACGCATTGCGATCGGGTCTTTGATCGAAGCCGACTAGCCTCAATGCTCTCCCGGAACACCTGCTTACCAAGGCAGGAACGAAGCTCGGTCATTGGCCGCGCTGCTCGGCTGAGAGGGCTTGGTCACTTGGACGAGATGGAGTCTGGAACGGGCGACGGGCCGCGCCAGAGAAATTGGCGGAGAGAGCGATTGCTCGCGACCTTCGGTCGCTCGTCCCTCGCTGCGCTCGGGCTCGCAGTCGCTTCGCGACTGCGACCGACTTCGCTGCGCGAAGCCGTCGAACCCACACGTTTACCGATCTCGGGTTCGAATTGCTCTGGAATTGTCGGCGGTCAAAAGGATTGGCGGCGAGAGAGGAAGCAATACCCCTTCGCAAGATTTTGTTTCATAACGATTAATTTGAAGTATGGAATATCGGTACCATCTAGACCAGGCACGGAATGGCCTCGAAAGGCAAAAGAAACCCCGAAGGACACGGGCTGATCTCACTCATCGTCCGACAACTGCATGGGAACGCACACGGTCGCCGCGCGCGGCAGGATGAGGAGCGTAATCATTGAATCGCAGTGCTCTGAGTAGAGCTTCATTGCCCACACCGTCGACTGGGGTTCCGCATGCGGAAACCATATCGTGGCGGGAAATTTGAATCGCTGGCTTCGCGTCGCCACCCGGCACGGTACGCGCTCGAAAACCAACCACTTGAGCAAACGTCAGTGCCCGCTCATACCAATGCTTCAGCTCTTGCGCTGCGCGATTGCGTGCGGCCCCAAGTCTGATTCACTCACACCCGGCGCGGCACTTGCCGCACCGAGTAGCCACTTCTCAAACTCCGCTTTCGGCAGCGGCCGGCTATGCAGGTAGCCCTGCGATTCATCGCATCCCGCTCGCAAGAGATGCTCGAGCTGGGATTGAGTTTCAACGCCCTCCGCCACCGTCGTCATGTCGAATGCATGCGCCAGCGCAATGATCGTGGCCACCAGCGTGCAGCTGTTGCGATCCGCGGGCAGCCGGCTGGTGAACATCCGGTCGATCTTCAGCGTGTCGATCGGGAGTTCCGCCAGCCGCCCCAAGGACGAAAATCCTGCCCCGAAGTCGTCGATCGCAATGCCGAGACCGGCAGCGCGCAGCAGTCGCAAGGCGTGAACGCAGGACGAGGAATCTCCCGACAATGCTCCCTCAGTGATTTCGATGTCGACTCCCCAATCCGAATCGCCGCCCAGGTCGCCGACAACCTCCAGTATTTCGTGCGCGATATTGCGGCGCCGCAGCTCCGGTGGAGAGATATTCACGGCGACCCTGATGGGCGGCAGTCCTTTGCGACGCCATTCACGGCAGTCCGCGACTGCGCGCTGAAGGACCCAGGCGCTGGCGGCGGGCATCAGACCACCGGATTCCAGCAGCGGGAGGAACTCCGCGGGCGAGATCAGGCCCTCTTCCGGGTCCTGCCAGCGCAACAGGGCCTCCACGCCCCTGACCCTTCCCGTGGGCAGCGTAATCTTCGGCTGGTAGTAGAGAAGGAATTGGCCGTTATCCAGGGCGGTGCGCAGCCGATGCTCCATGCCGACCCGCCGCGCGAGCTCGGACTTCATTTCCATCCGATGGTGCAGATAGCTCTCGCCCGCGTTTTTCGCCGCCTTGAGGGCCGCTTCGGCGTTCTGCACCAGTTCGTTCGGCTCTTGCCCGTCCTTGGGATAGTAGGCCACGCCGCACTTCACTTCCGCGAGGATCTCCCGCCCGTCAACGCTGATGCTTTGCGCAAAGTGTCGCGTGATGTCCTCGTGTGAGCGGTGGCCTTCCAAGGCGACCCGTTCGTCGAGCGCGTTGACGCAGACGAAGGTTCCGCCGCCCAGGTGCCCCAGCTGCTCGGTGTCCGGAAAGCGCGCTTTCAGCCGGTCCGCCACGCATTGCAGCAGCCGGTCCCCCGTATGCCGGCCGAAGGAATCGTTGATGACGGCCAGGTGCGCGATGTCGAATACGGTGACGGCCAGGCACGGCAGGCTGTCCGCGCCTCGCGTGAGCACGCGGCTCAGGCGCTCGCAGAACAATGCCCGCTTCGCGAGGCCGGTCAGCGGCTCGAAGTACGAGAGGAATTGAACCGCATCCTCCTTGTCCAGGTACTGGAGCGCGAAGGACAGGTTGGCCGCGACTTCCTCGAGCAGCAGCAACTCCTCGGGGCAGATGACGTCGTTCGTGCGGGTCCCGAAGAGAAAGGCTCCGACCGGCGTGCCGTCCACCTTGAGTGGCAAGCATGCGAGGGAATGAACGCCGGCCGCGGTGAGCTCGTCATGGCCGTGGATGACGTAGTCCGTGCTGGCGATGTTCTGGCATAACACTGCTTCACCGGTGCGAATGACCCGGCCCACGAGACTCGAATCGGCGCCTTCCCGATCCACTACCGGGAATTCCAGTGCCGGGTGTCCGCGAAATTCGTATCCGGACCACGCGACCGGCCGCGCCGTGCGGGTCGTTGGGTCGATCAGGGCCACCATCGACAAGGAATAGCCGCCGACGTCCTGCGCGAGGCGGCAGGCCTCGCCCATGACCTGGTCCCGGTCCTGAATGCGCACCAGGGCCGAGTTGATTCCCGAAAGCATTTGCAGCACGCGCGTCAGGCGGGTGACTTCCGCCGTGCGCGCCTGAACGCGCTGTTCGAGCTGGCGCTCGAGCTCGCGTCGTCGACGCGCGAGCTCGAGGTGTGCGCGTACCCGGGCCTGCAGCTCCCGTGCGGAGAACGGCTTGATCAGGTAGTCGTCGGCACCGGAATCGAGTCCCTCGACTGCCGCCTCCTCGCCGGCCCGCGCCGACAGCAGAATGACGGGCAGTTGCCGGGTGCGCTCATCCGCACGCAGCGCCTTGAGCAGCCCGAACCCGTCGAGCCGGGGCATCATTACGTCCGACAGCACCAGATCCGGCGGGCTGGCGAGGGCGGCTTCGAGCGCCGCTTCGCCGTCGGGAACCACCGTCACTTCATAATGGCGACGCAGGAGACGCGCGATGTGCCGCCGCATATCGACGTTGTCGTCCGCCAGCAGGATGCGCGGCCGCGCATCGATGTTCTCAAGCCGCACGTGCGTGACGGTGGCATCGGACGCGGGCGGCAGCCAGGACAGCACTTCCTTCACGTGCGCCGCTGCGGTGCGGCCCGCCCGGGCACCGTCGTCGCTGTCGCCAACCTGGTCTGCGGGCAGGTGCGCCGTGCCGGCCTTCAGCGTGACGATGAACCGACTTCCCTTGCCCGACTCGCTTTCGACGCGGATGGCGCCCGAATGCAACTGCACCAACTCACGCACGAGTGACAAGCCGATGCCGCTGCCCTCATGCGTGCGCGATGCGGCACCCCTGACCCGGTGGAACCGCTCGAACAGTCGCGGAATCTCTTCCGCGGGGATCCCCACGCCGGTGTCCTGCACGGCAAGCTCCACGGTTCCGTCGAGCCAGGCGAGGCTGACGACGACGCCACCGTGGAAGGTGTGCTTGAATGCATTCGAGACGAGATTGAGAACGATCTTCTCCCACATCTCGCGGTCGACGTACAAGGTTTCCGGCAAGGGCGGGCAGTCGATGGTCAGCGTAAGCCCCGTGCGCTCCGCCGCCGATTCGAAACTGCTGGCGAGCTCGGCCGTCAGCTCGTTGAGGACTGTCGGCTGGAAGTGCGCCTGCATGCGACCGGCCTCGATGCGCGCGAAGTCGAGCAGTGCATTGACGAGTTTCAGCAATCGAAGGCCATTGCGGTGAGCGATCTCGATGCGCTCGAGCCGCGCCGCGGGCAACGGTTGACCGCGCTCTCCCAGCTCGTCCTCCAGAGACCCCAGGATCAGCGTAAGCGGGGTGCGGAATTCATGACTGATGTTGCTGAAGAACGCTGTCTTGGCGACATCAAGCTCGGCGAGCTTTGCATTTGATTCCCGCACCTCGCGAAGAGCGGCCGCCAGCTCGTGGCTGCGCTGGATGACTTCGCGCTCCATTGCACTCTGCTGGCCGCGCAGTTGCTCGCCCAGTTCGCTGGCGCGCACGAGCTCAGTAACGTCTTCGACCCGGTGCAGGATATAGAGCACTTCACCGGACGGCGACAGAACAGGTAGATTCTTCGGGCTCCAGTATTTCGCTTCGAAGCTGCCGTCAGGTCGGCGAATGTCATATTTCTGAACCGGCATGGTGTCCGGTTGCCTCGTCTTCAGCACGCGTTCGAGGGAGGCGCGCAGGTTGCTCGTGCCCGTGGCAGACAGGTCATCGGGGTTGTCGGGAAATACTTCGAAGAGTCCCCGCCCCAGGGTGTCGGGCGTCGTGTGAGTTGCGCGCCAGCGGGCACCGGTTGCCGCGACCATCGTGTACCGGGGCGCATCCGGCAACAGTACGAGCAGTACGTCCGGTGATTCCTCGAAGAGCAGCCGAAAGTCAAGGCGACTATCCATTCGGCGACCATTCCTTTGGGCGACGAACCGTACAAGTAACCAATTGAGTTCAAATCATCCGTGAGCTTCTTCGCAGATAGGCGGATCGAGACGCAGGCACCCACGGGCGCCAGCCTCGTTCGTGAGCCCGTGCGTGAGCGCAGGGTCGCCTCAGGGCGTGATGGATTTCACATCGTCCCGGCAAGGTAGCCTCGGCAGGAAATGGCGGAGAGAGAGGAATCAATGCCTCGGTGCAGGGGATTGTTTCGCAATGGTTTTCTCAAAGCCCTGAATTTTCGTACCATCAAATTTCAACCAGAAAAGACGCCTTGAAATTGGACACGAACCCCGCATTCGCGAGTCTATCGATGGGCTTCTAAACCTATCGGATCGGTTCGTCCCCTTCTCTCCCGCACACGCCTCCTCGCGAATGCCTCGGCGACAAAGTTGGAGCGTCTCCTGTACCGACTCAGTGCATCGCGTCATCGGGACCAGTTTCTGCTCAAGGGCGCACCGCTGATTGATCTTTGGTTTCAGGAGCCGCACCGCCCCACCCAGGACGTAGACTTTCTGGGGATTGGTTCCGACTACTTCACTTTGACGATCACTTTTCCCTTTGCCCTTCCGGTCTCGACATAGGCCAACGCTTCTGCTGCCGCGTCAAATGGAAATATCCGATCCACGACCGGCTTGATGACGCCGGACTCGATTAGGCTGCTGATTTCGCGCAGTTGAACTCCGCTTGCCCGCATGAAGACAAATGCGTAGTGGACACCGCGTAGTCTCGCCTTCTTCCTGATTCCATGACTCAGCAGACGCATTACCTGCTTCAACGGCCAGGAAAGCCCCTGCTCGTTCGCAAACTCGGGGGTGGGAGGGCCAGAGATGGAAATGAGCTGACCGCCTGGTTTGAGAACTTGCAGCGATTTCTCAAGCACGTCACTGCCAAGGCTGTTCAAGACCACATCGTAGTCACGCAACTCCGTTTCGAATTGTTGCATCTTGTAGTCGATGACGACATCGGCGCCCAAGGCTTTCACCCAGTCGAAGTTGCTCGTGCTGGTGGTCGTGGCGACGACGGCGCCAAGATGCTTGGCGAGCTGGATGGCGATGGTGCCGACGCCGCCCGACCCAGCATGGATGAGGACCTTCTGCCCCTTCTTCAATCTTGCAGTTTCGACCAGCACCTGCCATGCCGTCAGTCCGACCAAGGGGATCGAAGCCGCCTCCTCCATGCTCAGATTGCCAGGCTTCAAAGCCAGGGAGTCCTCCCTGATGGCAATGAACTCGGCGAAGGTTCCAATACGATCTTCGTCGGGCCGCGCATACACCTCATCGCCGGGTTTGAATTGGTGAACTCGAGCCCCGACACGTACGACAGCACCCGCCACGTCGTTGCCCAGAATCAGTGGCAAACGGTAAGGAAGGATCAGTTTGAACTCGCCGCTCCTGATCTTGGAGTCCAGAAGGTTGACACTTGCAGCGTGGTCCTGGATAAGGACGTCGTCGTCCCGCAGTTCAGGCTCTGGCATTTCGCCAATGCGGCCGATTTCCTTCTTGCCATACCGGTCAATGATGAATGCTTTCATGATGTGTTATTTCTCTGCAATTTTTTTGACTTGAATCGTCCGTGCGATGAGGCATCCGTTAACTGACTCAGCACATCACCGTCGCTCTGTGTCATTCGTTAAGGAAGGACAGGGCTCTTGACACAAAATCGGCGTGATTCTGGAAAATTCCTCCATGCCCTGCGTCCTCATAGATGGCCAGTTGTGAATTGGGAATGCGGCGCGCCATGTCGGTACTGTTCATGATAGGCACTCGAGATCAAATCGCTTCATCGCCATGCTGTTCTTGCTCCCGCGCTAAACACGTTGAATCACGCGAACCACATCGACGCGGGCCGAGCCGCTCTTTACTTTCAAGCTCGACTGCCGTGCTCCGTAATGAGGCGGGTTTCAGATCCGTAGGC
>JBQTKI010000061.1:0-29017 GCA_052386275.1 Gammaproteobacteria bacterium
GCGTCTGCGGCGCATTGTGGGCCGACTGGTGGGGTTTCAAGCTGGAGTCCTACGACGGAATCCAGGAGAACCTTGCGCTCGTGGACTTCCCGCCGGGCGGCTGTGCGATCGTGCACTCGGATTCGTCCGAGGGCATCCAGCGGCTGAACCAGGAAGCCGCGAAGGCGATGACGCGCGGCGTGCGTGCGGGACTCGACATCCCGCCCGAGCGCGCGATCCGCTGGATCACCTCGAACGCGGCGAAGTCGCTCGGGATCCTGGACCAGACGGGCACGCTCGAAGCCGGCAAGATGGCGGACGTCGTGCTCTGGAACGGCAATCCCTTCTCGGTCTATGCGCTAGCCGATCTCGTCTTCATCGACGGCGTGTTGCGTCATGACCGCACGCGGCCGGCCGCGAAACCGCGGTCGGATTTCGAGCTGTGAGTGCGACCAGATTCACCGCCGTATGCCTGGCGGCAGCGCTCGTGGCAAGCGCGGCTGTCGCGCAGGATCTCCTGATCCGCGGCGCGCGCGTGCACACGGCAGGCAGCGCCGGCACGCTCGAAAACGCCGACGTGCTCGTGCGCGGCGGCAACATCGCCGACATCGGATCGGGACTCTCGGCTCCCGAGGGCGCGGCCATTGTCGATGCGAACGGCCGCGCTCTGACTCCCGGCGTGTTCGGCGGACTCACGCGGATCGGCGTCGAAGACGTCGAACTCGAGGCCGCGACCGTGGATGCGGAGCTCGCATTCCTTCAGGACGCGTGGAAACACCAGTGGCGGCCCGAGTTCGACGTCACGCGCGCCTTCAACGCGCGCTCGCCGGTCGTGGCGGTCGCACGCGTCGAGGGCGTCACCTGGGCGATGGTGGCGCCCTCCGGCGACGCGAGCGTGATCTCCGGGCAAGGCGCGGCGGCGACGCTCGACGGACGCTTCGACGCGATTCTCCCCGGCAGCCGTTCTTTGTTCGTGAACTGGGGCAGTGCGGGCCACGAAGGCTCGGGCGGCAGCCGCGCGGCGCAGTACATGCTGTTCGACCAGGCCATCCGCGAAGTGAAGGACCCGGCCTCCGCGGGCGAAGGGGCGCTGCTCTTCCCCGAGGGGCGCGCGGCGTTGAAGGGCTTCCTCGCCAGCGGCCGTGTGGTGTTTCGCGTGCATCGCGCCTCGGACATCCGCGCGGTGATCGACTACGCCAGGAAGAACGGCATGAAGCCGGTGATCTCCGGCGGCAATGAGGCGTGGCTGGTCGCGAAGGAACTCGCGGCGGCCGACGTGCCGGTGATCCTGAACTCGCTCGACAACCTGCCGGCCGACTTCGACCGGCTGGGTGCGCGGCTCGACAATGCGAAGCTGCTGCAGGAGGCGGGCGTGAAGGTCGCGTTCAGCATCGAGGACGGCCGGATGGCGCGCAAGAATCGCCAGCTCGCAGGAAACGCGGCTGCGCATGGCTTGTCGTGGGAGGCGGCGCTCGCGGGCGTGACCTCGGCGCCGGCGCGGATCTTCGGCCTCGCCGACCGCGGCACCATCGAGAAAGGCAAGGCCGCGGACCTCGTACTCTGGAGCGGCGATCCGCTCGAAGTCACGACGGTCGCGGAGAGGGTCTGGATCGGCGGGCAGCCGGTCGAGATGAAGTCGCGGCAGACGGAACTGCGCGATCGTTACCTCGAGCGCCTGAGGTCGACCCGGGCGAATCCCTGACATTGCGACTGGCGCGCGCCCTCCTGATCGTCTGCCTCTTGCCGTTTCTCGCGGCCGCTGAGGAGGATCGTTACGCCGTGAAGCGCAGGGCGCTGCTCACCGAGATCCAGCGGGAAGCCGCGGCCACCGCCGACCTGACCGGAAGGCCTCGCATCCGTGCGCGTGTCACGGCGGCAATGGATGCCGTGCCGCGTCACGAGTTCGTCTCGGCAGATTACGTTGACGAGGCCTACGACAACCGGCCGCTGCCGATCGGCCATGGTCAGACGATTTCGCAGCCCTACATCGTCGCGATCATGACGGAGCTCCTCGATCCTGAGCCCGACGACGTCATGCTCGAGATCGGCGCCGGCTCCGGCTATCAGGCGGCGGTACTCGCCAGGCTGGTCAAACAGGTCAAATCCATCGAAATCATCGCGCCGCTCGCCGACAGCGCGCGCAGGCGGCTCTTGCGCCTGGGCTATGAAAACGTCGAAGTGAAGCTGGCCGACGGCTACTTCGGCTGGCCGGAGTACGGGCCTTACGACGGCATCATCGTCACCGCCGCCGCCGCCGCTATTCCGCCGCCGCTCATTGCGCAGTTGAAGCCTGGCGGCCGCATGGTCATACCGGTCGGCGCGCCGTTCTACTCGCAGGACCTCATCGTCGTCGAGAAAGACGTCAAGGGAAAGATCACCACGCGGTCGGTGCTGCCGGTCGCCTTCGTGCCGCTCACCGGCGACCGCTGATGGCGCGGCGCGAGCAGCTGTTGCTCGCCCTCGCGATCGGGATCCTGGCCGGCGCCGCGCTGGCCTACCAGGTGCTGCTGTTCCGGCTGCTCGCGATCGTGCAATGGCACCCGTTCGCGGCGACGATCGTGAGTCTCGCGCTGCTCGGCCACGGCGCCGCGGGCACCGCGCTCGCGCTCGCCGGCCGGCGGCTGTTGCCGAGATTTGATGCCGCCTTCGCTGCCGGCGCCGCCCTCTTCGCCTTCACCGTGCCCTTATGCTGGGCGCTCGCGCAGCGCCTGACATTCAACGGGCTCGAACTGGCGTGGAACCCGACGCAGCTCGGCCGGCTCGCGGGCTCTTTCCTGCTCCTGGCGATTCCATTCTTCTTCGCCGCCTGCTGCTTCGGGCTCGCGTTCATGCACGCGCGCGAGCGCATCGCCGTGCTGTATGCGGCCGATCTGCTGGGCGCCGGCGCGGGTGCCGCGATCGCGACCGGCCTGCTGTTTCTGATGTCTCCGGAGGCTGCCCTGCGCGCGGCGGCGGTCGCAGGCGCGCTGGCCGCTGTGCTGGTTCCCGCATCGAGGCTGGTACGCCTCGCGCTGCCTTTACTTGCGATCCTCGTGGCCCTCGCGATCCCGAGCGCGGCGCTGGCACCTCTGATCACCGAGTTCAAGGGGCTCCCGCGCACGCTTGCGATCATGGGTTCGAAGGTCGAAGCAGTGCATTCGAGTCCTTACGGTCTTCTGACCATAGTGCGCAACGAGGCCGTTCCATTCCGCCATGCACCGGGACGCGGTCCTGCGGCAGTGTCCGAGATTCCGCCGCAACTTGCCGTATTCACCGACGGCGACGCGATGACCGCATTGACGGCGTGGGACGGCAGCCGCCAATCGCTCGCCTTCCTCGACGAGATGACCTCGGCCCTGCCCTACCGGCTCGTGGACCGCCCGCGCGTGCTCGTGCTGGGCGCAGGCGGCGGTCTGGAGCTGCTCCAAGCGCTCTATCACGACGCGCGCGAAATCCACGCGGTCGAGCTCAACCCGCAGATGCTCGCTCTGCTGCGAAATTCCCTCCAGGAGCCGCGCATACGCCTGCACCAGGGCGAGGCGCGCGGTTTCGTGCGCGGCGATCGTGGCCGGTACGACCTGATCCAGCTCGCGCCATTGGATTCCAGCGCAGGTTCCGGCGCGGGCACGCAGGCGATTGCCGAGAGTTATCTCTACACCGTCGAGGCGCTTGCCGATTACCTGGCGCGGCTTGCGCCGCAGGGCCTGCTCACGCTGACGCGCTGGGCCAAGCAGCCGCCGCGCGAGGACCTGAAGCTGTTCGCCACCGCCGTTCTCGCGCTGCAACGGCTGCGACTCGACCCGCGCGAGCGGCTCGCGCTGATTCGCGGCTGGCAGACCAGCACGCTCGTGATCAAGAACGGATCCCTGACGGCTGCGGATCTCTCGCGCCTGCGGTTCTTCTGCGAGGAACGCGGTTTCGACCCTGCATGGATGCCGGACATCAAGCCCGAGGAAGTGAATCGGTACCACCTCGTGCCGCGGCCATGGCTGCACGAAGGCGCCGTGCAGCTTCTGGGCGAGCGCGCGGAGCGGTTCCTCGCAGACTACAAGTTCAATGTCCGGCCCACGACCGATGACCGTCCGTACTTCTTCCACTTCTTTCGCTGGGGACTGGTGCCGGAACTCGCGGCGCTGCGCGGTCAGGGCGGCCTGACCCTGCTGGATGCGGGTTACCTCGTGCTCGCCGGCACGCTCGCATTCGCGCTGCCGCTCTCGCTGGTGCTGATCCTCGCGCCGCTCACGGCGCTCGGGCGGCGGCCGGGCGGCGCGACGCGTCTGCGGCCCGCGCTTTACTTCCTCTGCCTCGGTCTCGGTTTCCTTTTCGTCGAGATTGCCAGCATGCAGCGCTATGGCCTTTTCATCGGCCAGCCGCTGTTCGCCGCGATCGCGGTGCTCGTGGGCTTCCTCGTCTTCGCGGGCGCGGGCAGTTTCATGGCGTCCCGGCTTGTGGATCGCCGCGGCGTGTTGCGCTGGGTGGTCGGCGGCATCGCACTACTGCTCGTCTTGCAGGCTTTGCTGCTGCCGCCGGCACCGGGCGTCGTCGACTCGACCGCGGGACGCATTGCGATCACGCTCGCCTGCATCGCGCCGCTCGCGTTCCTCATGGGCATGCCGTTCCCGCTCGGGCTTTCGCGCCTCGCGGGCGAAGCGCCGGCATTCGTGCCCTGGGCCTGGGGAATCAACGGCTGTGCATCGGTGCTCTCGGCGCTGCTGGCCGCGCTGCTCGCGGTCCATTTCGGTTTCGGCGCGGTGCTCCTGATCGCGGCCGGTCTCTACGTGTTGGCGGCGGTCGTCTGGCCGCTGCGATCAGGCGGCGCATGGGCTAGGATGCCGCCATGATCATCGGTCGCGTACTTCCGTGGCTGCTATCGTTCCTCGCTTTCGCGGCATCGGCGACAGAGACGCCCGTGCTGTTCCGGAATGCGACCCTCATCACGATGGATACGCCAGGCGCGCTCGAGCGGCACGATCTGCTCGTCGCGGGCGGCCGCATCGAGCGGATTGCGCCGACCGGCCAGATGGGATGGCCAAACGTCGCGATGGTGGTCGACGCCACGGGCAGGTTCCTGATGCCGGGCCTCGCCGAAATGCACGCGCACGTGCCGGGCGCGGAGCCGGCCGGCCTCGCCGAAGACGTGCTGCTGCTCTACCTCGCGCACGGGCTCACGACCGTGCGCGGCATGCTGGGGCAGCCCGTGCACCTCGATTTGCGCGCCCGCCTCGAGCGCGGCGAATTGCTCGGCCCCCGCCTGTTCACGTCCGGGCCGTCGGTCAACGGCAACAGCGCGAAGGATCCGGACACGGCCATCCGCATGGTGCGCGAACAGAAGGCCGCGGGATACGACTTCGTGAAGATCCACCCGGGACTCAAGCGCGCGGTGTTCGAAGCGCTGGTCGCAGCCGCGCGCGAAGCCGGCATCCCGTTCGCGGGCCACATCTCGGCCGAGGTCGGGGTGATGGACACGCTCGCCGCCAGGCAGTCCGCGATCGATCACCTGGACGGCTACGTGGATGCGCTCGTCTACACCGACTGCATCGACGACGAGGTGGCGGCCAACTTCTTCGGCATCCACCTGACCGACTGTGCTGACCCGAAGAAGATCCCGGCCCTGGTCGCGGCAACGCAGGCGGCCGGCACCTGGATGGCGCCGACGCAGGTGCTCGTGGAGCAGTGGGCGAAGCCGCCGTCCGACGCGGAGTTGCGGAAGCGCCCGGCGTATCGGTTCGTGTCGCCGGGGACGGCAGCGCAGTGGCAGCAGGCGCGGGCGCGATTTGCGGGCACGGCGCCGGTCGCCGATCGTTTCATCGCACTGCGGCGTGAGCTGATCCGGCAGCTGCACCAGGCGGGCGTGCCAATCCTCCTCGCCTCGGATGCGCCGCAGGTGTTCAACATCCCGGGTGACTCCGCGCTCGCGGAACTCGAGCTTTATGGCGAGATCGGGCTGCCGGCGCTGGATGCGCTCGCGACCGGCACCACAAACGTGGCGCGCTTCTTCGGGCAGGAGCAGCGCTTCGGCCAGCTCAAGGAAGGCATGGACGCGGACATCCTCGTGCTGTCGGCGGATCCGCGCAGGAATCTCTCAAACGTGCGCAGGCTCGAGGGCGTGATGGTGCGCGGGCGCTGGCTGCCGCGCGCGAGACTCGACGAGATCCTCGACGGCGTCGCAGCGCGGCAGGCAAGGCGCTGACCCGCCTTCAGTTCGCCCAGCACCTCATCGCTTTTTCTTCGCCTCCCGCTCGGCAAGAAATGTCCGCACCGCCTGGTTGGCCTCCTCGCGGGTGAGGATGAACTTGCCCTTCATCTCCATGCCCGGGAAAAAGTCGGACTCGGGCGGGCGGCTCGCCTTCATCTCGGCGATCTTGTGATAGCACTTCGTCTTCGATACGCCATGACCGCAGCCGACCAGGTGGTAGAACTCATGCACGATCGCGACCTGCGGCTCGGCCGTGACCTGGTTGATCGAGCCGAATGTCGCGACGACGTATCCGCGCGTGCGCGACACGCCATCGACGGCCCCCAGGACCTCGGGCAGCAACAGTCCCCAGACGAAATCGCCTGCGTGGCGATCCACGAGTCCCATCAGCCGGTCGCAGGGCGGCTCGAGATCGCGGCGCATGATGTCTTCCAGGATGCCGGTGGCAGTGAACGCCGGCCGCTCCCACTCGTGCACCCAGGGCACAGTCACATGGATGCCGTAGGTCGCGAATTCCTTGCTGACCGCGGCAACGAGCTCGTCGGCGCGATTCTCGGGGACATCGGGGGACTTCAGCAGGCAGAGGCGCATTTCCTGCGCCGGGCCGTAGTCCACCTTGCCGCGCTCCGTCGTGTGCATGCCGACGGTGGTGCAGCCGGACGCGACCGCGAGTACCGCAGCGAGCACGGCAGCGCCCGCGCGCGGCCTAACCCATAGATATGGCATCGAGGCGACCGGAAGTCTCAGGCCTGTCAGAATTCTACCCGGTTCGCGTCGCCGCGTTTCGCCGCGGCCGCAAGCAGCGTAGAGTCTGTCGCCGCAGGGAGGGAACCTCATGCCTGGACTCAACGACTACTACGCCAGCGTTCTCGGCCACAACCTCAACGACATCCGCTACATCGACGACGACTTCGCCGGCGGGCGCCTCGACGGCGGCGAGGTCTACGGCTTCGCCTTCGGCGACCCGGTGATCCCGGTCTCGACCGCGGGCAACGTCGCGACTGTCCGCATCGTCGGCGGCCGTTTCGACGGCCTGGATGCGCGCTGCAAGGCGCCCTTGCCGCTGCGCGCCGACCCGGTCCTGAAGTTTTCGATGGTGGACGTGCAGCAGGGCGACGGCATGGTGATCGAGACGCCCGGTGGCCGCATCATCCTGATCGACGGCGGACACAACCAGCTCTTCGCGCGCCACCTGGCTGCGCGCTACGCCGGGACCACGAACGCCAGGCGACTGCTGGTGGACGGGATGATCGTCACGCACGGTGACGCCGATCATTTCGCCGGCCTGGTCGAAATCCGCCGCTCCGAGACGATCCAGAACACGACGGCCGAGCCCGAGCGCAAGAAGAAGCGCGTATTCATCGTCGTGGATCGCGTGTTCCACAACGGACTCGCCAAGCGCCCCGGGGACAAGCCGGATGGTACGGAGCGCAAGGATCTCGAAATGTTCGGCACGACCGTGCCGGTGGCGCCCACGATCAACGACGAGGCCTTCTGCACCGAGTTGTTCGGGAACCTGCTGACCGACGTCGCCGAGGCCGATCTGAACCGGGACTTCAAGCACTGGCGCTCCTCCCTCGCGCACTGGAACGGCAAGCGCCCGCTCACGATGCACCGCGTGGACCAGCAGAATTCGCAGGCGCTCAGGAACCTGTTCGAGCAGGAGGCCGACTTCGGGGTGGACGTGCACGGGCCCATCGCGCAGTTCGTCTCCGGAAAGCCGCGCCTCCTGTTCCTGCGCGAAGCCGCCAAAGCGGCCGAGATGCACCTGAGCGACGATCCGGCGATCACGAAGACCTTCTCCGCCTCGCATACGATCAACGGCCACTCGATCACCTTCCGCCTGCGCTACAAGAACGTGCGCTTCCTGCTGACCGGCGACCTGAACCAGCAGGCGATGGCGCGGCTGCGCGCGGCGATCCCGGGCGCCGACTTCGAATGCGAGGTCCTGAAGGCGCCCCACCATGGCTCTCACGATTTCGACTTCCAGATGCTCAAGAGTTCGAAGCCGGTGGTGTCCCTGATCTCCTCCGGGGACGAATCGGAGATCACGGAGCACATTCACCCGCGCGCCACGCTGGTGTCCGCGCTCGGCAAGGTCGCGCGCGGCAACACGGGCGTGATCTTCATCACCGAACTCGCGGCTTTCTTCAAGCTGCGCGGCATGTCGAAGGAATTGAAGCCGAAGCCGAAGAAGCCAGGGTCCTCGTTCGACCCTGCGGCCCCCTTCTTCGCCTTCGAGCGTACCAACTTCGGCATCGTGCACCTGCGCACCGACGGCAGGCGCGTGCTCGCTTTCACGCACAGCGGCAAGGCGGGATTCAACGAGGGCTATGGCTTCGACGTCGCGGCCGACCACGACGTCACGTTCAGGCCGTCGCTGGCCACGCGGACGGCGCCGCAGTAGCGGCCGAGCCCCGGGTTCAGGGGTTCGTTTCCTTCGCTGGCTCCGGCACTCGCGTGGACTGCCAGGCGACGGCGCGCCATTCGCCCTCGCGTTTCACGAACGTGCCGGTGTTGAGGAAGTTCATGACGACCGCCTCGTCGCCGCTGCCCATCGTGCCGACCAGCCGGAACGCCACTACGGCGGCGTCTCCGTACTGCTGGATCCGGATGTCTTCCGCGTGGTACCGCGTCGGCACGGCATCCGCCGCGTGCGGACCGGTACGGGCAGCTTCCAGGATCTCGGCCTTGCCGATGCGCATGCCCGCGGAACGCGTGTAGATCAGGTCATCCGCCCAGAAGCGTTCGTGGGCGGCAATCTCGTTGCGGGAAACTCCTGCGAGAAACTGGTTGAGCAATTCGGTCAATGCCACGGCAGCCGGCGCCGCCGCGGCCGGCTGCGGCTCCGGCCACAGCAGGCGTTCTACTGCCTGGCGGATGGTCGCGTGATAGCCTGGCCGCGCCTTGGCATAGATATCACGGCCGAGCGTCAGGCTCTCCTCGCTGCGCGCAAGGTCGCGAAACAGCGTCACGACCAGCTTGTAGCGGCCCGTGCTCGTCAGGAAGCGTTCGAGGTCGGGGTAGCCCGGTTCGTAGGAAGTCTTGACGACGAGCCGCAGCCAGGCAAGAGCGATTTCAGCGTTGCCCGCGGCACCCAGCTTGAATTGCCGACGCAGCTCGGCGAGCTTCGCGTCCTCGAGTTCCGCGGGCTGGCCGTCGAGGAAGCGCACCCATTCCTGCGGCACCCAGTCCTTGACGGGCAGTTGCGCCACCGTCATGCGCCCCGCCCTCCATTCGGCCGCTGCGCGATCGACTCCATCGAACACGCCCTGCGGGACTTCGGGCATCGTCGCCGGCAGGCCCGGGCCATGGAGCCAGGCGTCGATCTCGGCGACGGTGATCGCAGGCGCACCGGGCTTCTCGAGATGCGCGAGCAGGCGGGCGCGGAAGCCTTCCGTCGTGATGCTCTGGAATGCATGCGCATCGAAGTACTCGCGCAGGAAAGCGTCGAATGCGGGCCTGCCGAATCGAGTCTCCAGGAAGCCGAGGAACCAGCGGCCCTTTTCATAGGCAACGTCGGACACGCCCTCGTCCGGGTCGCGGCCCGCGAGCTCGAGTTTGAGTGCCGAGTCCTGCGGCCGGCCGGATGCCCCGGCGTCCTCGATCGCCTGCTTGAGGGATTCGTAGCCGATGGCGTCTTCCATGCGCGCGCGGCGCTCGCCGTAGAGGGACTCCGTCAGCCGCCGCTCAAGGTAGGTCGTGAAGCCCTCGTTGAGCCAGAAATCGTTCCAGGTCGCATTGGTGACGAGGTTGCCGGACCAGGAATGCGCGAGTTCGTGCACGATGAGCGACACCAGGCTGCGATCGCCCGCGACCACCGACGGTGAAATGAACGAGAGCCGCGGGTTCTCCATGCCGCCATAGGCGAAGGCCCGCGGCATGATGAGAAGGTCGTAGCGTTCCCAACGATACGGCCCTGCCAGGCGCTCACCGGCCTCGACCATGCGCGGCAGGTCGGTGAACTCGCGCGCCGCGGCTTCGAGGCGCGAAGGCTCGGTCCACACGCCGGTGCGATCGCCGAGCGACCGGAACTCCAGGTCGCCGATCGCGAGCGCGATCAGATAGGACGGGATCGGCTGCTTCATCTCGAAGCGGAACTCGTTCGGCGCATCGTCCTGGCGCTCCTTGCGAGCGGCACTCATGACGGCGACCAGCCCGGGCGGCGTTACGATGCGCGCGCTGTAGGTCACGCGCACGCCCGGTGTGTCCTGCAGCGGGATCCAGCTTCTCGTGTGGATGGACTGGCCCTGGCTGTACAGGAAGGGATGCGGGCTCGAGGTCTGCGCGGGCTCCAACCATTGCAGCGCGGTCGCCTCGGGCGACGTGCGATAGGCGATGCGGACTTGCATCTCGCTGGTCGTGACGCAGCATTTCGCAAACGAGATCGCGAGCGGGCTGCCGAGAATCGGGTCGCGCTCGCCGAGCTCGAAGGCGAGGGCCAGGGCGCGACCGGATGGCTCGATCAGGTGGATGGTCTTGATTTCGAGGTCGCGCGTGTCGAGTACGAGTTCCTTCGCGTAGGGGTCGAGCCGCTCAACGGCGAGTTCCGCGATGCCCTCGAGGCGGCGCGCCTCAAAGTCGGCCGTCAGGTCGAGTGCGACGTGGCGAACCAGGAACTTGTCCGGCTCGGCGTAGGAATGGGGGTCGGCGGCGGCCATGGCGACGCCGGGAGCGATGAAGAGCATGGCAGCGACGAACCGTTTCATTGGCGTCATCCAGGGGTTGCGTGCACGGCTTGCGCAGTCAGAGGGACAGCGACTCGCCCACGAGCCGCAGCAGTTCGGCGCGCAGCGTCGCCTGCAGTTCCCGGCTGCCGGTTCCGGCCAGGTTCTGCATTTCAAGCGGATCCGCGTCGAGATCGTACAACTCGTCGAGATCGGGGTACTGCAGCCAGTGAATCAGCTTGTGTCGCTTCGTGCGCACCGCGCGATAGTCCACGTCGAGGATCCAGGGCATCGGCTGGTCATGCGAGTAATACTCGACCAGCACCGACGGACGTCCCGCGCCCGTCTGGTGTGTCGCGAGCGGCAGCAGCGAACGGCCCTGGATGTTGGCCGTCGGCTCGCGGCCCGCGAGTTCCAGCAGGGTCGGCGCGATGTCGATCATCGAAACGAGCGCGTCGATGCGATCGCCCGCCTGGAATTTCCCGGGGTAGCGGATCAGAAGCGGCGAACGGATCGACTCCTCATAGGGGAACCGCCGCTCGACGCCGAGGCCGTGCTCGCCGAAGAAATAGCCGTTGTCGCTGGTGAAGACGACGACGGTATTCTCGGCAATGCCCTGCCCGTCCAGCGCCGCGAGCAGGCGGCCCATGCCTTCGTCCACCGCCAGCATCATCTCGGCACGATCGCGGATGCCCTGCTGGTCCGCGCCTTCGTTCAGCGTCGCGCCCCACTGCTTCTGGTTCTCCGGTGACTGCTTGCGTTCCAGGATCCGGCGCAGCACCTGGCTGCCGATGCGCGAAATATCGGCCGGGTCCGCGCTTCTCGCCTTCGGATAGACCCTCTCGGCGTAGCGCCCGCGATGGCGCTCGGCGGCGAGGTAACCCATCGGCGCGGACATGTCGATCGAGGCATCCGCGCGCTGCACGGCATCCGGGTGGACCGCCTTGTGCCCGACGAAGAGGCAGAATGGCTTGTCGCGGTCGCGCCGGTTTTCGATGTAGTCCACGGCGCGGCCGGTCAGGATGTCCGTGATGTAGCCGGACACGCGGTGCAGGCCGCCGTCCTCGAACAGCTCCGGGTCCACGATCCTGCCCTGCCCGGCGAAGCTCACCCAGTGGTCATAGCCCGGCCGCGGCCTCGGGCTGTCGCCCATGTGCCACTTGCCGATGTGCGCGGTGTGATAGCCCGCGGCCTGCAGCGTACGCGTGAAGGTGCGCAGCTGCGCGGAGAGCTGGTCGCGGCCGACGTTGTTGTAGATGCCATGCTTGGTCACGTACTCGCCGGTCAGGATGCAGGCACGGTTCGGCGAGCACAGCGGCGTCGAGTGGAATGCGCGCGTGAAGCACGCGCTCGCGCGCGCGAGCGCATCGATGTTCGGCGTCTCAAGGTAGGGATGGCCCGCGAAACCGAGCTCGTCCCAGCGCAGGTCGTCGATCACGACGACCACAATGTTCGGCCGGGCGGATGCGGCGCGCGCAAACCGCGGCACCGTCGCGTCGATTGCCGTCGCGGCGGCGGCACCGGCCAGGAGCTTGAGGGTCGAACGCCGTTTCACGCTCTGCCTCAGACCGGAGCGTCGATGGACTTCGCGAGCGGCGTGAAGAGCTTCGGTCCCCGCTGCGTCATGTGCCAGATGTCCTCCATGCGCACGCCGAACTCGCCGGGAATGTAGATCCCGGGCTCGTCGGAGAAGCACATACCGGTGGCGAGCGGCGTGCGATCGGCGCGCATCAGGTTCGGCGGTTCGTGGCCGTCCATGCCGATGCCGTGGCCGGTGCGATGCGAGGTGCCGGGCAGGCCGTAGTTTTTCGCCCAGCCGAGGCCTTCGTAGTAGTTGCGCACGGCCACGTCGAGGTCGCCGACCGGGACGCCGATCTTCGCAGTCTCGAGCGCGATCTCCTGGCCGCGCTTGACCGTGTCCCACACTTCGCGCTGCCGCCTGGTCGGCTCGCCGTGCACCCAGGTGCGCGAGATGTCCGACGAGTAGCCGTGCACCTTGCAGCCGACGTCGATCAGGATCACCGATCCCTCCCGCACGACCTGCGGCTTCTCGGTGCCGTGCGGATAGGCGCTGGCTTCGTTCAGCAGCACGAGCCCGAACTCGTGCTTTCCGCCGAGAGCGGTGTGCGCGCCGGAAATCAAAGCGAGGATGTCCGGGCCGCTCATGCCGGCCTCGATGCGGCCATGGACGTTCCGGATCGCGTTGATCGTGACGTCGTTGGCCGCCTGCATGAGCGCCAGCTCGGCCGGCGACTTGACCATGCGGCAGGCGTTGACGAGTGATTCGCCGGAGATGACCTTGCGCCTGAATCCCGGCACCTGCTGCACGTGGTCCACGATGAAATGCCGCGTGGACCACTCGACGGCGAGCGCGCCGCGGGCCACGATCGCATCCGCGATCAGCCGGAACGGGCTCTGATCCTCGTGCCAGGGGCGGATGTCGGCGGGGATCCTGAGCGTCTCTTCGACTGAGGGCACTTCGAAGAAGGGCGTGACGACGATAGTCTGCCCGCTCGCCGGGATGAGCGCCGCCGTCGCGCGCTCGGAACGCCACCAGCGGATGCCGGTGTAATACTCAAGCGCGGAGCCCGCCTCAATCAGCAGGGCCGCGACCTTTTCGCGCTGCATCAGCGACTGGAGTTTCGCGACGCGGGCGACGTGCTCGGCAGGCGCAATCGGCCTCGCATCCGTCGTGAGCGAACGCAGCTGGCCAGACTCGCCCGCGGCAAGTCGGGAGTCAGCGGCACTGGCGAACGCTGCGCCGGCGGCGGTCAGGCTGAGAAAACTGCGTCGGTTGACAACGGTCATCGCGACCCCCGTTCGAACCACCATTAAATCGGAAACTTCGGCATCGCGCACCGGTCCGTCGGCTCGCGTCGCCACCCGGGACGCCCTTTCCGTCGTCCGTCGCAACCCCGCCGTACGGCAGGACTCGGTCCCGGGACTCGACTATCCTCTGACCATGTCCTCTACGGCCCTCCCCGCCCCTCGCGGCCTGGCGCTCGCCTTCAACTGGAAGCGAGTGACCTTCACGCTGCTGTTCTCGTTCTTCTGGGGCGCGCTGTTCGGCCTCGGCTGGAAGTCCAGCTGGTGGTCTGCAGTGGTGCGCTTCGTCGGGCTCGGATTCATCGTCATGATGGTGTTTGGCCTCTTCGAGCAATGGCCGAGGCGATTGCCGCGCTGGCCGCCGCGCTGGGTGTTGCAGGTCGTAGCCTGCGCTGCCTGCGTGCCGTTCGTGACCACAGTGATGTGGATCGGGTCCACAGAGCCGGGCGCGCCGCCTTTCTGGGAAGTCCAGGAGCGCATGGAAGGCTACGGCACGCTGACGGGTTTCGGCGTCTTCATGTCGCCCTGGGTGGCGCTCGGCGCGCTGGTGCGGCAGAAGGAGGCGCTGGCGCGCGAACAGGCGCTCGCGCTCGATCTCGCAAGAAGCGAGATGGAGCGCCAGGCGCTGGACGCCCGCCTGAACCTGCTGCAAGCGCAGGTGGCACCACATTTTCTCTTCAACACGCTCGCGAACGTGCAGGCGCTGGTGGATGCGGGTTCACCGCAGGCCTCCGAAGTGCTGCGGAGCCTGGTCGCCTACCTGCGCGCCGCGGTGCCGCGGCTGAACGAGCCGGCGACGACACTCGGGCAGGAACTGCAGCTCGTGCGGGCCTACCTCGACCTCATGAAGATGCGCATGCCGGACCGGCTCCAGTTCGAGCTCAAGGCGGACGAATCGGCGCTCGCCCTGCGCTGCCCGCCGATGACGCTCCTGACCTTGGTCGAAAACGCCGTGCGCCATGGCATCGACCCGAGCGAGGACGGCGGCAGGATCGAGGTGATCGTGCGCCGCCTGGGCGATCGCTGCAAAGTCCTGGTGCGCGACAGCGGCGCGGGATTGCAGGCCTCGAACCAGGGGCTGGGCTCGGGGCTTGCGGCATTACGTGAGAGGATGCAACTGGTATTCGGGGAATCGGCGACGCTTGCGGTCAGCGCGCAGGAGCCGCGCGGCGTCATCGCGACGCTCGATTTCCCGGCGCGGGAGACGGCATCATGACGGCGGCACGCCCGACCGCGCTCATCGCCGATGACGAGCCGCTGCTGCGCGAGGCGCTCACGCGCCAGCTCGCCCAGGCCTGGCCGGAGCTCGAGATCGTGGCGCAGGCACGCAACGGCCGCGAAGCGATCCAGATGTTCGACGCGAAACGGCCGGACATCTGCTTCCTCGACGTGCAGATGCCGGGGCTCAATGGCGTCGAAGCCGCGCAGCACATCGGCCGGCGTGCCCACCTCGTGTTCGTCACCGCCTACGACCACTACGCGGTGCAGGCCTTCGAGCAGGGCGCGCTTGACTATGTCGTGAAGCCGGTCGAGCAGGCGCGGCTCGCGGACACCGTCCTGCGCCTCCAGGAACGCCTGCGCGCAGCGCAGCCCGCGACGAACACGGAGGCGCTGCTCCAGCAGCTCATGGACCAGCTCGAGCGCCTGCAAGGGAGGACCGGCGTAGAGCCGCTGCGCTGGGTCAAGGCGCAGGTGGGACAGACCCTGCGCCTGATCGCGGCGGACGACATCGACTACCTGCGCGCGGACAGCAAGTACACGCTGGTCGCCTGGCGCGGCGACGACGGCAAGCCGGCGGAAGCCCTCGTACGCACGCCGCTCAAGGACCTGGCGGCGCGCCTCGACCCGGCGCATTTCGCGCAGGTGCACCGCTCGGCGATCGTGAACCTGCGCGCGATCAGCCACGTCAGGCGCGGGGACAACGAGACCGCGGACATCTACCTCAAGAACCGCCCCGAGACGCTGCCGGTCAGCCGCAATTTCCTGCATCTATTCAAGCAGATGTAGGTCAGGCCGTCGCGGCTAGTTGACGGTGACGATGACCTTCCCTCTCGCACGGCCCGCCTCGAGGTAGCGCATTGCTTCCGCCGCCTCGACGAGCGGATAGCGCCGATCGATCACGGACCTGATCTTGCCGGATTCCAGGAGCCCCGCGAGCATGCCGAGGTCCTCGGCGCTCCCATGCGACAGGAAGAACTTCATCTCCTGCTCCACGAACCAGGAGATCACCATCGCCTTGACGGGCGCCTTGAATGCGCCGATCCATGGGTCAGTGTCGGGCCCGCCGCCGCCGATGACGAGGTACTTCCCCTGTGGTTTGAGAATGCGCCGGATCTCGAGCAGCGGACGATTGACCACGTTGTCCATGACGACGTCGTAGCGCTCGGTTCCCTGGGTGAAGTCTTCCTGGGTGTAGTCGATGACGTGGTCGGCGCCGAGGGAGCGTACGAGCTCGACGTTTCGCGTGCTGCAGACGGCCGTCACTTCGGCGCCCATCCACTTGGCGAGCTGCACGGCGTAAGTGCCGACGCCGCCCGAGGATCCGTTGATCAGCACCTTCTGGCCGGGCTTGACCATGCCGCCGTCGCGCAGGGCCTGCAGCGAAGTGAGCGCGCCGACGTTGACGGCGGCGGCCTCTTCGAAGCTGATGTTGGCGGGCTTGCGCGTGAGGTTGCCCACTTCCTTGATCACGATGAACTCGGCCAGGGAGCCGTTGCCGCCGCCGAAGACCTCGTCGCCGGGCTGGTACCTGGTGACGTTCTTGCCGACCGCTTCCACCGTGCCGGCGAAGTCGATGCCGACGCGGGGATTCTTGGGTGCGCCGAAGCCGGCATCGAGCCGCATCAGGTAGGGCTCGCCGCGGACATAGTGCCAGTCGGCGGGATTGACGCTGGCGGCGTGGACTCTGACCAGGAGCTGGTTGTCGGCCGGGGTGGGTTTTTCGATCTCCTCGAAGGCGAGGACGTCGGGCGGGCCGTAGCAGCGGCGGACGACGGCTTTCATGGTCGCGGCTCCAGGGGCGAGCGCGGGTGCGGGGGCGCAGGCGGAGTTGTAACCCATGGCGATGGCCAGGGCGGCGATTCCCACCAGGAGAATCGCGAGGACAGAAAGCGTGATCTTGCGGCCCAGTGATGCCATCTCGACCCCTCCCTCAGGCTTGCGGCCATGACTATCGCCGAGCCGCGGGGATCAAGCTATACGGAGACGATAAGCGGCACCCTGAATGTACTGAGTCACGATGGGGAAGGACCAGCGGCGGTACCGGCCGCTCTGCGGGTTGTCGGCGTCAACGGCGCTGCGATGGCGTGCCTCGTGCCAGGACGGCGCGAATTGCTTCGACGGCAGCCGCGCGCACTCCAGCGTCTTCATCCTTGGTCATCGGCTCGAGGATGTCGGCCACATTGAAGTTCTCGATGCCCCCCAGCGAAGCCGCAGTTGCCGTCTTCACGCGGGCGCTCCTGTCGCGTGACAATGCGGCCAGTGCCCCGTATTCCTCCTGCGTGGCCTGGGTGGCGCCGAGGCCGACAGCGACCGCATAACGCACGCCCTCGTCCGGTGCGGCGGCCTGGGTCGCGAGGATCCCGCGTGACGCTTCGCTGTTCATGCTGGCGAGCGCGAGCGCAACGCCAACGCGGCTCCTTCGCGCCGCGTCGCCAGGCGACGCCAGTACCTCGGCCATGCGCTCGGGATACGGGGGCTGCTCGAATCGGGACAGCGCCGCAATGACGGATTCGAGCAGTTCCTGGCTTGGGTCCGCGAGCGCAGAAATCAGCACGTCGAAGGCGCGCGCGTCCGGAGCATTGCCCAGCAACCGGGCTGCCGCCGCACGGCGCTCGATCGGCAATTCGGCATCGGCAATCGCTGCCGCCGCCGCACGGGGGTATGTCGTGGCCTGGTCGAGCGCACGCCGTGCAACCGCTGCGACATCGACCGAATTGCCCGCCGTCAGCTCCCACAGCGCGTCCGTCGCCCTGCCGTCACCGATGCTGCCGAGCGCCGCGACGGCGGCGATGCGCAGATCCGTCTTCTCCTTCTCGTCATCCGCGATGTTGGCAAGAACGGCAACAGCGCTGCCCAGCTTGAGCTGGCCGATCACGTCGATCGCCATCCGTCGTAATGCCGGCGGCTCGCTGTTCCTCCGTGCGATGCTCACGATCCGCTCGCTGCCCGCGGCCACGCCGCGGCGCCCGAACGCATGCACGGCCGCAATGCGAACGCCTTCGGCCTCTTTGGGGGTTCCCACGATGTCGAGTAGAGCCCGCTGGACAATCAATTGCTCCTCGTCCGGCAACTGCGGCCACAGCGCGCCCAGGGCGTAGGTCGCTTTTTCGCGCACCAACGGCGACGAGTCGGACGTTGCGACCGCCAGCAGCGGTCGCGCGGCAGCTGCACTGAGCGGCAGCTGCCCCAGCGAACCCGCTGTCTCCGCGCGAACGGTTTCGGCGCCATCCTGGAGCGCCGCAACCAGCACCGCCTCGGCGATCGCGGGCTCCGCGACGGCCAGCAGTGCACGAGCGGCGGCCGCTTTCACTCGTGCATCGTCGTCGCTCCGGAGCGCCTTGATCACCACATCCGACAGGCTCTTGTCTCCCGCGCTCGCGGCCGCAAACAGCGCTGCAGTCTGCACGGCCGAATCGGTGTCGCCGAGTCCGGCATGAATCAAAGACGTGTCGCCGGGCTTGGCGACGCGCTGCCATTCGCGCAGCGCCGTCGCACGCAGGGCGCCGTCGCCTGCCATTGCGAAAACGCGCTCGAGAGCGGGACGCGCGGCGTCCGCGGGCAGGGACCCGAGAGCCTGCACGGCCCGTGCGCGGCGATTCATGTCCACCGAAGTCGTGACAGCGTATTTCACAAGCGTGTCGGCGATTTGTGCAGCGTTGACCGTGTCGTTCGAGGAACGACTTTGCTCCACTGCCCGATCCAGGACGGCAATGACGTCGGCGTCGGTCGACGCCGCGATCAAGCTCGCATATAGATCGCCCGGTGAGCGTGCCGCCGCGCGCACGCGCAAGGTGGCGCCGCGAGCCGCCACGTATTCCCGGCGGACCTGCACGTCCCGGGCGGCTTTCGACAGGCGCCCGAACACTTCGTCCATCGCAATGACCGCTCCCGCCGATCCCTGCCCGGTGCGGTATGCCGCGGCGTCCTCGAGCATGGTGGCCAACGCCCGCGCAAACTCGCGCCCGGGCGACATGCCGCCTGCTTCGCAGAAGGTCACCACGGACATGCCGATGCCAGTCTCCCCCAGATAGGCATTCGAAGTCTGCCGCACCGTACCGAACTCAGCTTTGGTCGCGGGGCCGCAACTGGGCGTGAATTGCCAGTACGTGCCAGCGATCCCGCCCATCGCCAGTTTTTGCAGCAAATCCAGCGACAAACCGGTCCATGGCCGTTCTGGATCGAAATCGTGCGTGATCAGGATGCGCCCTTCATTGTGCAGTGCGAGTCCGAGTACGATGATCAACGTGTCCCGCGACGATGTCTGCCTGAACAACTCAAACAGCGCTCGTTCAATCGTCTCCGCACGCGCCGCATCGCGAAACAGCAGGTGAGTGGTATCCGCTGTCGCCCCGTAGTAAAGTTGCAGTGCCTGCGCCACGCGGGTGAGTTCGGACTGCGTGGCGTCATCGGCAGTCACGAGCAGCACGCGTGTTGCGCCCTGTTCGACGCTCCATGGCACCGCGGCCACCGCGTTGGAACACGCGAGCAGCCCGAGGACAGCCCATGCCAGGTGCTGTCCGAAACGTCGGATACGCATCAGCGTGCCCCCCGGAAGTACTCGACTTCCTCAGCCAATTTGGCCGCTATCAGCGCCTCCTCGGCCGCCGGCGGAGAGTCGAGATACTGGCGCAGCAGGAAGATGATTCCTTCGTCGATCGGTGCCAGCGCGTCCGGCGACTGTTCCCAACGACTGATGACTCCCTCGCAGTCGGTGAGCACCTGCTGCGGAATGCGGCCCTGGCTTGCCCATTGGCCAAGACGGGTCCGAAAGCGTTGCGCCGCCGCCGGCACTTCATCATTGCGCAGATTGCGCATCAGCGGCTGCCAGGAACGCATCTCCGCTTCATTCGCGCTCTTCACCTGTGACACGGGCTTTTGTTCGAACTGCTTGGCCCGGGAGAGGCGCTGCACCTCCTGGTACACGAAGTCGATGATCTCGCCGACGGACAGGTTGCCGTCCTGGTTGCTCAAGTCCGCGCGCGCAGTGGTGATGGCCGAAAGCAGCGCGGCCGTAAACACGCCGTGCCGGTCATCCGTGACTTCGAATGCCAGGCCGCGCGAAGCCGCTACGACGGCCATGCCGCTCGCCTGCTGACTGATCACGTTCTCCACTTCGACGGGCAACGCATCGCGCGACATGACGAGTCTCGGTTCTGACTGGCCGCCGGACCGCGCTCTCGAATCGTCTTCGGAGGCGCCGGTGATCGGCACTTCTTCCAGTTGACCGGCGTAGCAATGATCCAGCAGCACCAGCTTGCGACGCGCCGGTATCTCGTTGACCAGCTCGATGAGCGACTTGACGCGTATGCCTTCGATGTCGGGATACACGGGATCCCCATCGTGGTTGAGCCAGTACACCGTACCGGTCTTCTGGCGACGCACGCCATGGCCTGCATAGTAAAGAACGAAGGTATCCTCCGGACGCACGATCTCCGCCATGCGCAGCAGATTCAGGATCAGCGCGCGGCGTGTCGCGTACTCATTTGACAGCTCCGTGGTGATGTACCCCTGGCTTTCAAGACGCTGCTTCAGGTGCTTCGCGTCGCGCGCCGCGAACTGGAGCGCAGGGATTCCAGCGCTTCGGAACTCGGCCCTGGACTCGTGCATATATCGATCGATTCCGATCAGCAATGCATACTTCTGCGGCAGTTCCTGCGCCGCCACGGCTGCCGGGAACAGCAGGTACAGCACACCCCAAACCGCGAGCCTTCGCATGGCCTACCTCAAGCGCCTCGCAGCGCGGTCCGAAGTCGTGCCGACAGATCCTGGCTCAGCAGCGCATTGCGCACCGACAGCAGGCGCTCGCCGCCGGCGCCTGCAGCGACCAGCCGGTCGATCGACTCACGCACGTCCGCACTCATCGCATAGTGATACATGACCTCGGTCTCGAATCGGGATGCGGCATCCATGGAAAGGGTCCCGAAGAGCGCCTGGTAATCCCCCTCGATGCGCGCCGTATCTGCACGCTGCGCATACAACGTTGCCCATTGCGGCACGCGCGACTCCGAGTCCTCGGGTTCGAGCGCACGCGTGACCGCCGGCAGCGGGCGCTCGAGCAGTGCACGCGCATCGATGATACCCGGTCCGTACTCGTCGGCCTCCCATCGCGACGCATCTCCACAATCGACGCCCGGGGGCCGGCCCGATGGAGGGTTCTCCGGCTTCCAGGCAGTGGCTTGCAGCGCCTGCCGGAACGCGTCGGCGAGTTGCCCTGAGCTGCGCAATTGCTCGAGCTTCGGATCATCTGCGAAATGTGCCAGCCACAAGGCCGCGATCCCGGCCGTCGTTCCGGTCGCAAACGTAGTGCCCGCACCCATGCCGATGTCGAAGGCACTCTGGTCGTCGAAGGTGGCGCGCCATACGCCCTCGCCCGGCGCGCTGATGTCCACCGCGCGGCCATGCGAGGCGTGTTTCCATGGCACACAACGGGGATTGATCGCCGAAACGGCGATGGCCTGGTTGAAGCGCGCCGGCCACACGACGGTCTGCACGTAATTGCCGGCTGCAGCGATCAGCAGCACGCCCTGCCGCTCCGCCCGGCGCACGGCCTTGCGCAGCGTCAGACTGGGTGGCCCTCCCATCGCGATCGAAATCGCATCGACCTTGCCGCCAAGCCTGCCATTGGCGGCATCCATGATCGCGCGCGCCAGTCGCTTGGTATCGAACACCACGACCGATGTATGGACGCGCAATGGAATGACGCGCGCGCCGGCCCCGGCGCCGCTGACGCAATGGGTCTTGCCGGCGAGCTGGCAGAGTGGCGGGCTCACGATCACGCTGCTGCTGGCCGTGCCGTGGCCGGGATGCGCCAGGAGGCCGCTGTCGAGCAGCGGGTCCTGTGCGTCGTCGTCATCGTCGACGTAGTCGTGGCCCCGCTCCGAGAAAACGGGTCGCGGCGTCGTGCCTTGCCAGTTTTCCGGATGTTGTGTAAAGCCGGTATCGGGATGCGCGATCAGTACGCCTGCGGCCTCCGAGCCCTCTGGCCGTCCCTTCGTGTCACGTACCAGCTGCTTTGCCGCCAGCACGTTGGCGTACCTGAGGCTCCAGATGTCATCCGCGGCCGCGATGGGATCCGGTGGACTGTCCCCTCCCCGGGTACCGGGACCGCCGGTATCGTCGTCAACGGGCGTCGTCACCTTGAGGAGCGGTTCGGCGTAATCGGCGCCGATACTGTCGCGCAGGGCATAGGCCTCGTCGAAAGCCTGGCCCACGGAGCGATAACTCTCGCTTCCGACTCCGCGGCGGCCCGTCAGCATCGGCGAGCGCACTTCGAAGACCGTGTCGTCGCCGGGCAGCAATGGTGCCGCGCGGGCGCAGTCGGCGTCGGAAGTGGGATCGGCGCAGAGCGAGCGCTGACCGGTCAGTGCCTGTTCCACGGCCGCAGTGCTCTTCGCTTCCGCGTAGTGAACGGCGAACGACAAATCCTCGAGGATCGGCGCGGAACGCGTCACCAGCAGGCTGGCCTGGGCCGTCACCCATTCATTGACCGCAACGGCCTCGGCGTCCCGGGAATGCGCTCTGGCGCGGTCGGCGATGAAGCGCTGGAACGAATTCCATGTCGCGGAATTGTCGCTACGGACGGCAGCCTGCTGGAAAATGCTGCCGTCGATCGGCGCATCGCCGGCGATGACCTTGAACACATCCATCAGTGCGCCGCGACCGGCCGGCACGGTCATGCGATAGCTGCGTTCGAACACCGATCCGGGCGCCAGCTGCTCCTCCGCACCGGGTAGCGGGTAAAGCAGCGCGATGCGCCCGCTGCTGCCGAGGTTCAGCAGCGAAAAATAGACGCTGGCGTTCGATGCATTCTCGAGACGCACCGTGACGCGCGTCTCGTGGCTCACGGCGCTGGGAGCGGGCGAGCCCACGGCGGAGTCGGCCACTCGCAGCGTCAGCCTCAGCGCATAAGGCGAGTTCGGATTCGACAGTTCGAGCAGCGATACCCAGCGCGCCCAGTCTTCCAGTTGCGTGACGACCCGCATCGCCGCCAGGTCGGACCCCACAACCACCGAGTCGCTCAGAATCGTGCCATCGCGACCCATGACGGCGGCGCGGTCTCCTTGCGCGACGACACGCAAATCCGCATTCGCCTGGCTTTCGTCGACCTGCGATGCGATCACAAGGCTCGGATGCTGCGCGAGCATCGTGCGAAGGCCATCGCGTAGCGAATTTGGCAGGTCGGCGGCCAGCCAGATGCTGCGCTTGCGGCCGCCGATTGGAATCTCGGTGACCAAAGCGCGCGATCCGGCGGGAATCGTGCTCGCTCCCTGGAGCCTGCCGCGCGCTGCATCTGCCGTCACCTCGGTGAGCACGAGCGTCGCGACGGGCGCAGTCGCGCTGCCGTCGCCTGCGGGCGGATAAACCTGCAACTCGGCTCCCACCGCAAGGCCATACATCGCGCCGGCCGCGACGGCAGCGCGACCGGGGCGTTCCGGCTCGACTCGCAGGTACCGGGGCCCGGAGCGCGCAGGCAGGCCGAATATCCTCGAATCGAGCCCGCTGCCTTCGAGCTGTGGATTCTGTGCCGGAAAGCGCGCAGACACGCGCGCGGCAACCTCCGGGAACACCTCACGGTAGGAGGCGCTCGACTTGCTTCGCAGCGCCTGTGCAAGGCTGTGGGTAAAAGCGCCCTGAATCTGGCCGTCGATCAAGTCCTCGTTCGACAGCTCGCTGGCGCGCGAACCCGACAGCAACGTGAAGTTCGCCCCCAGCGTGATCAGGTCCGACGCTCCGTCCGGAGCCGTCTGGCGCGCCGTAACCGCGCCGGGCGGCGGCACGCGCGGGTCGGCGTCGATCCTGCGCCCGGTGCTGAGACCGCGTGCGGCGGTGCCGGAATGGCAGCTGTCGAAAATGACCGTGATATTGGGTGTCTTGCCGGCGAGCTCCGCGAGCAGCGCATTGATTTCGTCGTCGGTGATGTCGTAGACATTCGGCAGGCGCGAATCTTGCGCGACGAGCGTTTCGTCCCAGCCGTCGGTTTCGTCGCGCGACTGGTCGCGCAGTTTCGAGCCGTGGCCGCTGTAGTACAGAATCGCCACATCGCCCGGGGCGGACTTCGCGATGAGCTCCCGCCTGATTGTGGCAATGATGCTGGCACGCGTGGCGCGGGAATCGAGTAGCTCGACGACACTTTGCGGCTCGACCCCGAATTCATTGATCAGCAACGACTTCATCGTGGCCACATCGGCGTGCGTACCGCGGAGGTCGCTGACGCCGGGGGCGGCATAGTCATTGATGCCGATCAACACGGCGCGCGTGCTTGCGATAGCCGCCCCCGAGCCCAGGGCGCAGACGAGCGCGCTGACCCAGGCGCAAAGCGGCACTTGCATTTTCACGATTGTTGGCGACGCATCCAATGCGTCCAGTTGCAGCTGACTCTTACGGTGCCCTGACCAAACACCTGGGATCCCTCCCGGCGGAGGCAACGCTAGTCCCATCGACGGCGACGCGTCAACAGGTCCTGGTGGCTCGTGGAAAATCTGACCTGACCAGCATCCATGCAAGTGCCTGATTCGCATGGCTGCCGTTGATTGGGCGTTCCTGGACTGGCCGCTCGTAACGGCTCCCGCGGGCTGGCAAGCGGACTTGGCCGTGCTGCGCGGCGCCTTGCTCTGGTGGACGGCCTTCGTCACCCTTCGTACCGCAAGGGGAGCGAAATGCAACAGCGGCTCGATCGGCGCACGTTCACACAAGGATTGATGGCGGCCCTGTGCGCCACCCACGGGCCGGCGGCCTGGGCGCAAGGTCACCGCCTCGGCGGCGTCGCGCGGCGGGAGTCGCAGTATGCGACGACCTACGTGGACCGCGACGGCCAGTACCTGACGATGCGCTTCGGCGTCAACGAGTGCCTCTTCACCGAGAGCCGCTACAACCCGCGCGATCCCGCCGAACTGCCCATCGTTTACACGCGATTCTTGACGGTCGCCCTCGCCTATGCGGCGAACGCCGCCCGCGTGGTCGAGATCGGCATGGGCGGCGGCCGCATCGCCAGCTACATTCACGACTTCATCCCGACCGCGCACGTCACCTGCGTCGAGCTCGACCCCGGCGTGGTCGAGCTGGCGCAGCAATACTTCGGCGTCAGGCGCGGCCCGCGGCTCGAGCTCGTCACGAGTGACGGACGTGTCTATATGGCGCGCGCGAGCGAGAGCTTCGACCTTATCCTGGTGGATGCCTACCAGGGCACGCTGGTGCCGTTTCATCTCGTGACGCGCGAGTTCTTCGAGATCCTGAGGCAGAGGCTCGCGCCCGGCGGTGTCGTGGCGCAGAACATCATGCCGAGGGTGCTCGACGTGGATCGCATGGTCGCGACCGCGCGCGCGGTGTTTGCGAACGTCGATCTCTATCGCGCTGGCGGCAACTGGGTGCTGATCGCGCACGACGGCGCGGCCAGGTCCGAAGCGCAGCTCCTGACTCGCGCGCAGGAGTTGCAGCGGACGCATTCGCTGCGATATCCGCTGGAGGAGATGCTGTCGAAGCGGCGCCCCGGCGTCGCCGTAGAATCCTCGCCGTTCACCGACGATTTCGCCCCGGTCGGCTACATGAACTACGACCGGCGCTGCCGCGCCGGCCGAATCTGAGCGGGGAACGGAGTGTGAGAGCCTGGAAGCAAGCTGCAATCCTCTTCATCGGCTTCCTGCTGGGCGCCGCGCTCATGGGCGTCGAGATGGCCGCGATCCGGGTGATGACGCCCTACTTCGGCAGCGCCATCGAGACCTGGGCCTGCATGATAGCGACCGTGATGCTCGCGATGATGGCCGGCTATTACCTCGGGGGAATGGTCGCAGACCGGATGCCGCGCTCGCAGGTGCTGGGCGGCGTTGTGCTGGTCGCCGGGTTCTTCGTGCTCGCCGTGCCGTTCTTCGCCACTTCCATGCTGGACTGGATGCTGCAAAACCTCGGCTACGATCCGCCGGCGGTGCTGATGGCATCCGTCGCATTGATGTTCCTGCCGATGATGCTGTTGAGCTTCTTTTCGCCGTTCGCGGTGCGCCTGCTGCTCACCGACGCGCAACATGGCGGGCGCGTGGCGGGGTCGGTCTATTCCATCACGACGATCGGCAATGTCGTGGGCACCCTGGGCGCGCCGCTCTATCTCATGCGTTTCCTCGGAAGCCGCGACATCATTCTGACGTTCGCCGCGGTCGTGATTGCCTGCGGGATCGCGCTCATGGCGCTCTCGATGCGGGCGCGCGTCGATGGCCGTTAGGCTTCTACTATTGCTGGCGCTTGCCGGCGCCAGCCTGGGCCCGATTCGCGCCGAGGAAGCGCACCTGATTCCCGCACTTTACCCGGAGGGGCCGCTGTGGCAGGGCGAGCGGCTTTACTTCGCGGAAATGCGCGCGGACCGAATCATGCGGGTCGAAGGCGAGAGCGTAAGCGTTTTCTTCGCGCAGCAGGGTTGCGGCCCGACCGCGATCGCGCCGTATGGCGAGGGTTTGCTCGTGCTTTGCCACTTGGGCGCGCGCGTCGTCTCGGTGGATGCCGCAGGAAGGGAAATCCTCCGGTGGGATCGCGACGAATCGGGCAGGCCGCTCATGGACCCGAATGACGCGAGTGCCGATGACGCGGGCGGAGTCTATTTTAGCGACCCTGGCCGATTCGCCCGTAGCACTCGCCCACAGGGATGGCTCATGCACTTGGCGGCGGATGGCGTACTGAAGCGCGTCGCGGGGCCGCTTTCGTATCCCAACGGCGTGCATGTCGCGGGCGATGCGCTCTATGTCAGCGAACACTTGCGGGGACGAGTGCTTCGCTACGACATTCAGGCAGCAGGCCGGCTCGGTGCGGTGAGCACTTTCGTGGACATCGCCAGGATGCGCCGGCCGGCGCGCTATCGTCGCGCCTATGCGATGACGGGTCCGGATGGATTGGAGTTCGGGCCTGATGGGGCGCTCTACGTCGCGATCTATGGCGAAGGCCGGCTGCTGCGGTTCTCGCCGGCCGGGGAACTCTTGGGCATGACGGAATTGCCCACGCGCTACCTGACGAATATCGCATTCGGAAAGCCGGGCGTCGCGCTGACGGGGGCGTTCGACAACTCGACGCCATCGTCTCCCGGTGAAGTCAGGGTCCTGACGGCGCTGCCCGGGCCATAGCCGGCTGCATTTCAGCTATCCTGATCCGGGGAGCGCCCATGCCTGTTGCGCCAGTCGAGAGCACGATTCGCACCCTCGCTGCCGGCTTGGTCATGGCCGGGCTTGCCGCTGCTTCAGCCTCGGCAGCCGCACTCGGCGTCGCCCTGGAGAAGAAGGCGCGCGTGGCCACGTTCGAGGTCGTCGTGCCGAAACCGCCGGAAGGCGCACTCCGCTACGAGCGACCCCTGCCCCTGGAACTCGTGCCGTTCGCGATACGGCAGGACAAGTATCAACCGATCGGCACCGCGTTCGTGCTCGACAAGAATCGCTTCGTGACCGCCGCGCACGTGCTGGCCGCGGCGATGGCCGCCTCCTACGAAACCGTGTTGATCCGCACACAGGGTGGCGCGGTGCACGAAATCGGGGAGATCCACCAGCTTTCGCTGGCCGAGGACTACGTCATATTCTCGCTGCTCGACGACTTCACCGCCAAGCCGCTGCCGGTCAACACGAAGCCCGTAATCGGCGGCACCGCGCACGCCATTGGCAATGCCCTTGGCGAAGGCATCGTCATTCGCGATGGCCTGCTCACATCGGAAACCCCCGAGGAACGCGAGGGTGCCTGGAACTGGCTGCGATTCTCGGCAGCCGCCTCGCCGGGAAACAGCGGCGGGCCGCTGCTTGACGACAAGGGCCGTGTCATCGGCGTGGTGGTCGCCATTTCACCCAATGAGAACCTCAACTATGCCCTGCCGATCGCGCGCGTCCTGAATCCAAAGTTCGATTCTGCCGCCCGGCTGCGTACGCGGCAGTCGTTTGGCGTCGCAATCGCCCCGGTCACGATCGTCGCCACGCTCGACAAGACGATTCCACTGCCGATGTCGTACCAGGAGTTTGCGTCCGCCTTCGTCAAGGCGACGAACGATTTCTACGACGAATCCATGGCCGAGTTGATTCGACAGCACGAGGCTCGCCTATTTCCGAAGGGCGAGACTTCGCGGCGCCTGCTGTCGAAGGCGAACTGGGCGGCCACCCTGCAGATCATTGCCCAACAGACGAATGGTGAGTGGGACCAGGTCCCGGCCAACCGCGTGGCCGACGTTGTGTTGCCACCGGATGGTGAACTGGGCATCGCCCAGAGCTCGGGGATGTCGGTATTGAAACTCCGCAAGCCGTCGGCGGTGCCACTGGCCGACCTGTTCACCGATTCCGAAGTCTTCATGGATCTCCTGTTGAAGGGCATGCCTCTGACTCGCCCGATTGCCGATCAGATGGTGCGCATCACTTCATTGGGCCCGGCCGCATCCGAGGAATGGCATGTCGACCGCTATGGGCGGAAGTGGCAGCTGCGCACCTGGTCGTTCGGGTTTGTCGACATGATTGCCAGCGTGCTGGCGCTGCCAAAGCCGGACGGTGCCGATCTGATGCTCCAGATCGCCCCGTCAGGGATGCGGCACGCGGTCTCCGCCCAGATGAGATTCCTCAGCGACTACGCCTATACCGGCTACTACGCGGCGCTACGCGACTGGCGGACGTTCATGACGCTGCCGGATCTGCACCCCGAGATATTCAAGTCCCTTCGCCTCGATCTGGACATGGGCAGGCGCGTCAGGTTCTCCTCGCCCCGCTTTCGGCTGAACCTCGACAACTGGTTGCAGGACATCAGGGAAGACAGCCGGATGTCGATGCAGCTCGCCTATTACGTGGACGACGGCGCCGTCAAATGGGACATTGCGAACTTCCTGGTGTCCGAGGACCCCGAAGAAGAGACCTACGTGAAGGTGACGCGCTGGTCCAGGCCGGCGCCCACCACCCCTGCCGACGAGACTCGGGACTGGGCCGACATCGTGGCGCGCAAGGGCGACTTCTCGGGCCGTCCCCGCTACGAACAGCCTATCACCAAGATTTCCAGGGTGCTGGATTCCAAAGTGCCGGATTCTCGCAGCGCCAGGGCGGACCCTGATTTTCTTTATCTCGTGACATTCCAGGTCAGGCAGTTCGTTCCTTCCGATGACCTGAAAGACATGCTCGAGCGCGCAATGCAGGCAGTGGAGCTGCTCGAGTAGGTTCTC
>JBQTKI010000062.1:0-49187 GCA_052386275.1 Gammaproteobacteria bacterium
CCGCGGGCCTGTCGAGTGACCTGGTTAACAATAATCGACTACCATGCTTGCGGGGCCCGGGCCGCGACCGGAAGATACGGTCGGGTTACCGCCTGCTGGACGAGTTGCGCGACGCGCGCCGCCTGGCAGGCAGTACGTTGAACATGCAGCTCCTGTTCGAGGGGCTCTTGGTGTCGGTCGCAGCATTCCTCGCGGATGCGGATCGCACGGTGCAGGAGTGACCGGGGTGAAGATGCGCGCGCCTTCGACCAAGCCAGGCCTCTTGACGCTCACGATCAAGGACAAGAGCGCGCTGTACCTCGCTTACATGCCGTTCGTGAAGAACGGCGGCCTGTTCATCCCGACGAACTCGAGCTACCGGCTCGGCGACGAGGTGTTCATGCTGCTCAACCTCATGGGCGAGGAGGAGAAGCTGCCGGTCGCCGGGCGCGTGATCTGGCTGACGCCCAAGGGCGCGCAGGGCAAGCGCACGGCCGGCATCGGCGTCCAGTTCAGCGAACAGGACCGCGGCACCACTCAGAAGAAGATCGAGTCCTATCTCGCCGGCGCGCTCGGCGGGGACAAGGCCACGCACACGATGTGAGCCGACGGCCCTATTCGGGGCCGAGCCGGTTGCCCGAAATCCCGCCCTGCAGGCAATAGGCGTCGAAGCCGCGCTCCGACAGCAGGAAGGCCGCGGCCGAACTGCGCCGGCCGGTGTCGCAGACCACGACGTAAGGCACCTTGGGATCGAGTGTCTTGACCTTGAGCCGGATGAAGTAGAGCGGCACGCCGATCGCGCCCTCCAGGTGGAAGGCCTCGTACTCCGAGGGCAGGCGCACGTCCAGCCAGCGCGCGCCGCGCGTGATCAGCTCGCGCGCGTGCTCGAGGTCCACCCAGTGCAGCAACGGCTCGTTCAGGAGCTCGTTGAAATCCTGCTTGCCGAGGCGGACCAGCGCGCCGTCGGTCAGCATGGTGATGGTCGCGTTGCGTTTGGCATCGGAGATCAGCGCCTCCTCGCCGAAAGACTCGCCGACGCCGAGTTCGGCGAGCTTGAGCCCGTCGCGGTTCATGGGCGTCTCGCGGGTGACCAACGCGGTGCCCTTGGTGATCACGTAGAAGTAGTCCCCCTCGGCGCCCTGCTTAATCACGACCTCGCCGGCCCGGCAGGCCACGTGCTGCATGCGCATGAACAGCGCCTGCAGGTTGGCGGGCGGGATGCGGTGGAACGCCTTGGTCTGCAGCAGCACGGTCATCCAGTCGTCAGCGCCCGCCGCCCCGCCGCCCGAGATCTCGTTGACCTCATAGGTACCGGTCTGGTCCCAGGTGATGAGGACGTCGAGCAGGTCCGAGTCCACGGAGATGAAGGTGACGTCGGAGAGGGCCCGCGCGGTGAAGCGCCGCGGCTGGCCGGGAGCAATGGCGATTCGCGCCTCGGGCGAGCCCGCGCGCAGCATCGACACGCTGCGGTCGCCGACCCGCAGCTCGATCTCGCCGTTCACCAGATAGATGGTGCGCTTGTCGGACTCGCCTTCCTTGAATAGCACGCGGCCCGAGTCGAGTTCCTGCAACCGAGTCTTGCGCGAGAGCGCATGCAGGTTCTCGCGCTTGAGCCCGTCGAGCGGGCTGAAGCCGCGCAGCACCTCGAGATCGACTGGCTTCTGGTCATCCATGTCGGCATTCCACGGGCATCCGCGCCGGAATCGGGCTGCTCATGCGGGCGCGCATCCTAGCATAGCCGTCATCGGTGCGCGGCGAGCGGCGCCCAGCCGGCGTCGGGGCGGAAGCGCGGGCCGTGCCGCGCCGCGAGCTGCTCGAGCCGCGCGACGATCGCCGCCGCGCCGCGCGCGCGGGCGTAATGCAGCGGCCCGCCGCGAAACGGCGCGAAGCCGGTGCCGAAGATCATGCCGGCGTCCAGCAGGTCGGCGTCCTCGACCACGCCCTCGCGCAGGCAGGCGACCGCCTCGTTGAGGAACTGCAGCACGAGCCTGTCCTCGAGGTCCTCAGGCGCGCGGCCGTGAGCTGCGGGCTTGACCGGCTTGCCGTCGCGCCATTCGTAGTACCCGCGGCCGCTCTTGCGGCCCAGGTAGCCTTTCGCAATCAGTTCCGGCGTGCCCTTCGGAACCGGCATGCCGTAGGCGTCGGCCAGGATCCTGCCGACGTGCGCGGCCACGTCGAGCCCGACCGTGTCGACGAGCTCGATCGGGCCCATCGGCATGCCGAACTTCGTCGCAGTCCGATCGATGAGCGACAGTGGCACGCCTTCATCGGCGGCCAGCATCGCCTCGGTCATGTAGGGCATGAGGATGCGGTTGACCACGAATCCGGGGGAGCTCAGGCACGGCAGCGGCAGCTTGTCGAGCCTGCGGGTGAAAGCGAGGGCGTCCTCGATGATCTGCGGCCGCGTCAACTTCGAGCGGATGATCTCGACCAGCATCATCTTGGCGACCGGGTTGAAGAAGTGCAGGCCGAACAGGCGCCCCGGGTCCGCGAGGCCCTGCGCGAGGTCCTCGAGCACGATGCTCGAAGTATTGGTGGCGAGCAGCGCATCCGGCTTCATGCGCGGCTCGAGCCTGGCGTAGAGCTCGCGCTTGGCGTCGGCGTTCTCGAAAATCGCCTCGATCACGATGTCCGCGCGCGGCACGCCCGCGCCCTCGACGTCGGCGCTGAGCCGCGCCGCCATTTCCGCCGCGCCTTCGCTCGAACGCGCACGCTTCGCGACCAATTCCCGGGCGCGCCTCAGCGCGGGCTCCACGTATTTCATCTCGCGGTCCTGCAGCGTGACCGTGAGGCCGCGCGAGGCGCACCAGGCGGCGATGTCGCCGCCCATCACGCCCGCGCCGACCACGTGCACGTGGCCCACCTTGCGCGAGGACTTCCCGCCCAGTCCCTTGAGGCGGTTCTGCAGGAAGAACACGCGCACCAGGTTGCGCGACTGCTCGCTCAGGAACAGGCGTGCGATCGAGCGCGCCTCGGCCTCGTATGCGGCCTGGCCCGCCGCACCGAAGCGCTCGAACAGCTTGACGATCGCATAAGGGGCGGGGTAGTGCTCCGGGTTCGCGCGCCGCGCGACCTGCTTGCGCACCTGCGATGCGACGACGGAGCGCAGCACGGGCCAGCACAGCATGCGCTGGCCGAGCGACGCGCGGCGCTTCGGCGGCGCCGCGAGCGCGATCGCCTTCGCCATCGCGTCGAGTTTGTCGCGCGGCGCCAGCCGGTCGACCAGCCCAAGCCGGAAAGCCGCCTCGCCCCGGACCGACTTGCCCGTGAGCATCAGGTCGAGTGCCCCGGTCGCGCCGATGAGCTGCGGCGTGCGCACGGTGCCCCCGAATCCGGGATGGATGCCGAGCATGACCTCGGGCAGGCCGAGGTTGAGGCGGTCGTCGTCGGCGGCCACGCGGTAATCGCAGGCGAGCGCAAGCTCGAGCCCGCCGCCCAGCGCGAAACCGTGGATCGCGGCGGCGGTCGGCAGCGGCAGCGTTTCGATGCGGTCGAACACCTGCTGGCCGGTTCGAACCAGACGGTAGGCACGTTCGAGGTCGCCGAGGCCGGTGAACTCGGTGATATCGGCGCCGGCGATGAAGCCGCTGTCCTTGGCGGAGCGGATCACGAGTGCCTTCGGCCGCGCCGCCTCGATCTCGGCCAGCCGGTCGTTGAGCTCTCCCATGACCGCGCTGCCGAGCGTATTGGCGCCCGCTCCCTGCTGGTCGAGCGTCAGCCACGCGACGCCGTCGGCGTCCGTTTCGAGGCGCCAGTGCGCGTGCGAATTCGCCATCGATGCGGCTCCGCGGGGCAGGAGATCCGATTATGCACGCCCGCGCGGGCTCACGCCCCGGTGGCGGCGGTGGCGTCGCGAGCGCGCGTGCGGCGCGATTCCAGTTCGAAATCGAATACGAGCGGGAGATGGTCCGAGAGCGGCACCGCCGGGATGTCGAATCCCTGCGACTGGATGCCCTGGCCGTAGAGGACGAAATCGAGTTCCTTGCGCGGCCAGCGGCTCGGGTAGGAGGGGAGTCCTGCCACGTTTGCGCTGCGCAAGCCCGCCGCCTGCATGAACAGGTAGATCTCGTGCTCGCCCCAGAATGTGTTGAAGTCGCCGGCGACGATCACCGGCTTGGTCTGCCGCCGGACCAGCTGGTGCAGGTGGCGCAGCTGGTAGTGCCGGTGCCGGAATTTCAGCGACAGGTGTACCAGGAACACCGCCACGTCCTCGAGCTCCAGTTCGATGATCAGCTTCTTGATGCCGGTCTCGAAGTAGTGGAAGCGCTCGCCGTGCACGCGCGGCGCCGCCAGGAAAGCGTTGGCCTGCTTGCGCACGATCGGCATGAACTGGTTGATCGAGTCCTCGCCGTACTTGCACTGATAGGTCGAGAAGTGCGAGAGGTGACTCGCGATGAACTCGGCCTGGTTGATCATGCCGCTCCTGATCGAGCCGGTGTCCACTTCGATCAGGCCGACGATATCCGGGTCGCGGGACGCGATGAAGTCGGTGATCTGCTCGAGCACACGGCGGCTGCTGCGCAGATAGCCCGCACCGGGCACCGGCAGATGGAAGGACGGGCCGGTGCCGGTGGCGTAGCGGATGTTGTAGACGAGCAGGCGCATCAGCTGGCGTATCCCCGCCGCGGCAAAAGTCGTATTCTACGAACAGGGCAGCGTCCGGGAGTTCGACCGTGACGGAAAACAACCCGATCCGGCTGTTCGTGACCCACCTGTACGCGCCGGACGAAGCGTACTTCCGGGTCTTCGAGTACCTCGAGAGCCAGCCGAACTTCTTTTACAGCAACCTCGCGACGCCGGAGAAGCCACCCCGCAGCAAGGAGAAGGAGGCGATCCGCGAGGACCTGCGGCGCCAGATGGCGGAGGCCGAGGTGGTCATGCTGCTGTCGTCGCTGTACGCGCGCGACCCGGTGCTGATCGAATACCAGGGGCTCTACGCCCAGTCCTGCAACAAGCCGCTGATCGTCATGGAGCCCTTCGGCACGACCGATGCCGTGCCCGCGAAGTTGCGCGAGATGGCCGATGAGGTGGTTCCGTGGAACGGCCGCGAAATGGCCGACGCTATCCGCCGCCAGGCACGTCACGAGGACACGACGCGCTGGGACACGATCGAATTCAAGCTCGATTGACGCTGATCAGCGTCGGGATGCGCACGGTCTGCGAGTCGGCGGCGCGGCCATTGGCCTTGGCTGATACCGCGGTCACGTTGCGGTGCAGGGTATCGAGCAGCGCCACGATGCGCGATGCGCAGTCGTCCGCCTCGCGCATGGACATCTTGCGCACCGTCGCCGCCACCGCGCCCTCACCGGCGAGCGGGCGCACGCGTGTCATGGCGAGCCGCAGCGACTCGAAGTCCTCGCGCAGCTCGCCCGGTATCTCGTTGGCGGACAGATCTTCCAGGTGACGCGACCAGGCGTCGGTCAGCCTTTGTTTCAACCCCGATGACTTGGCCAGTTCGAGCGTGGCCTTATGCAGACTCTCCCAGGCGGCAACACTCACGGCGTCCGTGACTCCCTCTGCTGAAGAATATTTCGAGTTGGATCGAAAGGAACTCGGTACCTGATGTCAAAACGCCGTATATCGATTCGATATTCCCCGTTACATCAAATCGATACAGCCCGAATATAGCGCGATTTGCCCCTTGTGAAGAGGCCAATACGGGCGTTTCTTGCGGCCCGTCAAGAAATTTCGTTCTATAGTTCCAAAATCATCATCAGGAACCGGGAGCATGGCCGACGCGACGGCTCAGAGACAGGTGTCGGTTCTGGCTGCGTTGGCCCAGGCTACGCGCTTGCAGATCCTTGCCCGGGTGGCGGAGGCGGGCGCCAAGGGGGTGCCGGCCGGCGAGATTGCCCGCGCCGTGCGCTGCCCGGCTTCGACCCTTTCCTTTCACCTCAAGGAATTAAGCCGTACCGGCCTGCTGGAAGGCCGGGCCAGGGGCCGGTTCATCATCTATACCCTGCAGCGAGATGCACTGCGGGAACTGTCCCGCTACCTCGGCGGGCTGGCCGGGGCAGTGCCTGCCGATAAGCCCCGCAAGGCCGCGAACCGTGGGAAGAAGAGTCCCGCGCCGGCCGACCGCAGCCAGCTGTCAATTTTCGGGGACTGAGGACCGGCGTGGGTCAGTTGCGCACGAGGTGGGCCACGAACTGGTCCACCGGCATGGCGTCGAGCCGGGCAGCGTCGGCGAACAGGGCCTCGATCAGCCGGCGCTGCTGCCCGGGATACAGCGGTTCCAGCGAGCTGTGGAACTTCCGGACCAGCACCGGGTAAGCCTCGGCGCGACGCTGGCGATGCCCGATCGGGGCGTCGATCGCCACGCGCGCGGTCGAGCTGCCGTCCCGGAAGTACACCTGGATCGCGTTGCCGATGGTGCGCCGGTCCGGCGCGTAATAGTCCCGGGTGAACCCGGGGTTCTCGCACACCTCCATGCGCGCGCGCAGCAGATCCACGCGCGGGTCGCGCGCGATCTCGTCCTCGTAGTCGGCCGCGGTGAGGCGGCCGAAAATCAGCGAAATGGCGACCATGTACTGGATGCAGTGGTCCCGGTCCGCCGGGTTATCGAGCGGGCCGGTCTTGTCGATGATGCGCACGCCCGGTTCCTGGGTCTCGATCACGATGCGCTCGATCGCGTCGAGGCGTCCGCGCAGCTCGGGATGCAGCTGCATCGCGCACTCGACCGCGGTCTGCGCGTGGAATTCCGCGGGGTAGCTGATCTTGAACAGCACGTTCTCCATCACGTAGCTGCCGAATGGCCGCGGGTACTTGAAGGGCTGGCCGCGGAACAGCACGTCGTAGAAGCCCCACTTGGGTGCGGACAGCGCCGACGGATAGCCCATCTCGCCCGTCATGGCAAAGAGCGCATGGCGCACGCCGCGGCTGGTGGCGTCGCCCGCCGCCCAGCTCTTGCGCGAGCCGGTGTTGGGCGCGTGACGGTAGGTCCTGAGCGCCCCGCCGTCGAGCCAGGCGTTCGACACCGCATTCGTAACCTGCTCCAGCGTGCCGCCGAGCATGGCCGTCACCACCGCGGTCGTCGCAACGCGCACCAGGATCACGTGGTCGAGGCCGACGCGGTTGTAGGCGTTCTCGAGCGCGGTGATGCCCTGAATCTCGTGCGCCTTGATCATCGCGGTCAGGAGGTCGCGCACCGCGAGCGGCCGGCCGCCTGCAGCGGTCGCGCGGCGTGACAGCCAGTCGGCGACCGCGAGGATGCCGCCCAGGTTGTCGGAAGGGTGACCCCACTCGGCCGCCAGCCAGGTGTCGTTGAAATCGAGCCAGCGGATCATCGCGCCGATGTTGAATGCGGCCTGCACCGGGTCGAGTTCGTAGCTGGTACCCGGCACGCGCGCCCCGCCCGCCATCGTGGCGCCGGGGACAACCGGACCGAGCAGCTTGGTGCAGGCCGGGAAGGCGAGCGCCTGGAATCCGCAGGCGAGCGTGTCCATCAGGCAGTAGCGCGCGGTCTCGTAGGCGACCGCGCTGTCGATGCGGGCGTCGCGCGCGTAGGTGGCGATGTCGACGAGCACGCGATCCGGCGCGGGCCGCTCAGCCGAGCGGATGTCGTGATGACTCATCGCGGGTCCACTACCTCTGCTCGGCCGGTGGAACCTTGCGGGGTTCCGGCCCGGTGTAGTTGGCGCTCGGGCGGATGATCTTGCCATCTTCGCGCTGCTCGATGACGTGCGCGGCCCAGCCAGTCGTGCGCGAGATCACGAACAGCGGCGTGAACATCGCCGTGGGCACTCCCATCAGGTGGTAGGCGACGGCGCTGAACCAATCGAGATTCGGGAACATGCGCTTGATGTCCCACATGACCGATTCGATGCGCTCGGCGATGCGGTACAGGCGGTCATCGCCAGCCTCGGCCGCCAATGCCGCGGCGACCCGCTTGATCACCACGTTGCGCGGATCGGCAATCGTATACACGGGATGGCCGAAGCCGATGACGACTTCCCTGGCCGCAACGCGCCGGCGGATGTCCATTTCCGCCGCCTCGGGATCGCGGTAGCGCTGCTGGATCTCGAGTGCGACCTCGTTGGCGCCGCCGTGTTTCGGCCCGCGCAGCGCGCCGATCGCGCCCGCGATGCATGAGTACATGTCCGAGCCGGTGCCGGCGATCACGCGGGCGGTGAAGGTCGAGGCGTTGAACTCGTGTTCGGCGTAGAGGATCAGCGAGGTGTGCATCGCGCGCACCCAGCTCGCAGACGGCGCCTGGCCGTGGAGCAGGTGCAGGAAATGTCCGCCGGTGGAATCATCCCCGGTCCCGGTTTCAATGCGTCGCGCCGAATTCGCATAGTGGTACCAGTAGCAGAGCATCGAGCCGACCGATGCAACCAGGCGGTCCGCGATGTCCTGCGCGCCGCCCGCCGGGTGCGCCGGGTCCTCCGGCGCTTCACAGCCGAGTTCCGAAACGCCGGTGCGAAGGACGTCCATGGGATGCGTGCTGGCGGGAAGCAATTCGAGCACTCTGCGCAGTCGCGGGCTCAGGTCGCGCATGCCTTGCAGGCGCCGCTGGTAGGCGGCGAGTTCCGGCCGGTTCGGCAGCTTGCCGTGGATCAGCAGGTAGGCGATTTCCTCGAATTCGCAGGTCTCGGCGATGTCCAGGATGTCATAGCCACGGTAATGCAGGTCGTTACCGCTGCGGCCGACCGTGCAAATGGCGGTGTTGCCGGCAACGACGCCGGAGAGAGCGACCGACTTCTTGGGCTTGAAGGCGGCGGTATCGCCGGATGTGGACATCCTCATCGCTCCCTGTCGCGGCTGAAGAGCTGGTCGAGCTTGCGCTCGTAGTCCTGGTAGCCGAGCACTTCGTAGAGCTCGGCTCGCGTCTGCATGCGTTCGACCACCGCGCGCTGAGTGCCGTCGCGGCGGATTGCGGCGTAGACATCCTGCGCCACGCGGCTCATGGCGCGGAACGCGGACAGCGGGTACAGCAACAGGCGCACGCCGGCTGCGCCGAGCTCCGCGGTCGTGAACAGCGGCGTGCGGCCGAACTCGGTGATATTCGCGAGCACCGGCACCGGGAGCGCACGCGTGAACTCGCGGTATTCGTCGAGCGTCTCGAGCGCCTCGGCGAAGATCATGTCGGCGCCGGCCTCGACATAGGTGGTGGCGCGCTCGATCGCGGCGCGCTGGCCCTCGACCGCGTGCGCGTCGGTCCGCGCCATGACCACGAACCCGGCGTCGCTACGCGCGTCCACCGCGGCGCGGATGCGGTCGGCCATCTCGTCCGCGCCCACCAGCGCCTTGCCGGGCCGATGGCCGCAGCGCTTGGCCTGTACCTGGTCCTCGAGGTGCATGCCCGCTGCCCCGGCGCGGACCAGTTCGCGCGTGGTGCGCGCGATCGAGAACGCGGCGCCCCAACCGGTGTCGGCATCCACCAGGAGCGGCAATTCGCAGGCCCCGGCGATCCGGCGCGCGTCCTCGCACACGTCGTTGAGGCTCGTGATGCCGAGGTCCGGAAGGCCGAAAGAGGCGTTGGCGACGCCGGCGCCGGATAGGTAGATGGCCCGGAATCCGCTGCGACCGGCGAGCAGGGCGCTGTAGGCGTTGATCGTGCCGACGACCTGCAGCGGACGCTCGGCGTTGGCCGCCTGGCGCAGCCGCAGGCCCGGAGATGCCGGATTCATACACCCATGATACCGCCGGAGGCCGCTGATCCCGCTGCATTTTGCGCATCCCGCGGCGGGTGATACGCTGGCGCACAACAAACGTGAGGGGGCCTCGCCCGTTTGTTGCCGAGTCCCAAGAAGGCTCCCACGACAGGAGTCCGAAATGACTGACCATGCCATGCGCCGCCGCGCGGGCGCGTCCGCAGTATTCTTGGCTCTCGCGGGCGCTACAGCCACCGCCGAGGAGACGACGTCCCTCGGCGAGGTCATCGTGACGGCGCAGAAGCGCGCGGAGTCGCTGCAGGACGTGCCGCTCGCGGTCAGTGCCGTCTCCGGCGTCAAGATCGCCGAAGCCGGCATCATGAAGATCGAGGACCTCAAGAACTACGTGCCGACGTTGTTCATGACCGAGACGGCGATCGGCAACAACATTTCGATCCGCGGCATCTTCTCGGGCGTCAACCCGGGCTTCGAGCAGTCGGTCGGAACCTACGTCGACGGCGTGTACCGCGGCCGCCCGCAGCAGACCCGCGCCCCGTTCCTCGACCTCGACAGGGTCGAGGTGCTGCGCGGGCCGCAGTCCATCCTGTTCGGCAAGAACAGCGTCGGCGGCGCGCTCAACATCACGACCGCGCGCCCCAGCGAGGAATTCGAGGCGATGGTATCCGCGCTGTACGAGACGGAGTACGACGAGCAGGAATTCTCGGCGCACATATCCGGGCCGTTCACCGACCGCTTCCGCGGCAGGCTGGCGGCACGCCACCGCGAGGTCGACGGCCACCTCGATAACGGAACCCTCTCGAGCGAGGACCCGAGCCGCGAGGAAACCACAGCGCGCGCCTGGCTGGAATTCGACTTCAGCGACGACGTGACGGCGTCCCTGAAAGCGGAAATGGGTGAGTTCGACGTGACCGGAAGGCAGATCGAAATCGACCAGGAAACGCCGATCCCCGCGGGACCTTTCACGGGCCTGACCTTTGCACAGGTGCTGGTCAACGTCTTCAGCCAGCATCCGAGTGTCTTGAACAACAGGCCCGATTACGTGCGCTCGTCGAACGGCGACTTCAGCAACAACGACACCGAGGAGTACGTGCTGCAGGTGGACTGGCAGCGAGGCGAGAGCACGCTGACCTTTGTCACGGGGTATTCGAAGTACGAGTTCACTGAGCTTTGCGACTGCGATTTTACGGGCGCCAATGTTTTCAACGTCGCCTTCGCCGAGGAGTTCGACCAGACCAGCCAGGAGATCCGGTTGACCTCCCCGGCGGGTGGCACGCTCGAGTACATCCTGGGTGTCTACTACGAGACGTCAGACCTGGAGTACTTTGACTCGATTCAGGTGCCCTCCAACAGCGTGCTGACGGCGGCAGTCAACCCGTTCCTCGCGGCGACCGGAACTCCGCGCTTCTTCAGGCAGGATGCGGACAGTTACTCGGGTTTTGCCCAGCTGACGTGGAACGTGTCGGACGAGTTCCGATCGACCGTGGGCCTGCGCTATACCAAGGACGAAAAGTCTGCGTCGCGTACGCTGGCGATCACCGACATCAGCGGCAATGCGCTCACGGGGATGCAGGCGGTGGTGGCACCGATCGTTTACCGGAACGGGTTCAACGTCAGGCCCCACCAGATTTCCGGTTCGCGTGAGGAGGACCAGGCGCTGCCGTCGGTGACGTTCGAGTGGGAGCCGGACGATTCGACGATGCTGTACGCGTCCTGGAGCAAGGGTGCCAAGGCGGGCGGTTACGACGCGCGCTCGAACAATTCGCCGAATCCGCCAACGCCGCTGTGCACCAACCCGCCGGCGAACAACGTCCCGCCAGGATGCACGCCCTTGCGTGGAATCGGCAGTTTCGAATACGAGGAGGAGCGGGCGACCAATCTGGAGCTGGGCGCCAAGCTGCGAATCGGCGGTGCCTTCGAGATGAACGCGGCGCTGTACATGACCGACTTCGAGAATCTCCAGGTCAGCACTTTCGATGGCGTGCTTGGATTCAACGTGCGCAATGCCGGCGAAGCGGAGATCAAGGGCCTGGAGATCGACATGCGCTGGCAGGCGACCGAAAACCTGCTGCTGTCGAGCAATCTTGCCTACACCGACTTCGAATTCCTGGACTACATCGGGCAGTGTTTCCCTGGCCAGACTTCGGATGCCGGCGACGGACTCAACTGCAATTACAAGGGCAAGACCAACGAATTCGTGGCTCCATGGGTGATGACGGTGGGCGGTGCCTATGCGCGGCCGATCGGGGCGAGTCTCCGGCTGCACGCGAGCGCCGACGTTTACTACACGGACCAGTACTTCGTCGCGCCGACGCTCGACCCGAAGCAGAAGCAGGAGTCGTACTACAAGGTCAACGCACGGGTGGGCATCGGCAGCGAGAGCGGTGGCTGGGACGTGTCGCTGATCGGCAAGAACGTGTTCGACGAGCAGATCCTGCCGTACGGAAACGTGACTCCGCTGTCCAGCCTGTTCGGAGCGTTCAGCGCCTGGCGTTTCGTCGAGCCGGGCCGCTCGGTGGCGATCCAAGGTACCGTCAGGTTCTGAAGGCTGCGCGACAGGGCCCCGGCCCGAATGGCGGGCCGGGGCCTCCTGCTGTTTTCCAGGGGAACGGGGCACAGCGCCGCATGCGACTCGTGACCTTCAGGCCGGAGTCCGGAAGTCCGCCGCGACCTGGCGCGCAGTTGCCGGACGGCTCCGTCCTGGACCTTCGGCAGGCGTCGCGTGAGGCCGCCGCCTTCGAATCGGTGCTGTCGCTTATCGAGGCCGGGCCGCAGGCATGGGAAAAGGCGCGGGCCCTTGCCGCGCATGCCGCCGCGAGCAGCGTTCAGGTAGCGGGCACCTATGCGCTGCTCGCTCCGATCCCCGATCCTCCGCAGATCCGCGACTTCATGTGCTTCGAGAAGCACGTGATCCAAGCTTTCGGCGCGGCGTTCCGCATGCGCGCGACGCGGGCCTCGAATCCGGAGGAAAAGGCGGCGCTCCTCGCGCAAGCCGCGGCCTACCGCCCACCGCCTGTCTGGTACGAACGCCCGCTGTATTACAAGGCCAACCGCTTCTCGATCAGCGGGCCCGGTGACACCATCCGCTGGCCTGACTACAGCCGGCTGATGGACTACGAGTGCGAACTCGCCTGCGTGATCGGGCTCGCGGGCGTCGATATCCCGCGCGAGCGTGCACGCGAGCACATCTTCGGCTGGACGATCTTCAACGACTTCAGCGCCCGCGATGCGCAGGGTGCCGAGATGGCGGGCGGCCTCGGACCGGCGAAGGGCAAGGATTTCGACGGCGCCAATGCCTTCGGCCCCTGCATCGTGACCGCCGACGAGATCCCGGATCCCTACGCGCTTGAGATGATCGTGCGTGTGAACCGGGAGGAGCGCTCGCGCGGCAGCTCGCGCGACATGCATTGGAAGTTCGAGGAGGTGATCGCCTATGTCAGCCAGTGCGAGACGCTGCGCCCGGGCGAGATCCTCGGCAGCGGCACGGTCGGCGACGGCTGCGGCCTCGAGCAGCTGCGATTCCTCGAGGACGGCGATCGGGTCGAGCTCGAGATCCCGCCGATCGGCGTGCTCGCGAACCGCGTGGTGCGCACGGCGAGGCCGGCTTGATGCGGGCGCGGCCATTCCGCCGTGGCCTCGAGGAACTCGGCAACGGGCTCTACGCCTGGATGCAGCCGGACGGCGGCTGGGGCTGGTCCAACGCGGGCTTCATCCGCGACGGCGACGATTCGCTCCTGGTCGACACGCTGTTCGACGAGCCGCTGACGGCCACCATGCTCGCGGCGTTCGAGCGCGCGACCGGCATCGGCCCGGAGCGCATCCGCACGCTGGTCAACACGCACGCGAATGGCGACCACACCCATGGCAACGCACTGGTGGCGAACGCGGAGGTCGTCGCTTCGGTGGCCACGGCGCGCGAGATGGCAGAACTGCCGCCGGCCGTGGTCGCGCAGGTGAAAGCCGGCGGCGCTGCGGGCGCGCTCGGCGAGGCCGGACAATATTTGGCGGACATTTTTGCGCCTTTCGATTTCGCCCGATCGCGCGGACGCGCGCCGACGCGCACGTTCGAAGGTCGCCTGGACCTTGCGGTCGGTGCGAAGGTGGTCGAGCTCCACGTGCTGGGGCCCGCGCACACGGCGGGGGATACCCTGGTCTGGGTCCCGGGCGAGCGCACGGTGTTCACCGGCGATCTGGTCTTCATCGGCAGCACGCCGATCATATGGGCCGGCCCGGTCGGCAACTGGCTCGCGGCCTGCGACCGCATCCTCGCGCTCGGTGCGGAAAACATCGTGCCCGGCCACGGGCCGATGACCGATGGCGCCGGCGTGCGCCACGTGCAGGAGTACCTGCGATGGGTGGACCGGGAGGCGCGGCAGCGATTCGACGCCGGCATGCCGGCGGAGGAGGCGATGCAGGACATCGCACTCGGCGAGTACCGCCACTGGCTGGATGCGGAGCGCCTCGCCGTCAATGTCGTGAGCCTGTATCGCGAATACCAGGGAGACACTGCCGGGCCGGATGTCGTCAAGATGTTCGGCCTGATGGCACGGCTCAGGCGAGCTAAGATGCGCGCATGAACGTCCGACGCGGCGTGCCCGCGGTGCTCGCGGCCCTGCTGCCGCTCTCAGCCGGCGCCTCCGGATGCGATTCGCTGGAGCTCCTGCGCTGGTTGCTGGGCGACTGGGCGGCCGACGGCAGCAAGACGAGCTTCCACGAATCCTGGCGCGAACTCGGGCCGCGGGATTTCCTGGGCACGGGCATCGAGCGCTCGAAAGCCGGCGGCGCGGTCAAGGGCGGCGAGGACCTGCGGCTCCTGCAGACGGGCGGCGGCGTCTTTTACCTCTCCAAGGTCGCGCACAACGATCTGCCCGTGGCTTTCCGACTGACTTCGTGCGCAAACGGGGTCTTCGTCTTCGAGAATCCGGCCCACGACTTCCCGCGCCGGCTCGAATACCGGCGTGGCGAGGCCGGCGCGCTCACGGTGCGCATCAGCAACGGGACGGAGAAGAGCTTCACGCTCGAGTTTGCCCGCGCGGCGGCGGACGCGCCGCCGGCGGTACTCGCCGACGAGGACGCGCGCTTCGCGGCGATGATCGCGGGCGACGCGACCGGCATGGAACGATGGTTCGCCGACGACCTCGTATACGTTCATTCGACCGGGATCGTGCAGAATCGCCAGGAACTGGTCGAGTCGTTGGCGGGCGGTCGCATCCGCTACCGCGCGGTGACGCCGGGCGCGCGCGAGGCCGTCATGCTCGCGCCCGATGCCGCGTTGGTCCGCGGCCAGGGGCGATTCCAGGTGGCGGCGGGCGAAGTGCAGCTCGACCTGCAGATCCGTTACCTCGCGGTCTACGGATGGAAGGATGGCCGCTGGCAACTGCGGTCCTGGCAATCACTGAGCATTCCGAAATCGCGGGAGTGAGCCATGAGCAAAGGCATGGACCGGAAGAAGGAAGGAAAGAAGAAGCCCCAGCATTCGCTGGAAGAAAAGCGTGCGATGAAGCGGGAGAAGAAGCGCTTGAAAGGCCTGCTCTAGTCCGCGCGACCTTCGCGCAGCGGGCGCTCGAGCCACTCGAGCATCGCCGGCCACAACTGGCCGCCCGACTGTGGGCGGAAGAACCCGAAATGCCCGACGCGGCGCAGGCCATGCTCGCGCGGCGAAATGCGGCGCATGTCGCGCCGCGCGTTGGCGTAGAACCCGTGCAGCACCGCGACGTTGCGCTCCGACATGTATTCGTCGTCGGTGAACGACAGCGACAGCAGCGGCAGGCGGACTTTGCAGTATAGCTCCCGCATCACCGGCCCTTCGACCCCCACCGCGTACTCCGGGTGACGGCACCAGCGCGACCATTGCCCGATCACGCCCTTCGGCAGGTCGCCGACCATGCGCAACGCGCGGCCCGGGAAATAGCCGCAGAACGCGGTCGCGAGCGGCGCCGCCACGAACCACAGGAACCAGGAGTAGTAACGCAGGGGATAGGCGTTCTCGCGCCAATAGCCGACGCCGCTCGCCACCGTGACCGCGGCGGAGATCGCCTCGTTGCCGGGCGTCATGGCGAGGATCTGGCCACCGAGGCTGTGCCCGATCCAAACGAGTGGGCGGCCCGGCGCGCGCCTGCGCGCAAAGGCGAGCATCGCCGCCGCGTCCTGGCGCGCCCAGGTCAGGATGTCGGCTTCGAAGCCGCGTAGCGTGCGCGGCGCGGACTCGCCGATGCCGCGGAAGTCGAAGGTCAGGACGTCGTAGCCACGCTCGGCGAGCCAGACAGCGAGCGGCGCGTAATAGGACTGCGGCACGGCCATCGCGGGCACGATGAGCGCCGCCGCACGTGGCCCGGTTTTCGCGGCGACCAGGTGTGCGGCGAGACGGTAGCCGTCCGCCGTATTGATCCTCAGCGCCTGCGGTTCGATCGACTCGGTGATCGGCTCATTTTCTGGCATTCCCCGCGGGCATGCTAATAATGGATATGGAGTGACCGGGGAGAGTCCCGATGGCCGCCTACATCGTCGCCCAGATCACGATCACGAACCCGGAGCGCTACGCGCAATACATCCAGCAGGTACCCGCGACGATTGCGCGATTTGGCGGGCGCTACCTGGCGCGGGGCGGCAAGGCGGAGGCCCTCGAGGGACAACTCGGCGGCAGCCGGGTCGCCATCGTCGAGTTCGACAGCTATGAACGCGCCAAGGACTGGTACGAGTCCGATGATTACCGGGGCCCCAAGGCGCTGAGGCAGGGTGCGGCAGTGTCGCAGCTGCTCCTTGTGGACGGAGTTCCGCCCCGGTAGAACCTGGGTTTTCCGGGACGCACCGCGAGCTTCCGGGCCCGAAGGCGGCCTATGATCCGTCAGGGATTGCAGGGTGGGTGCCTTATGAACGCCAGAAGGGAACGCTTCGCGTTGATGGCCGCGCTCCTGGTCGCGGCGGGAACTGCCTCATCCAACCACGACGACACCCTCGGCGCCCGTTACGTGGACAGCCAGGGCATCAACGCGGCGGATTGCCTCGAGCATCACGAACCCTGCCGCAGCATCCAGTACGCGCTCGCCCAGGCCGAGCCGGGCAACACGATCAAAGTCGCTGCCGGCATCTATTTCGTCGGCGGGATGGAGCCTGAGACTTTCTTGTTCGGGGTCAACCACGCGCAGGGCGGTTACGAGCCCGGCGGACACTTCGACGTGCAGGATGCGGACCGCTGGCCGACCATCCTGGTAGGCGTCGCGCCGCGCTATCGCCAGGCGCTGATGAGTCTCGGCTTCAAGTGGGCCCCGGACCTTGCCTCGGCGCAGCTGGGCATCGTGGACGACAGCCCGGCGCCGGCGTTGCAGACGACCGCGTTGGTGCCGGCGAACTGCGTGCAGGGACTGGCCGGGCAGTTTCCCTGCCGCAACATTGATTTCAGGGCGCAGATCGCGCTCAACCAGTTCTCGAGCCGCCCGATCTCCGCGGCCAACGTCTGGGGCTTCGTGGATCTCAATGACAACCGCGAGTATGCGGTCATCGGGCTCAGCAACGGCACCGCGGTCGTCGACGTCACCGACGCTGCGAACCCGCGCGAAGTGGGCACGATCCCCGGCAATCCTTCCGCCTGGCGCGAGGTCAAGATCTACCAGGAGTTCCATGCGCCGACCAACCGGTTCCGGGCCTTTGCGTACGTGACGACGGAGGCGGCGAACTCCGGCGTGCAGGTGATCGCGCTCGGCGGGCTGCCGAACTCGGTGTCGCTCGCGACGACGCTCACCGACACCGGCCGCCAGCACACCGACTACGTCTCGAACATCGATTACGCAACCAACATGGCGCTGCCGGGCGCGCAGGCCTACCTCTGGGTCGCGGGCAGTAACGTCGCAAACGGCGCCTGGCGGGTGTACAGCCTCGCAAATGCGGCAGCGCCGCAGCTGATCCGGCAGGCGCCGGCCGGCACGCAGTACGTGCACGACGCGACCAGCCTCCTGATCACGGACGCACGCACCACGCAGTGCGCGTTGGGGCACAACCCCTGCGAAGTCTATGTGGACTTCAACGAGAACACGGTGGACCTCTGGGACGTCACCGAGAAGGCGAATCCCGTGCTGCTGTCGTCCACGTCCTACTCCGACGCGAACTACACGCATTCCGGATGGCCGACCACGGACCAGCGCCACATCTTCGTGCATGACGAGCTCGAGGAGATCCGCCTCGGCCGCTTCACGCAGATTTACATGATGAACGTGCAGGACCTGCGCAATCCCTTCATCGTCGGCAACTACCAGGGCCCCGACACGGCGACCGACCACAACGGCTACGTCAAGGGTAACCTGCTCTACGTCTCGCACTATCGCCGTGGGCTCGTCGTGTTTGACACCACGATTCCGCAGCAGTTGCGCGAAGTCGCGCACTTCGACACCTTCCTGGCGCCGGCCGCGAATAGCGCCGGGACCGACGGCGCCTGGGGCGTCTACCCGTTCTTTCCGTCGGGCACGGTGGTGGTCAGCGACATCTCGAACGGGCTCTTCGTGCTGCGCGATCTCTTGGCAGGCCTAGCACAGAGCCCGGGCCGCCTCGGGTTCGCCAGCAGCGCCGCGAGCGTCAGTGAGGCAGCCACCGTCGTGAACGTGACGGTAAGGCGCAACGCGGGCTATGCCGGCGACGTCAGCGTCGACTACGCGACCAGCGACCTGACCGCAACGACGGGATCGGATTACTCGGCGGCGAGCGGCACCCTGATCTGGGGCGCCGGCGACATCAGCGAGCGCACGATCACCGTCCTGATCAACAACGACACGCAGAACGAGCCCAATGAGGGTTTCCGCATCACGCTCACGAACCTGACCGGCGGCGCGACGATCGATGGCTCGGCCACGCTCGACGTCACCATCACCAACGACGACGCCGCAGTCCCGCCGGGTCCGGGCAGTGGCGGCGGGGGAGGCGGCGCCACTGGCGCAGACCTGCTGTGGCTGCTGTCGATGTGGTTGCTGGCGTGGCGGAGCACGCCGTACGTCGGCATCAAACGAGAGGGTTGATCACCTTGGAGCGTGCGAACCAGGCCGGCACTGGCTTCCGGAGTTCGACGGCCTGACGTATCTCAAGCATCAGCGGTCCGCAGCGCGTCGCGTACTTGGCCACAATTTCGGCCGGTACTTCGTGCCCGAAGGCCGCGTAGTACGTGCGCAGCGCAGCAGACAGCCCGGCGGGAACAGGCTCACTGGTGTTCAGGGTATGCGCCTCACGAGAGTACTTATACGCTATCGGGAAGGCTTGTGACGCAATCGTGCCGATAATCGCGCGCGGGACCGTCAATCAGCGTATGGTGCACACCGCATGACGACCGTCATTATTGTCCTGCTGGTCGGTGCCGGGGTGTTTCTCGGCAGCGGCTGGGCGTCGGCCAGGAACGAGGCCAATCAGCTGCGCGTGCACAACGCGGCCCTCAAACGGCAGCTCGTGCGGGCGCAGGCGACCTTGAACTGAAGGTCAGTCCCTCTCGTTCATCCTGTCCTTCGACGCAGGTTTCCTGCGCCGGGCCATTGCAAAGAAAAAACCCGCCACGACACCGGACAGGGCGCCGGCCAGGTGCGCCTGCGGCACGACCGCGGCGCCCAGCCATTCCTGGAACGGAAATTGCGGCTCCCAGGGCTGTTCCAGCAGAACCTTGATCGTGCCGCCCGCGAGCGCCGCGACCGGCAGCCAGCGCGCGCGATCGGTCGTCGACGCCCACGTCACGGATCCAGCGAAGAAGATGGCGTGCAGCGTTCCCGACAGTCCGCGATACCACTCGAGTTGCGGCAACGCGATCCAGAGCGCGGTCGAAATCAGGACCGGAGCGCCCACGAGCACGAGCCACAGCTCCGACCGTCGCAGGCGGCCTTCGAACAATCGCTCGAGAATCAGGAGCGCCACGCAGTTGAGCACCGCGTGCAGCCAGGACAGGTGCACGAAGTGGCCCGTGAACAGGCGCCAGGGCTCGGAGAGCAGCAAAGGGCGCCGGTATTCCAGTTCCATCGGCAGACCCAGGAACTGGAGCAGCAGCGCCATGAAGACCGGGACCGTCATCCCGGTCAGCGCGCGCGGAATCTCGCCATGCTGCCGGCTCACCGGCCGCATTCTGCGACTGCTGGCCGCCGATTGATACCTGTATGATGTTCGTTACTGAGCATGGCGCCCCAGATGTTCACCCAGCTGGCGACTTCCTTGCTGCTCGGGCTGCTGGTCGGGCTGCAGCGTCAGCGTACCGAATCCTCGGTGGGCGGTATCCGTACCTTCCCGATGATTGCGGCCTTCGGCACGCTCTGCGGCTGGCTCGCGCTCGACCATGGCGGCTGGATCGTGGCGGCCGGGCTGATCGCGGTGGCGTCGCTGCTCGTGATCAGCAACTTCATGCAGGCCAAGGGCGGCGACCCCGACGCGGGGCAAACGACCGAAATCGCCGCGCTCCTCTTGTACGGCATCGGCGCCTACCTCGTGATAGGGGAGGTCACGGTCGCCGTGGCGCTCGGCGGCGCGATCGCGCTCCTGCTGCACTACAAGGAGCTATTGCACGCGTTCGCGGCGAAGATCGGCGAGCGCGACGTGACCGCGATCATGCAGTTCGTGCTGGTGACGCTCGTGATCCTGCCGGTGCTGCCGGACCGCAGCTATGGGCCGTATTCAGTGCTGAACCCGTTCCAGGTCTGGCTGATGGTGGCGCTGATCGTCGGCATCGGGCTCGCCGGCTATTTCGCCTACAAGATGTTCGGCGCGCGCGCGGGCGCGCTGCTGGGCGGACTGCTCGGCGGGCTGATCTCGAGCACGGCGACCACGGCGAGCTATGCGCGCAGGAGCGTGGCGGCACCCGCGACTGGCGCATTCGCCGCGCTCGTGATCGTGATCGCCTCGACCACGGTATTCCTGCGCGTGTTGACCGAGATTGCAGTCGTGGCGCCGTCGCACTGGCGCGCGCTCGCGCCGCCGCTGGTCGCAATGCTCGGCGCCTGCGCCGCGATCTCGGCCTGGATGTACTGGCATACGCGCCAGCACAAGGGCGAGATGTCGGAGCAGGGCAATCCTGCCGACCTGCGCTCGGCGACGCTGTTCGGCCTGCTTTATGCGGTGATCATCCTCGCGATCGCCGCGACCAAGGATGAATTCGGCGAGCGTGGCATGTACGCGGTCGCGATCCTGTCAGGACTCACCGACATGGACGCGATCACGCTCTCGACTTCGCAGCTCTCCAACCAGGGCCGGCTTGATCCAGGAGCCGGCTGGCGCCTGATCCTGGTGGCGTCAATGGCAAACTTGACGTTCAAAGCCGGCATGGTTGGCGTGCTCGGCAGCCGGGAGCTGCTTAGGCACGTGATGATACTGTTCGGCGCCGCATTACTCGCGGGCGCGGCGATTCTCACGTTCTGGCCGACGGCGGGGTAGGGCAGGTGCAGGAGACGGACTGCGTCATCGTCGGGGCCAGTTTCGCCGGCCTTGCTTGCGCGGCAGCGCTCGCCCGCGCCGGCCACCGGGTCACGGTGCTTGAGAAGCGCGCCGACGTCGGCGGAAAGCTCCATACCACGGGCGTCATCGTCAAGGACGCCGTGGACCAGGTGTCGCTGCTCGACGGACTGCCGGAGCCCATCATCCACCGCATTCCCGGGGTGCGCCTGTACGCGCCGAATCTTCGATGCGTGGACCTCCATGCGCCCGGCTATTATTTCCTGGCCACCAATACGCCCGCGGTGATGCGCTGGCTGGCAGCCCGTGTGGAGGACGCGGGCGCGGAGATCCGCTGCAACGCCACCTTTACATGTGCGCGACGCATCGCGAGCGGATTCGAGATCGACGGCGTGGGCCCCGCGCGCTACCTGGTCGGCGCCGACGGCCCGCATTCGATCGTGGCCCGGGAGTTCGGTCTCGGCATGAGCGGGCAATTCCTGTTCGGCATCGAATACGAGTATGCGGGTCGTGCGATACCGGACCCCACGAAACTTCACTGCTTCCTCGACCGGCGGATCGCGCCCGGCTACATCGGCTGGATGCTCGCGTCGCCGACGGGTGCTCAGGTGGGCCTCGCTTACCGGATGCGTGGCACGGTCGGACCACCGGACGCGGCCATGGATGCGTTCCTCAAGAAGCTCGCGCCCATTCTGGATTTGCGGGGCTCGGAGCCGACCTCGGTGCGCGCGGGCAAGATTCCCTGCGGCGGGCTGGTGCGTCCGCTGGCGGCGCGACGGCTGCTGCTGGTGGGTGACGCAGCCGGGCTCGTGTCCCCGGTGACGGCGGGTGGAATCCATACAGCCCTGAAGCACGGACTCGCCGCCGGCCACGCCGTATCCGACTTTCTCGCCGGCAGGCGTGGCGACCCGAGCGGCTGGTTCCCCGCGTCGTACCCGAAATTCCGCGCGAAGCGCCTGCTGCGCTGGGTATTCGACCGCTTCCAAAGCGATACGCTGGCGAACCTTTTCATAGGTACGGACTTGCTCCGGCGCGCCGCAGGCATTGTGTATTTCCACCGCCGGGGCGTCTTCGACGAACACGGGAGTGACAGACATGCAGGGCAGTTGCCTGTGCGGGGAGATTCGATTCGAGGTTGACGGGCCATTCCCCTGGCTCTATCAGTGCCACTGTTCGTTGTGCCGCAAGCAGGGCGGCTCGGTCACCAACACCGGCCTGATCGTCGCTGCGGATAAGTTCCGCTGGCTGGCGGGGGAGGGGCTGATCAGCAAGTGGCAACGCGCCACCGGCTTCCGCTCGCACTTCTGCTCGCGCTGCGGCGCCCCGGTGCCGAATCCGCTGCGGAGTACCGGCTACGTGTGGGTGCCGAGTGGATTGCTGGACGGCGATGAGCCGCTCGAGATCGGCATGCAGCTCTACGTGGATTCGCGCGCGCCGTGGGCGACAGTGCCTGCGGATATGCCGCGCCACGAAACCGCGCCGCCGCTCGACGAATTGATCGCCTGGCTGCACTCCCAGGCGCCATCCTCTTAGGGTCGCGCGCGTGGCGGCCATCCTGCTCGCCTATTCCAGCGTTTACGGCTACACGAAGAAAATCTGCCAGACGATCGAGGCAGAACTGAAGGGCAGGGGACATCGCGTCTCCGTCCTCCCCCTGGCCGAGGCCGCTGCGAGTCTCGCCCGACATGACGTCGTCGCCATCGGCGCGAGCGTCCGGCACGGCAGGCACCGCCCCGCGTTGCTCGAATTCATCGAGGCGAACCGGGAACTGCTGGCGGCGCGCCCGAGCGCGTTCTTTTCGGTGAATCTGGTGGCGCGCAAGCCGGACAAGAATACGCCTGCCACCAATCCGTACGTAAGGAGGCTCCTGGCGCGAACTCCGTGGCAGCCGCGCCTGGTGGGCGTGTTCGCCGGAAACATCGATTACCCCCGCTATCGCGCTCTCGATCGAAACGTCATCCGGTTCATAATGTGCTTGACGGGCGGCCCGACCGACGGGAAAGCCAGGATCGAATTCACCGACTGGGATGAGGTCCGGCGTTACGCGGGCGCGATCTCGGCGCTGGCGGGATGAGAGCGAACTGACCACCGGGACGCCGGCGGTCCAGGGGATTCACATGAGCGCATTGCCATCCGATGTCTCCAGGCTGCCGCTGTCGCTGCACCGCGCCGAGAGCGAGCTTCCATTCGTGCCGTACCAGGAAGGCGTCGTGTTCCAGCTGCTGCAGGTGGATACGGCCGCGGGCTTGTGGGTGATCAGGGTCCGGTTCGAGCCGGGCGTGACGATCCAGCGGCATCGCCACACCGGGGACGTGCTGGCATTCACCCTGCGCGGGTCCTGGCGCTACCTGGAGTACCCGGACGTCAACACGGCCGGGTCCTACCTGTATGAGCCGGCTGGAGCGATCCATACGTTGCACGTGCCGGCGACGAACCAGGAAACAACGGACGTGTTCTTCGCGATCCGCGGCGCAAACCTCAATCTCGACGCGGATGGAAAAGTCGAAGCGGTACTCGACGCTGCGACGGTCCTGGAGATCTACCGCGCCCAGTGCCGGGAACTGAAGCGGGGAACGCCGAGGGTCATCGGCGCCTGATCCAAGCGGCTGATGGGTGTTCTAGTGGGCTAAACCTGCGGGCTGCGGCCTCGAACCACTAAGTTCGCATAATGTATATTATGTGAAATTCACCATATGACCTCATGCGCGAATCGGCCGGCGAGACGGCCTCGTCATGGAACCTTGGGACTACCCCCGCCCGCTGCGTGCCAGATAGGCCTGGGCCAGAGACTCGAGGTGCAGGCGGCTATCCGGGTTCAGGAATGGCGCCACGAGCATGAGGACCTGGTACGCGCCGCGCGCCATCGCAGTGCCCTCCGTCAGATCGCGTGGATGTCGCGCCGACTCGAACGACAGCCAGTAGAACGAAACCACCGCGATGTTGGTGCTCAAGGCGTCGATCTCAGCCCCGGTCGCGACGAGCTGGTTACGCTCGGCAAGGCCCAGGCAGATGCCGCGCGCCACCTGCACCGAACGCTCGAACACTGTCGCGAGACGCGCGCCCGCGCGCCGGTCGCGCGCCATGATCCCCGAGAGGTCGCGGAACAGGAAGCGGTAGCGCCATAGCGCCTCGAGGATGAGGTGCAGCAGGAACCAGACGTCTTCGACATTGTCGGCGCGCCAGCCCGCCGGCGGCAGGAGCGCATCGAGCTCGGCCACGAACTGCCCGAGCAGCGCGGCGGAGAGCTCATCCTTCTTGCGGAAATGGTAGTGAAGATTGCCGGCGCTGATGCCGAGCTCGGCAGCGATCAGCGAGGTGGAGACGTTGGGCTCGCCCTGCTCGTTATAGAGCGCGAGCGTGACGTCGAGGATGCGTTGGCGGGTGCGGCGTCCGGAAGGGGACTTGGGACTCTGCGGCATGGCGCTGGTGCACGACGGGGGGTCCCATCGTACACCAGCGCTCTTGCATCACTCAGGCGGCGCGGCGCGTGGCGCGGCGGGCGGCTTTCTTCGCGGTGCGCGTCTGGACCTTGGCGGCGAGCGCATCGACGCGGCGCGACAGCGCATTCACGTCCTTCGCGGTCGGCAGGCCGATGCGGTGGATCACGCGGCTGACGCCCTGCTGGAACGCCTGCTCGATCGTCGCGAGACGCTCGTCCGCGACGCCGGCCAGGTTCTCGACCACGTCTTCGGCCGTGCTGCGTCCGCGGACGCCGTACTTCTGGCCCTGCTCCAGCGCGGCGCCGAATACTTTGCCGGCCTCATGCCGGGTGGTCTCGAAGGCGGAGAGGTGCGCGTTCCAGATCGTGCGGGCAGACCGGCGCGCGGCCTTGCCGAGATCCGTCCGGGCCATGGTTCCCAGGAATTCGTTGAGGTTCTCGATCATTGCGGACTCCTTGCGGTCAGTCGGTCATCCCGATGGATGCAAGTATCCGCACCGCCCCTAGGGAGTGCACCCTAGCTTCAGAGCCCGGCAAACCAGCGGGCAATGGCGGTCCTCTGGACGGTCGTCGGCACGCTGCCGGAGGCGCCTTCGAGGTTATCCGCGGCATGGCGCGGGTTGCGCGTGGCCGTCAGGATGACCGTGACGGCCGGATCCGCCAGCACCCACTTGATGAATAGCTGCGCAGCAGTGCGGCAGCCGAGTTCTTTCGCGACCGGCGGCAGGGGCTTGCCGCTCGCGCGGTCGATCATGGCGCCGGTGGTGAACGGGCGATTGACCAGAACCGCGACGCGCAGGTCGCGCGCCGCCGGCAACAGGCGCTCGCCCGCCTCCGGTTCCGCCAGCGAATAGTTGATCTGCAGGAAGTCCGGCTTCTCGCGCCGGATCACCCGTTCGAGTTCAGCATGCGCGCCCGCCGTGTAGTGCGTGACGCCGAGGTAACGCACGCTCCCCTCCTCCTGCGCCGCCCGCAGCGTCGCGAGCTGCGTGTCGAGATCCAGCAGGTTGTGCACCTGCACGAGGTCGAGCGTCTGCGCGCGCATCAGCCGGTGCGAGTCGGCGAGCTGGGCGCGGCCCGCGGCCTTGCCGCGGGTCCAGATCTTGGTCGCCAGGAAGGCGGGCGCCGCCGGCCGGATGCGCGCGAGGATGTCGCCCACGCGCTCCTCGGCGCTTCCGTACATCGGCGAACTGTCGATCACGCGGCCGCCGGCGTCCAGGAAACTGCGCACCGCGCTCGAAGCCGCGTCGAAATCCGGTCCGGAACCACCCACGTCCAGCACCCGCCAGGTGCCAAGGCCGATGACCGGCAGTTGCTCGCCGGTGGACGGGATCGCGCGCTGCATGGGCTCAGCCGTGTGAGCGACGCCGGGGGCGGCGAGAGCCGCGCCAATCAGGGCCAGAGTTTGGCGCCGGGTGATGTCGGGCATGGCGCATCAGACCGCGGCCCGCTCAGGAAGTGCCCCTGCGGCGCTCATCGAACGATCGGCCCAGGCCCCAGGAAATCGCGCCGGCGATCAGCATGCCCGCGCCGCACACGGTAGCGAAGCCGAACAGGCCGATGCCCTGCGACTGCAGGAAGACGTGCAGCCAGATCCCCACCCAGTCGCTGCCGCGCTGCATCACCGTGTCGATGAAGTTCTTGGCCTTGTATTTGGTCTCCGCGTCCATGATCGTGAACAGCACCTCGCGGCTTGGCTTGGCGATGCCGAACTCGCCTGCCCGGCGGATGACCTGGCCCACGCCAAGCACGATCAGAAGCGGCATCGCGGCAACGTAGGCGAAGGCGAGCGCGGCGAACGACAGGAGCGCCACGATCGGTATCGACACCAGCGCGCCGGACAGCTGGATGGTGCGGATCAGCCAGGCGACGACGAAGCCCTGGAATACCCAGGCCAGCACGTTGACCGCGGTGTCGAGCCGCGCGAAGAAGGTGGTGCGGCTCGCGATGTCAGGGTAGGCCTCGCTGACCAGGCGCAGGAGCTCGTTGTACATGAACACGCCGGCGATCGAGCCGATGCCGATGATCGTGAAGATGCCGAGCAGGTACGGCGAGCGCGCGACGATCAGGAGGCCCGCGAAGATACGGCCGCCGATACGCGCCTCGGGGTCCTCCGGCGGCAGCACGAAATGGCCGTGCCTGGCCTCGGCCCAGCGCGCGAGGCCGCGGATGCAGGGCAAGGTGCCGAGCAGCAGCAACATGGCGAGGAACACGACCGCGTCCACGCCGATCCACGGCACCAGGAACTGCATCAGCGATGGCCCGACGATCGCGCCGGTGCCGCCGCCGGCGGCGATCGGGCCGAACAGGCGCTTGGCCTCTTCGTCCCGGAACACGTCCGCCATGAAGCTCCAGAACACGGACACGACGAACATGTTGAACACGGAGAGCCACACGAAGAACGAGGCCGCAAGCCAGAATTCCTGCGGCATCATCTTGAACAGCAGGTAGAAGACCAGCAGGTTGGAGGCGAAGAAGCCGTAGGTGACGGGCAGCAGGAGCTGCTTGCGCACGCGCGACACCAGCGCACCGAAGAACGGCGTGAGCAACAGCATCGAGACGAACGTGCCCGTGTACAGCCAGCGCAGGTTTTCGAGGCCGGCGCTGATCGCCATCGCGTCCCGCAGCGGGCGCAGCAGGTAATATGCGCACATCAGCATGAAGAAGTAGCCGAAGGCGAGCCCGACCGCGCGCTCCTCCCCGGGTTTCGCGCGCAGTACGCGGCGCATCAGCCAGTCCAGCGTGCGCAACATGGCCTCAGCCCGGCCGCGTCGAGCCCGCGACATGCGGGCGCTGGCCGTCGGCATCCTTCAGCACGAACACGTGCCGGCCGTCGCGCGGCCAGTGCTCGAGCCGTGCGGTCGACGGCAGGAACAGCGGCAGCTTGAACTCCACGTGCACGCGCACGGGCGGCACGAGCGTGCCGGGCCCGAGTGCCGCCAGCGAGCGCGCCAACGACCACATGCCGTGCGCGACCGCGCGCTCGAATCCGAACAGCCTGGCGCCGCGATCGCCGAGGTGAATCGGGTTCAGGTCGCCCGACAGCCAACCATAGCGCCGGCCGACCGAGCGCGGGGCCTCGATGTCGACCGACGCGGGGTTGTCCGCCTCGCCCGGCTTCTCGTAGCGCAGCGTGTGGCGCGCGCTGCGCGCGGCCTGGCCGCGGCCTGCGGCGCGGCGCGCGAGCAGCGTGCACTTCTCGTGCCAGACGATGCCCTGGGCGTCGTCAAGTTCCGTGTACAGGTCGAACTCGTGGCCGCGGTCGCCGTCGCGATGGCCTTCGATCCAGGCGCGGATCCGGTAGCTGCCGCCCGCGGGCAGCTTGCGATTCTCGTGGATCTCGTTGCCGACGTGGATCAGGCCCATGAGCCGGACGACGAACTTCGGATGCGTCAGCAGCGCGACGTGGATCGGCATCGCCAGCACGTGCGGGTAGGTGATCGGCAGAGTGCCATCGTCCGCGAAGCCGCAGACCTCGCGGTAGCGGGCAAGGTGCGAGGCGCGCGCGCGGACGGACTCGACGCGACCCTCGAGCCGCGGTACCAATTGGCCCTCGGGTACGAGCGCCGAACGGCGGCCGAAGACAGCCCGCGGGAAGTAGCGGAATGTCGAAGGCAGCCGCTGAAATCGGTAGCTGACGGCGGCGGGCCGGCCCATCGCACTCCTCCGGCCGCTGGATTACGGAACGATCCGGTCGATGGTCACGGTCACCGGTCTGGCCGAGGAGAAATCATAACCGACCTCCCCATACAGGTCGCCGCTCGCCGCGATCGGGCCGCCCTGGCGCGAGATGCGGGCGACGATCGTGACCGGCCCGGCACCTGCCAGCGAGGTGCCGGGCAGCATCGCATCGGCGTCGGTCATCGTCAGGGATACGGGCCAGGGCCCCGCGGCACGGCGCACGACGGCGAGCGGCGGCCCGCTGCCGCCACGGCGAGCGATGACGAAGAGCGTGGCGCCAGCCGGTGCCTGTGCCGCGAGCGCAGGTGCCAGCGCGATCGTGAGCGGGAAGCCGGCAGCCGCTGGCGCAGCTGCGGCGGACGCGGTTGGCGCGCCGCCTTGCGCGCGGTCGATCTCGGCGAGGCGCTCGGCGACCACCTGGCGCAGGTCCGGCGGCAGCTCGTGATTCTGCAGCTCGACCCAGCGTTGTTGTGCGAGCGAAAGGTCGCCGCGCCGGAAGGCGATGATTCCGCCGTACCAGAGCGCGCGCGCATTGTCCGGATCGATCGCCAGCGCCTGCTCGAAGAGCGCCGCGGCCTGGCCGTCGATCGCGCGTTCGTCCTGTAGCACCAGCGATTCCGCGAAACCCGCCACCGCATCGGGATCCTGCCCGCGGCTGCGGGTGTAGGCCTCGCCGAATGCCTCCTTGGCGAGTGCGTAATCGCCGATCACGGTCGCCGAGCGGCCGAGGAATTTCCAGCCCTCGAGATCGTCCGGCTGCTGGGCCAGGCGACTTTGAAGCTGTCCGACCATTTGCTGGATATTCGCGGCGCCCGGGGCCGCCGCCTGATCCGCCGGGTCCCAGGACCAGTTGCTGGCGAGGAAATAGGTCGCGAAGGCTGCGAGCGGCAAGGTGGCCGCGACCACGGTCGCGGCGACGCCGGCGCGCTCCGGCTGCGGTTCTGCGCCCACGGCGCGCGTCCTGAGCAGCGGCCAGACGAGAAGCGCAACTGCCGCGACCGCGAGCAGCGCGGCAATGAAGATGAAAGGCGTCACTTGCGGTCCGGTTCTTCTTCGAGCGCGGCCGGATCCGCCTTCGCCGCGCGCGCGCGGCGCACCACGACCAGGCCTGCGACGCCGACGCCGGTCAGCAGCAGGAGCGCCGGAGCGAGCCACAGGAGCCAGGTGCGTGGCGCGACCGGCGGTTCGTACAGCACGAAGTCGCCGTAGCGTTCGGTCATGAACGCACGGATGTCGTCGTCGCTCCGGCCCGCCTGCATCATGTCGCGCACTTCGCGTCGCAGGTCGGAGGCGAGCATCGCGTTCGAGTCGGCGATGCTCTGGTTCTGGCATACCAGGCAGCGCAATTCGCGGATCAGGCGCTCGTAGCGTTCCTGCTGCGCCGGGTCATCGAACGCCTGGCCGGTGTCGATCGCAATGGCAGGCGCGGCCAGCAGCGCCGCAAGCAGCAAGGCGGCGAATCGCATCATCCCTCCTCTCCCGTCGCGGGCAGCAGGGGTACGAAGTCGCGTTCCCAGATCTCGCGCGTCATCGGCCCGATCCGTTTCTGGAGGACCATGCCATCCGCACCGATCAAGAACGTCTCGGGAGCGCCGTACACGCCCCAGTCGATCGCCGTGCCGCCGTCAGGGTCGAAGGCCACCGACACGTAGGGATTGCCGAGCTGCTCGAGCCAGCGCAGCGCCAGGCTGCGATCGTCGCGCCAGTTGAGGCCCATCATCGGCACGCGGTTCTCGCGCGAGATGGCAAGGAGGAGTTCGTGCTCCTCGCGGCAGCCCGCGCACCAGGTGGCCCAGACGTTCAGGAGCCAGGCTCGGCCGGCGAAATCCGCCGACCCGACCTGCCACGCCGGATCTGCGAGCGACTCGTTCGAAAACGCCGGCGCGGGCTTGCCGATCAGGGGCGACCGGATCGCGCCCGGGTCCTGGCGCAGGCCGAAGACGAAGAAGCCGACCAGCACCGCGAAGGCGATCGCCGGCAGCAGGAAGCGCAGGCGCGAGGTCATCCGGGAGCGTCCGCCGCGAAGGCTGCTGATTCACGCGCCTCGGCGCTACGGCGATAGCGCCGGTCGAGCGCCGCGATGCCGCCGCCGAGCGCGATCAGGAGCGCGCCCAGCCAGATGTAGCGGATCAGGGGCTTGTACTGGATGCGCAGGCTCCAGCGTCCCTGGCCGAGGTCCTCGCCTAGCGCCGCGAACAGGTCGCGCGCCGCCCCGACCTCGATGCCCGCCTCGGTCATCGGGTTGCCGCCGGAATGGTAGAGGCGCTTCTGCGGGTGCAGCGTGGTGACCGGCCGGCCATCATTCGAGACGAGGACGTCCGCCTCGACGCCGATGAAGTTCGGGCCGCGCACGTCGCGCATCGCCGCAAGCCTGAAGTCGTATCCCGCGATCGTCGCGCCATCACCGATGCCGAGCGCGACGTCCTTCTCGATCTTGAACGACTGCACGCCGGTGACGCCGAGCGTCGCGAGGCCGAGGCCGAAATGCGCGATGACCATGCCAAGCACCGCGCCGGGCAGCGGTTGGCGCCCGCGCAGGCGCTGCACGAGCTCGAGCAGCGCAGCGCCCATGACCCACAATGCGAGTGCGAAGCCGATGGTCGTGAGTGGGCGGATCGCACCGTAAACGGCCGCGCCGGCGACGATCGCAACGGCCAGTGCGGCCACCGCGACGCCAACCAGGCGACGGCGCTTCCCCTGCAGCAGCCCGCGCTTCCATGCGGCATGCATGCCGACGCCGAGCAGCGCGAGCAGCGGCAACATCGGCACCAGGAACACGAGCTCGAAATACGGCGGCCCCACCGAGATCTTGCCGAGTTCGAGCGCATCCATGAAGAGCGGGTACAGGGTCCCGAGCAGGATCAGGCCGAGCGCGGCCACCAGGAACGCGTTGTTGAACAGCAGGAAACTCTCGCGCGAGCTGATCTCGAAGCCGGCGGCGGACTTGAGCCGCGGCGCCCGCCAGGCGTAGAGCAGCAGCGCTCCGAGCACGACGACCGCGAGGAACACGAGGATGAAGACCCCGCGCGCCGGGTCGGTCGCGAAGGCGTGCACCGAGATCAGCACGCCCGAGCGCACCAGGAAGGTGCCGAGCAGCGACAGCGAAAAGGCGGTGACCGCGAGCAGGAGCGTCCAGCTCTTGAACAGGCCGCGCTTCTCGGTGACCGCAAGCGAATGGATCAGCGCGGTGCCCGCGAGCCAAGGCATGAAGGAGGCGTTTTCGACCGGGTCCCAGAACCACCAGCCGCCCCAGCCCAGTTCGTAGTAGGCCCACCAGCTACCGAGCGCGATGCCGACCGTCAGGAACATCCAGGCCGCCAGGGTCCACGGCCGCGTCCACCGCGCCCAGGCGGCATCGAGGCGTCCTTCGAGCAGCGTCGCGCAGGCGAATGCGAAGGCGACGGCGAAGCCGACATAGCCGAGGTAGAGGATGGGCGGGTGCACCGCGAGCGCGAAGTCCTGCAGCAGCGGGTTCAAGTCGTTGCCGTCGGCCGCGCGTGGCACCAGCCGCTGGAACGGGTTCGAGGTGGAGATCATGAACAAGAGGAAGCCGATGCTGATGCAGCCGAGGATGCCGATCACGCGGCTGCGAAATGCCGCATCAAGGCTGGCGGAGAAAGCCGTCACCGCCAGCGACCATGCAGCGAGCGCGAACGCCCACAGCAGCAGCGAGCCTTCGTGCCCGCCCCAGACCGCCGCGACGCGGTAGAAAAGCGGAAGCTCCGAGTTCGAGTTGGTGGCGACGTACAGCACCGAAAAGTCGCGTTGCACGAAGGCCCAGGTCAGCGCGCCGAAAGCGAGCGCCGTGAACACGAACTGGCCGACGACCGCCGAGCGCCCGGCCGCCATCCAGCCCGCGCGGCGCCGCGCCGCGCCGCCGAGGCCGAAGGCCACCTGCGCGATCGCGAGCAAGAGCGCGAGGATCAGCGCGAAATGCCCGATCTCGGGAATCATCCGGTCGGTCCCTGCGGCGGGTGCAGCGATTCGGCGACCTCGGGCGGCATGTAGTTCTCGTCGTGTTTCGCGAGCACTTCATCGGCCACGAACTCGCCGGACTCGGTGAGCTTCCCGTGCGCGATCACGCCCTGTCCTTCACGAAACAGGTCCGGCAGCAGACCGTCGTAGCTCACCGCGATGGAATGGCGGAAGTCGGTCACGACGAACCGCACTTCCAGCGAACCCTCGCTGCGCTGCACGCTGCCCTGCGTCACCATGCCGCCGATCCGGAAGGTGCGTCCGGCAGGTGCTTCGCCCGCCATCACCTGGGACGGGTTGTAGAAATAGAGCAGGTTGTCCTCGAACGCGAGCACCGCGAGCACGACGGCGGCCGCGACGCCCGCCAGGATCGCGAGCACCGCGTACAGGCGCTTGCGCCGCGGCGTCATCGCCGGCCCCCCTGCGCGCCCGTGCGCAGAAGGGCCTCGCGCCGCGCCCGGGCATGCAGCCGCCGCGCTGCGATCACGTTCCACACCAGCGCCACGAGCGTAATCGCGAGGCTCGGCCAGACGTAGGCGGCATAGCCGCCCATCGAGAAGTACTCGCCGGGGTTCACGCTCCGAGCTCCTGTCGCAGCCACGACGCATCGCGCTCGCGGCGCAGGATCTCCGCGCGCAGGCGCACCAGCATCACGGCACCATAATAAAGGGTGAAGGCCAGGAACATCGCGAGCAGCGGCCACAGCATGTCCCCCGTGATCGAGGGCTTGCCGATCTTGGTGATGGTCGCGCCCTGGTGCAGCGTGTTCCACCAGTACACTGAGTAATGGATGATGGGAAGGTTCACGACGCCCACCACGGCGAGCACCGCGCTCGCGCGGTCGGCGCGGTCGCGGTCGTCGATCGACGTGCGCAGCGCCATGTAGCCGAGGTAGAGGAACAGCAGGATCAGCTCGGACGTCAGGCGCGCATCCCACACCCACCAGGTGCCCCACATCGGCTTGCCCCAGAGCGAGCCGGTGGCGAGTGCGGCGAAGGTGAACCAGGCGCCGATCGGTGCCGATGCCGCTGCCACGGCATGCGCGAGCTTGATGCGCCAGATGAGGCCAATGGCCGCGGCCGCCGCCATCGTCGCGTAGACGAACATCGACATCCATGCGGACGGCGCATGCACGTAGAGAATGCGGAAGCCCTCCCCCTGCTGGTAATCGGGCGGCGCGAGCACGAAGCCGCCGTAGAGGCCCGCGACAATCAGAAGCCCCGCCGGCCAGCCAATCCATGGCGTCAGCCGGCCGGCGATGCGGTAGGCATGCGGGGGTGATGCGAGTTTGTGCAGCCAGGTCCAGGCCATGCGTTACTCCACGCTGATCCGCAGCGCCGCCGCAACCGCGAGCGGCGCGAGCGTTACCGCGAACACCAGCATCGCCGCGAGCAGCAACAGCGGCCCATTCGCCGCCTCTCCGTGAATCGCCATGTCCACCGCGCGCGCGCCAAAGATGAGTGCCGGCATCGCGAGCGGCAGCACGAGCAGCGACAGCAGCATGCTGCCGCGGCGCAGGCCGAGGGTCAGCGCCGCGCCGATCGCGCCGAGCGCGCTCAGTATGCCGGTGCCGAGCGCGAGAGACAGGGCGACGGTACATAAGGCTTTCGCCGGCACGCCGAGGCTGACGGCGAGCAGCGGCGAAACGATCACCAGCGGCAGCCCGCAGGCGGTCCAGTGCGCGGCGCCCTTGGCGATCACGAGGAGCGAGAGCGGCTGGCCCGAGATCAGCATCTGCTCGAGCGTGCCGTCGGCATGGTCGGCGCGGAACAGGAACTCCAGGCCGAGGAGCGCCGCGAGGAGCGCCGCGACCCACAGCACTCCACCCGCGATCTCGCGCAACTGTGCGAGTTCCGGGCTGATCGCAAGCGGGAACAGCGTGGTCACCATCGCGAAGAACACGACCGGTTGCGCGACCTGGTCCCAGTGCCGGAAGGCCAGCACGAGGTCGCGCCGGTATACCAGGAGCATGGCCGAAGTGGCTGTTCGCGGCATCAGGAAAGTTCCAGCCGTCGCACGGTGCGACGCGGGAACGACGGCGCCTGGTGCGCGGCGAACAGCACCGCGCCGCCCGACGCGCACTGCGCGGTGATCGCCTCGGACACGAACTGCACGCCCGCAGCATCGAGATTCGTGAACGGCTCGTCCAGGATCCAGAGCGCGGCGCCCGCGAGCATCACGCGCGCCAGCGCGAGCCTGCGCCGCTGGCCGGCGGAGAGCGATCGCGCCGCCACGTCGCGGGCCTCACCAAGCCCGACGCGAGCGAGCATCGCGTTGATCTCACCCGCGTCCAGCACCCGCCGCAGCCCGGCTTCGAAGGCGAGGTTCTCGCGCGCGCTGAAGTCCGGCTTGAGCCCGTCGCTGTGGCCCAGGTAGCCGATCGACGCGAAGTACGCGTCGCGATCGGCGGCGATCGGCCGACCGCTCCATTGCACGCTCCCCTGCTCCGGCCTCAGGAGGCCGGCGCACACGCGCAGCAGCGTGGTCTTGCCGACGCCGTTCGGTCCTGCGACGTGCAGCACATCGCCAGCGGCTGCTTCGAAAGCGACGCCGCGCAGCACGTGGCGATCGCCGCGCCACACATGAATTTCTCTGCCGGAAATCCCTGCAAAATGCGAAGCTTGCAAGCGAAACATCCACGAGTTCGCAGGACGGCAAGCACTATATCAGACTAGGCCGTTCGTTCGAGTATGACCTTCTGGTACAGGCCGCCGAAACGGGTTTCCTTCCTGCTTGCGAAGGATTGCGGCTCCGACGCCAGTTCGTGAACCTGGCACGACAACAGCCCGCTGGCGAACGGCTCGAGCCAGCGGAAGACCGCCGCCATCACCGGACGCAACGGGTGCCAACGCACCGGCCGGTGGTAATCCACGATGACGACCTTGCCGCCGACGCGCACGGCCGCGAGCAGCGCATCGACAATCAACCGCTTGTGAGAGTCAGGGACCTCGTGGAGCAGGAAGAAGCAGCAGGCGCCGTCGTAGCCGGAGTCGCCTGGTTGCGCGGCATCCGCGACGCGCACGCGCACGTTGCGATGGCGTGCGAGCTTCTGCCTGCAATGCTCGACCTGCAGCGGCGCGACGTCGATCACGTCGAGGAAGCCCTGCTCGCCGAGGCGCGACGCGAGGCGGCTCGACAGATCGCCGTAGACGCTTGCGGCCTGCAGCACGCGGTCGCCGTGCGAAAACTCGCTGCACGCCGCATGCACCAGACGACGGTAGTTCCCCCACAGGATGCCGTTGACGACCAGCTCGCGGTCGAGCAGGCGCAGGCTGCGTGGATGCAGGTACGCCCACCCGTAGGTCTCGACGAGATACCGAGGCAAGCCGGCCGGCATGTGCGGGATATGGCTCACCGATGTCATGTTCACCATACGCACTTACCGTCATTGTCGGCCACTTGACCGATCACGGACACTGCTCTCTGTAAGGAATTCAGGCAACGCCGACGGAGCGAAACACGTGGGCGGACGCATCAGGACGGGTTGGCAGTGGCTATGGCGCCCGCACAGCAGGCTTGCCGCGGGTTCCCTGCTGCTCATCGGGATTGCGGCAGCCGCCGTGGCGTGGGGCGGCTTCGATGCCGCACTGAACTACAGCAACACCCTCGAGTTCTGCACTTCCTGTCATGAGATGCGCGAATACGTCTACGCGGAGTACCGGGAGACGGCCCATTATCGCAGCCCTTCCGGCGTGCGCGCGATCTGCTCCGACTGCCATGTACCGAGCGCTTTCCTGCCGAAGCTCCTGCGCAAAATCCAGGCGACGTTCAACGAAGTGCCCAAGCACCTGATAGGCACGATCGATACGCGCGAGAAATTCGAGGCGCGCCGGGAAATCCTCGCCGGCCATGTCTGGGACGTGATGAAGGCCAGTGACTCGCGCGAATGCCGCGCCTGTCATCAGGGCGAAGCCATGCTGCTCGCCGACCAGAAGCCCCGTGCGCGCGGCCAGCACGAGGAGTCGCTGACGACCGGTGAGACCTGCATCGACTGCCACCAGGGCGTTGCGCACAAGCTGCCGCCGAAGCCCGAAGAGGAGACCACGCCCGGCGAGGAGGATTTCACGCTGTGAACGCCAAGTGGATCGCGCTCGTCGCAGGACTCGCATTCCCGCTCGCGTCGCCGGCGGTGGACTGGGCCAAGGTACTGGAGAAAGAGCTGGTGTTGTTCCAGCCGGGCCAGGCCTCCTGGGAGTGGGCTCTGACCGAGCGCGATCACAGCGGCGCGCCGAAATTCCGCGAAGGCAAGAATTGCAAGGGCTGCCACGAAGGCGAGCAGTCCGACATCGGCGCCAAGATCGCGAAGGGCGGCAAGCTCGAGCCCGCGCCGATCGCGGGACCCCCCGGCGGTCTGGGCTTGCGCGTGCAGGCAGCGCACGATGCGGACCGTCTGTATTTCCGATTGCGCTGGAAGGCCGGCCCGGCGAACGGAAAGAAGATGGATCCGCAGGTCGCGGCGCGCGCGACCGTCATGTGGGGTGACGGCGCGGTCAAGGAAGCCGCGCGCGCCGGCTGCTGGGGCAGCTGCCACGATGATGGCATCGGCATGGCGAGTGCGGCGCCGGACGGCAAGATCACCAAGTACCTCGGGGCCTCGCGCGTCAGGCTCTCGCGCCAGGGCGGAGGCGAGAACTACAAGTCGCCGGCCGAGCTCCAGGCGCTGATCCAGCAGGGAACCTTCCTCGAGTACTGGCAGGCGCGGCTGAACCCGGGGCGGCCGGCGGAGGCCGCGAGCGGCTACGTGCTCGACAAGCGGCACGCCGATGCCCAGGCATTCACGCGCGCGGAAGCGAGCTTCGCAAACGGCGAATGGACCGTGGTGCTGAGCCGCCCGCTCAGGAGCGCCGCGCCCACGCAGAAGACGCTGGCGGCCGGCAAGCCCTACGCGATCGGCTTCGCGATCCACGATGACTACACCGATCACCGCTTTCATTACGTGTCCCTGGAACAGAGCCTGGTGCTCGACGGCGGCGCCGCAGATTTCGTGGTGAAAGCGCAATAGGCGGCGCGGAGGCAAGGACATGAACGACCGCAATCGCGTGCGTGGCTTCGGCAAGGTGGTGCCACTGGCGGTGATCGCGGCGGCGCTGCTCGCGTTTGCGCAGCGCGCGCCCGCGGCGGAAGGCCGGGAAACCGCTGCCGACGCGGTACGCAGTTGCACGCGCTGCCACGACGCGGCCGAAAAGTATCCCGTGCTGTCGATCCTTAAATCGAAACACGCCGTGATGGCCGACCCGCGCACCCCTTTCGCGGACCAGGCCTGCGTGAGCTGTCACGGCGCGAGCGAGGCGCATGTACGGGCGCCGGAGGAAGAAGGCGCGCGGGCTGCTCCCGATATCGTGTTCCGAAAGGCCGCGACCGCCTCCGCCGACCAGAACCAGGTCTGCCTGGACTGCCATTCCGGCGGCGATCGCATGCACTGGAAGTCGAGCGCGCACGCTTTCCAGGACCTGGCCTGCAGTTCCTGCCACACGGTGCATGCGGGCGAGGACCCGGTGCTCGTGACGCAACTGCAGCCGGAAGTATGCTTCGACTGCCACCAGAACAAGCGCGCCGAGATCCGCCGCCCGTTTGCGCACCCGCTGCGCGAAGGCGAGATGGCCTGCAGCGACTGCCACAATCCGCATGGCTCCGCCGGCCCGGTGCTGCTAGCCGAAGCGACGGTCAACGAGACCTGCTACGGCTGCCACGCCGACAAGCGCGGCCCCTTCCTCTGGGAGCACCAGCCGGTGCGCGAGGACTGCACCTACTGCCACAAGCCACATGGATCGGCGCACCCGGGGATGCTGAAGAACCGCGCGCCCTGGCTGTGCCAGCAGTGCCATCTGGCGCAGTTCCACCCGAGCACCGCGTACAGCGGCACCGGTCTGCCCGGCCCGGCGACGCCCTCGGGCGCCCAGCAGGTGCTCGGCAAGAGCTGCCTGAATTGCCACTCGCAGGTGCACGGTTCGAATCACCCCTCGGGTGTGCGCAAGACGCGCTAGCGGCGCACGGGAGAGTCACATGAACGCCATCATGCATAAGCGCAAGCCGGTCGCCGCGCTGGTATCGCTGCTGCTCGCATTGCCTGCAACCGCGCTCGCACAGGACGAATTCACGCTCGACGAGCCCACCAAGCCCGAGCCGGACCCGGAGAAAGTGGCCGAACTCACGGAGATCCGGAATACGGTGGAAGTCGGCATCGCCTACGTGACCGACGCGTCGTTCCGCTTCGGACGCTACACCGGCCTGGAGGACGACGGTCTCTACGGCGTGATGAACCTGGACTACACGCGCCGTGGTCCCTACGACGGCGACGACGCGACCTGGTCCGCCCTGCGCTTCTACGACCTCGGGCTGAACTCGCGCGAAGCGGAAGCCGCATTCGGCAAGCAGGGCAGCTTCGGCCTGCGCATCCGCTACGATCAGATCCCCAGCTATCGCCTCGACACCGCGAGCACGCCGCTCGCCGGCGCCGGGACCGGGCAACTGGCCGCGCCCGCGGGCTGGGTGGGGGCGACCAGCACGGCCGGAATGACGCAGCTTCTGCCCAGCCTCGGCAGCGTACCGATCCAGGTTGAGCGCGAGCGCACCGGGCTCGAGTTCGAGAAGCAGTTGGGCCGTCGCTGGACCTTCCTGACCGATTTTCGCGTCGAGGAGCGCGCGGGCCTCAAGACTCTGGGCGCCGTGATCGGCAACAGCGGTGGCAACCCGCGCGCGGTGATCCTGCCGGAACCGGTGGACTACCAGACGCGCGAGTTCGAGGCCGCGGCCCGCTATGCTGGGCCGCGCGCGCAGTTCCAGTTCAGCTACCACCTGTCGCTGTTCGAGAACGAACGGACGACGCTCGCCTGGCAGAACCCGTACACGGCGATTGCTGGCTGGATCGCCGCAGCCGGCTACCCGACCGGCTTTGGGCAGATGGGCCAGCCGCCCGACAACGACTATCACCAGTGGAGCGCCGCGGCGGGATTCGATTTTTCCGAACGGACGCGCCTGACCCTGGAAGCGGTCCTCGGCCGCATGACGCAGGACGAGCCATTCCTGCCGTACACGGTCAATCCCGCGGCGGCGGCCAGCATCACCCAGCCCCTGCCCCGCGACTCGCTCGAAGGCCGCATCGAGACCCTGCTGTTCGACGTCGCATTGAGCTCGCGCATCGACGCGCGCTTCCACTGGAGCGCGGGGCTCAGGGTCGACGACCGCGACAACGAGACGCCGCGCGACGAGTTCGTCTACATCGGCGGCGATTCGACGCTGCAGGACACGACCGTCGCGAGCAGCCGTCGCAGGTTCAACGAGCCGCACAGCTTCGATGAGCGCCGCGTGTACGCCCAGGGTGCCTACCGCTTCGGTAGCGGCGGGCAGCTGTCGGCATCCGTGGAGCGCCGCGACACCGATCGGACTTTCACTGAGCGCGAGGAGGCCGAGGAAGACCGGATCTACGTGGGCCTGAGCCGCGACTTCGGCGGCTGGCTGGCCGCCGCGCTGCGCTGGCGCCAGTCCGACCGTAAGGGCTCGACCTACTTCGGCGAGGAGCCGTTCCTGTCGGGCTACTCACCGGGCTACACCAGCACCGTCGCCGGCGGCTGGGAGAATCCGCCGGGCCTGCGCAAGTTCCATCTCGCGGATCGCGATCGCGAGCAGCTGGGCGCTCAGATATCGATCACACCGCCCGGCGACTGGGCCTTCAACCTGGAGTTCGACAGGTCCGATGACGATTACCGGCAGTCGGAGCTCGGCCTCACGGCGAGCGAGATCGAAACCGCGTCCATCGACGTCAGCTGGTCGCCGTCGGAAGCCTGGAGCGTCTACGCGTTCTATACCCGCGATGACCTGTTCTCGACCCAGGACGGCGTGAGCATTCGCGGCGCGACCCGCGTGGCGGACGCCGTGGACCCCGCCCGGGCCTGGAACGCCCGGCACGACGACCAGGTCGAGACCGCGGGTGCAGGTCTGACATTCCGTCCCGACGGCGGGCGTTTCGAGTTCGGGCTCGATGCCAGCTTCATGAAATCCGAGAGCGACGTCGCGGTCACGACCGGATCCGGGCTGACCTCGGCGCCACTCCCGACCATCACGGCCGACGGTTACACGGCGGGTGTTACGGCTGCCTGGAAGCTTTCGAAATCGACGACGCTGCGAGCCCGCTATTGGTTCGAGGACTACGAGTCCGAGGATTGGGCGTTGGACTGGGTCGAGGCGAATCAACTCGCCAACGTGATCTTGCTGGGCGAGGTCAGCCCGGACTATCGTGTGCACGTGATCCTGCTCTCGATGCAAATCCGGCTCTAGGCCGTGGGGAGGTCCACATGCATGTACGAATCGCCGGGGCGGCGCTCGCCGCCCTGCTCGCCGCAGCCTGCGGCGGCGGCTCCGATACCGCACAGCCGGAACCGGCTGCGGATTCCGGCGATTCGCCGCCGCGATTGAAAATGGGCGGTTCCGGCCCCGATCCCGCGCTCGCACAGGAACGCCTGCTCCTGAACGCGAATATGGCCGTGCCCGACGCGGCGAAGCTCCTTTCCTACACCGAGACGGGTGTGCGCTACGAAGGCCCGCCCGAAATGCAGGCGGCGATCGTGAGCTACGAGGCCGAGCTTGAGTTCACCGCCGACACCTACTTCCACACCGACCACAAAGCGGGCGATCGCGCCAAGGTCTCCGGCGAAGTCGAGTACCTCAACGAAGGCGGCAACTGGCGCATCATCCAGATGGGTATCTATCCGCGCTGAGCGGAGTTCCGGCCCGCGTGAAGGCGTTCGCATTCCTGGCAGGCATCGCCGCAGCATCCGCGATGTTGCCGCCGACGGCATTCGCGCAGTTGAAGCCCGTGGCTGCCGAATGCGTCAACTTCGGCAAGCCGAGGCCCACGACGACCTACGTCTATCGGCGCAGTGAACCGAACGGCAAGTCGTCACAGTACTCACACCGGTGGACGGAGTTCACGGCGGAGCGAGCGGGTGTCAGCGTCGCGCGCGGTTCGGTCAACGAAGTCGTCGCGAACCGCCACAAAATCGAGGACGACGTGACCATGATCGCGGCCACGGCCTCGAGGACTTCGAACGGCAGTTCGCGCACGGATTTCCGGCCGGCGGTCATGGGCGAGCCGATGTTCCGCGCCTGCGCCGGGCGCAGCTGGAAGATCCGCGCGGTGGCCGCAACCTACACCGCGGGCGCCCAGGTCACTACCGCCCAGACCTATCCCGGCACGATGAACATCGTGTCGCTGCGCGAAGCGATCCAGCTCCCGGCGGGTCGCTTCGAGTGCGTTCGCTACACCCGCACGCTCTCGACCCCAAGCGGCCCATCACACGACGAATACTGGAAGTCCATCGAGCACGGCGTGGTCGTCAAGCAGGTTTCGAAAGTCGCCGGCTGGACCTCGACCTCGGAGCTGGTCGCGATCAAGTAGCCATTCCTGGTGCCCCGGGCAGGGGTCGAACCTGCATGGCCTTGCGGCCAACGGATTTTAAGTCCGTAGCGTCTACCGATTCCGCCACCGGGGCCCGAAAGCCGAGGCTAGACGCTGCAATATGGCCGCTGCAAGCGGCCTGCTGGCCTTATTGCGACCGCAGGCGTAAGTTGTCCCGTACGGGTCGGCAGGGGGTGACTTGGTCCCCTTGCCGGGTCGGGTATCAGAATAGCCGGCAACGGGGATTTTGCGGGCCAACATCAGTTTCTACCGCCGGGTGGTTCCCGGTCCGCCAAAGTCGTCCGTTTGGCCTCGCAGGGAGATGCGCATGGCAGGACGCGGCCTCGAGGGAAGGGTCCAGCGCAACGGCGTGGTCGAGTTCGACGACCCGGATACGGGCAGGCACGTCGTCATGATGGAAGGTCTGACAGTCGAGAGTGGCGATAACGATGCGCTCGCCGTTGTCTCGGTCGCGGCGGTCGTCAGCTGCACCGCCTGCCGGAAGCGTTGGATCATGCCGATCGCCGACTATCGCCAAGGCTGGAACAGCTGCCGCCACTGTAATGTGCACCTGTACCTGCCGGCGCTGTTCGCCGATGGTGGCGACGGCTCTGGTGGAGCGCGAGTTCTCCTGACACCCTGTGGCCACGAGTTCCCGGAGCCAGAGAAGGGCTAGTCGCTAAGGCGGCGTGCCGGGCCGCTTCCAATACAGCGACATGGTGTGCGTCTGGACTCGCGGTGCCGGCGGCGCACCGCTTTCTGCGACCGCCACCACATGGACGACAACCCAGTCCGCTCCCTGCGACAACGTGCCGAAATCAACCGTTCCCGTGACGCGCGCGGTGAGCGGCACGTCGCGCGGGATGGTCAAAGGAACGCTGGTGACGCCGAAGCTGCGTGAAACGTGGTCGAGTAGCTTGAACCAGCTGTTGCCAGCTCCCAGGCGCTGAACGGTGACGAGCGCATCCAGGCTCAGGCTGCGGATGCCGCTGTCGTTGTCCGTGGCCAGCGCCGTCAGCGTCACGACGGAGGTCTGGTCGACGGCGACCGAAAGATCGCTGTTGCCGGGCGAGCCCTTGAGATAGACGTTGCTCAAGGGCCTGCCGGGTATATCGGCCTGCAACCACAGGGCACTCGCGCTCGTCGTGTCCTGCGTGGTTGCATCGACCCGCGCCGTTGCCGGCGATGCTGGCGGCTGACATGCCACCAGCGCCGCGGCGGAGATCAGGCAGAAGAAGGTCGCGCGGGCTCGGTTCTTGGTATTCATTCGAGTACCCCCGAACTACTGTCAGGGCGAAGAATAGCACTCGAGCGGCAGCGTAGCTGGCTGCCGCGCCGGCTCTCGCCGCATCGCAGGCACGGCGAAAGTCCGCCAGGGATTGACATGCCGCCATTTGCCGCCCCCTGCAGGTTCCAAAATTCTGATTGCCTGACGGTTTTTCTATCGCCCGCGGCCGCCCAAGCGACGTCCTCATCCTTCATGTCGAACCCGCCGCATGCGCTATTCCGTTTAATGGGTAGCCAATCCGGATAGCGCCGTGCAGGAACAGCCGTGAGCAGAGGCACGACTGGTCTATGCTTACTGGCGGCCTTGGGGAGCGTCCTATGCATACCGGACTTCGTAGCGTTCTTTTCGCGTGCGCGGCTGGTCTTTCGTCAGTTGCGTTCGCAGCCACCGTGCCGCCGGGACTTACCGGCTGGGAAGACTGGGTTTTGCAGGGTCATGAGTATCGCCGCTGCCCGTTTCTTGCGACCAGCACACCCGGGGAATCCGCGTCGCATCGTTGCGCATGGCCCGAACCATTGACGCTCACCGTCGATGCGCGAGGTGGCGGCTTCAGTCAGCGATGGCTCGTTTACGCAGACAGCTGGGTCCGCTTGCCGGGCGATCTGAATCATTGGCCGGAAAACGTACAGATCGACGGCGCGGCAGCGCCGGTCGTGGCGCGGGACGGCATCCCCGCCGTGCGCCTTGGGCCGGGTACTCATGCGCTCAGTGGCAGATTTTCCTGGGAAACGCGGCCGGAAGCGCTGCCGATCGCGGCCGAGACCGGCATCGTGGAACTCACCGTGGACGGACGTTCCATTGCTCAGCCAGAACGACCGGATGGGGCAGTCTGGCTCGGCAAGCGGCGGGCCGCGGAACAGCCGGCGGCGCTCGAAGTGCAGGTCTATCGTCTGGTGCAGGACGAGCTTCCGGTTCGCCTCGTGACGCGCGTCCGACTGCAGGTCGCCGGCGACGCCCGTGAGGAGCGATTTCCGGTCGTACTGCCGGCGGATTTCACACCGCTGGTACTCGGGAGCGCACTGCCCGCGCGCATTGACGCCGACGGGCGACTGCGCGTCCAGGTGCGCGCCGGAAGCTGGGAAGTGACGATCGCCGCCAGAGGCACCGGTGCTGCCGGCGAGCTTACCCGCCCGCCGGTCGGCGAGCCCGGAACCGGGCGCTGGGCGCGCGAGGAGGTGTGGAGCTTCCAGGGCATTGACCGGCTGCGCATCGCCGCCGCCGAAGGCGCAATGGCGATTGATCCGGTGCAAGCCAACGTGCCGCCCGAATGGCAAGGTCTGCCCGCCTTCCGCATGGCCCCCGATACGAAGCTCAACATCGTCGAACGCAGTCGCGGTCTCGCGAATGTTGACGACAACCGCCTGACGCTGAACCGCCAACTCTGGCTCGACTTCGATCATGGCGGCTTCACGACGCTTGACGCGATTGCCGGCACGATGCGCAGGGACTGGCGCCTCGACATGGCCGGGCCATTCACCCTGCAGAGCGCGCGCATCGGCGAGGATGCCCTCCTCGTCACCGAGGGCAAGGAACCAGGCGCCACCGGCGTGGAACTTCGTCTGCCCGATCTTTCGTTGCAGGCTGTTAGCCGCACGGCGACGACGCGCAGCACCTTGCCCGCGACCGGCTGGCAGACGCGTTTCGACGGCGTGCAGGGCCTGTTGAATCTGCCGCCCGGCCATCTGTTGCTCGCGGTGCGCGGCGCGGATGAGGCCCCGGATTCCTGGCTGGAACGCTGGGGCTTGTGGAATCTCTTTGGCGTACTGATCGTCGTCGTCATTACGAGATGGCTGGCGGGCAACCGGGTGGCGGCGATTGCACTCGTCGCGCTGCTCCTGATGTATCAGGAGCTGCCAGTACAGATCTGGCTGTGGGGCAATCTGCTGGCGGCCATTGCGGTGGCCGCTGCGTTGCCCGAAGGACGTTTCCGCGGGATCGCGATTGCTTACCGCACGTTGAGCTTTGTCGGGCTCGGCATCCTGTTGCTGCCGTTTCTGTGGGGTCAACTGCGCCTGGCGCTTCATCCGCAGTTGGAAGTGAGCAGTTATTACGGCCTTGAAGCCAGCATCGCGATGACCGAAGGCGAAGAAGTCGCACCCTCGCCGATGATGGACATGCCCGCGGCACCGGCCGAAACAGAGGCGTACGCCGAAAGCAGCGAAATTGCGAGTGTCGACGGTTTGAGGGCGAAGGCGCGACGCTACGGGGGGCTCAACGTATCGCAGGTCATCCAGCGCTACGCACCCGGCACGCTTCTTCAAACGGGCCCGGGCATTCCGGATTGGCGGTACAACAGCTACGCGTTCAGCTGGTCCGGGCCCGTGGACCGCGACCAGACCGTCCAGTTCATCTACGCCGGTCGAGTTCTGCGCGGCCTCTGGCGCATCGCAGGCGTCGCACTGAGCGCAATTCTGTTTTTCTGGCTGCTGCGGCCTGCGCTGCCAGGCAGCTGGCTTGTCAACAGGCGTGCACGAAATTCTCGCGGTGCAGCGGCCGCGTCAGCGCGGGTCTCGCTCTTCGCCGCCATGACGGCGGCGCTTTGGCTCGCCGCGATCCCTGGCTCCGCCCAGGCGCAAACCACTCCCGACCCTGCGCTGCTGAAGGAGTTGCAGGAACGATTGCTGGCGCCACCCAAGTGCGCGCCCAGCTGTGCGGAGATCCTGTCGGCCCGGGTCGTGGCAAGACCCGGCCTGCTGGACGTCACGCTCGAAGCCACGGCGCTCGCGCCGGTGGCAGTCGCTGTCCCAAGCGCGAGCGATCGCTGGCAGCTTGCGAGCGTCACCGTTGATGGCAAGTCTGCGGTTGCCATCGCCCGCAGCCCCGACGGCTCGATGTGGGTGCCGCTGGCACCCGGCGCACACATCGTTGAGCTGCGTGGAAGGCCGGCAGCGGCGCAGTCGCTGCAGCTCGTGTTCCCGCAGCCACCGCGGCGCATTCGCGTCGATGTCCAGGGCTGGACGGCGAGCGGCATCGCGGAAGGTCGTCTATTGTCCGGCTCGCTGGAGCTGGTCCCGGAACGTGTGACATCGCGGGCTTCGAATCGGCTGGAAGCCGCTGCCGAGTTTCCTGCCTTCGTGCGGGTCACGCGGAACTTCAATCTCGACCTCGACTGGAGTCTGACGACGACCGTGGAACGAATCGCGCCGCAGCGTGCGGCGTTCACGGTCGAGGTGCCACTCGTGGCCGGCGAGTCCGTGCTAAGCGAGGACCTCGAGGTCCGCGACGGAATGATTGCGCTCGTCGGACTGGGCACCGGCGAAGCGCAGAAAAGCTGGTCTTCAGGACTCGCCCGCAGCGAAACACTGGAGCTTGTCAGCGCGACACAGTCGGACCGGACGGAAGTGTGGAGTTTCACAGTCAATCCCCAGTGGAACGTGAGCTTCACGGGTTTCCCCGCGGTGCTGCCGGACAACCTGTCGGGCGTTCCCTGGGCGTATCTGTTCTATGCCCGGCCGGGCGAGAAACTCGAGCTGCGGATCACGCGGCCGAAGGCCGTCGCGGGCCAGACGCTCGCCATCGATTCGGCCGCGCTCGTGGTCCATGTGGGAGCCCGGACTGCCGACCACGCGCTGACTTTCAACTACCGCAGTACCCAAGGCGGCCGCCATGTACTGCGCCTTCCGGCCGACGCCCGCGTGACCCAGGTTGTAGCCGACGGCGCGGAAGTCCCGCTGCGACCGACCGGCGGCGAACTGCCGCTCGCGCTGTTGCCCGGCGCGCACTCGATCGGTGTCAATTGGACGACGACCGCGGATGTCGGCATGCGCGTGCAACCGGACCCGGTCGATTTGAATTCACCGGCGAGCAATGTCCGTACAACCATACGCCTGCCCGCGGATCGCTGGCCGCTGCTGGCGTTTGGCGGCGGCGTCGGTCCCGCATTCCTCTATTGGAGCGAAGTCGTCGTATTCCTGATCGTGGCTTGGTTGCTCGGCCGCTCGCAGTACTCGCCGCTGCGGACGCATGAGTGGCTGTTGGTCGGCATCGGTCTTTCCACGGTTTCCTGGGGCGTGTTGCTGGCCGTCGGCATCTGGCTGTTTCTGATGCGCTGGCGCGAGAGCTGGGATGGCGGCAATCTGCCGCGCTGGCAATTCAATGCAGTTCAGTCGCTCCTGGCGCTGTTGACGTTCATAGCCGTGAGCAGCCTGGTTTTTTCCGGTATTCGCTATGGGCTGCTGGCGCAACCCGATATGGGTGTGGTCGGTGCGGGGTCCGGCGGCAATACTTTCGCCTGGTTCATGGACCAGTCGGCGACGACACTTCCGCAGCCCTCCGTGATCAGCGCGCCGATGTGGACCTATCGGTTGCTGATGTTTGCCTGGGCCTTCTGGATTGCCGTCGCCCTGGTGCGCTGGCTGCGCTTCGCCTGGCGCGCTTGGACCGCCCGGGAATTCTGGCGCGGGCGGGTGATTGCAACCGGCTAGCGACCGGACGGCCGAAATGAAGGCCGGGTCATCAGGTTCGCCAAGGCTGCCCGGAACTTTTGGAGTCTGTGGTCTGTCTCAGGAGATCGGACGCTGCTACAAATTGTCTCAGCGTTGACAAGGGCAAACCCACCGAAAGGTGGGGACGCAAAGCCACCGGTCTAAAGGCTTGGCCCAGGACGGCGGGGTTGCCAGGAAGCTGCTCGAGTCAGCCTCTTGTAACCCGCCTTCACGCGCCTCCCCTGAACACCTTATCGCAGCAGTGGCTTTGCATGCAGCGCTGCGTTGATGTGCTGCGGATGCGGAAGCGCCACGGAGGGCGTTCGGGCGGCTCAAACATGCAGGCCCTGTTATCCGGCATCGCTTTGGCGCTGTTATCGGCGCTCGGTGCGTTCGCATTCAAATTCCCGCACGCCTACGCAAGGCTGTACCCCTACCTCCTTTGGGGGGCTTCGATAGCTGTCGTGCTGGTGGTGACCTGGCAGGCGGCGGTTGAGTACGTCTGGCTAAATCTCAGCCAGTACATCGATGCCGGCGTGATCGAGGCCGCCAGAGTTGCGAAGAACCGTCTCGCGGCACCTTATCTCGGCGTGGGATTGGGATATGTCGGGCTGATGGCGTTCCTGTGGGCGATCCGCCGCCTGCCGCAATTCATCAGTGAATCTGAAGACGCACGGTCGCGCGATCACTCCACACGGAAGTGATCAAGGCCATGGGGCTACGGGACGCCGAGATAGCACACCTCAGTGATCCCGAGCTGGCGCCCACCGGTAAACTCGACGGCGATCGCCGCGGACTGTTGGCTAGACCAGCCTGTCGCGACAGTTTGCACGGGGCCCACCGTGATCGCCTGGGTCGCCGTGCGCCCGCTATCGTCTCTGAGCGTAAGGGTCCCCGCTGCCTTCGAAATCACTTTGACGCTTGACAAGACACGCGGTCCATTGGCGAAAGAGAAGCTGCGGCTGTTGACTGGCAGGGCAGCATTCACGCTGTAAAAAGCGTCATTGACCGGTATGCCGTTGATGACCTCTGCCGCCCAATCCCACTGACCCGTGCCGAAGTTCAGTCGCGGAGGCAAGTTCGATGGCGGGCGTGGATAGAGGCCATCCAGCGGAGTTTCGGCGGTTTGTGGGGCCGGATTGTCAAAAGTCACGCACGGCTGGAACCACGGCAAGATGCAAACTGGGCATGGAATCAACGTCAAGACATAGTAAAAGGTGAACGGCACCGAATTCGTCGATTGGCCGCCACCGGGAGCGGGATTGAACACGCTGACCTGCACCGTCCTCGACACCGCGCTGTCGCTGGCAGGGACGTCGGTGGTGACTTGATTGGGCGACAAGACATCGGTGACGCGGGCAATTCCATCCCATCGCACCAGAGATCCGGGAACGAACCCACTGCCCGTCACCATCATCCGGAACGCGGGCCCGCCAGCCGGCACGGAGTTCTGATCGTTGGGCGGAGGCAAGTTGGTCACGACGCTGGCCACGCTGGGCAACCCGTTGTTGATCGTGAAAACCGCCGTTGCCGTACCGCCTGTTGGCGGCGCCCCGAGGGTGTCGACTGCCACCGTGATCTGGCCAGCGGTCGCAACGGAAGGCGCCCCGATGCGAATCACGATTGCGGTCGGCGTAACGGATACGAATTGGTAACGGTTGTAGGGAGTAACGCTGCCGAAGCGAACTTGAGACCATGTCCCGAAGCCGCTCCCGTTGATCGTCAGATCGAACGATGGGCTGCCCGCAGTCACCGAGCTCGGACTGAGACTCGTTATTGTCGGTACGGGGTTATAAATGATTTCGAATGTCGTGCCGCCGAAGCAGCCGCCGAGACCGAGCGCAATTACGACCAGTAAACGCGTCAAGACAACGGTGCGATTGGCCATGGCAGACACCCTTCTCTTCCGGAAGGCTATTGCCGGATATCGGATCACACATTCGTTGCGCATCGCAAGTCTGCGGGCTGACGGATCAGTCGCCGCCCTGGGGCACGG
>JBQTKI010000063.1:0-3623 GCA_052386275.1 Gammaproteobacteria bacterium
TCGAACCGTGTGACGATCTTCGTCGTTTCCAACGAGACGGAGGTCCAGAAACTCGTCAAGGACAACCATTCGTTCATCGCCGGCATCTACAGGCCGCGCGCCGGTGCGACGGTCGCGCTGGTGCCGCAGTTGAGGCATGCGAGGTCCAAGCTCGAGCTGGCGCCGGAGACGGTTCTGTACCACGAGTACGCCCATCACTTCATGGCGGGCATCACCGCCCGCGCGTACCCGCGCTGGTTCGTCGAAGGATTCGCCGAATTCTTCGCCGGAGTGCGATTCCAGTCGAAGCAGATCGACCTCGGCATGCCCGCGACTCACCGCGTCCTGGAACTGGAATTCGCCACCGATGTTCCCATCCGTCAGCTGCTTTCATTCGATGGCGGCGCGAAGGATCCGAAATCCAGGTACCAAGCGTTCTACGGTGAAAGCTGGGCACTGTTCCACTACCTCCAGTTCGCTCCCGAACGCGCGGGGCAGCTGAGCCGGTATCAGGCGCTGCTCGGGGAGGGAAGATCTGCGCTCGACGCCGCCGAAGGCGCTTTCGGCGACCTCGATCAGCTGGACAAGGAGGTGCTGCTCTACTGGAAGCGCGGATACATGAGTCATACGGTGATTGACCGGAACACGCTGAAGATCGGTCAGATCAGCGTCAGCAGGCTTCCTCCCGGCGCGGCGGCGATGCTGCCGATTGCCATGCGAAGCAAGCTCGGCCTCTCGGAGGAGGAGGCCGCGGAATTGCTGCCGGAAGCGCAGCAGGTCGCCGCCCGCTATCCGGATGATGCCGACGTGCTTGCAACCCTGGCCGCGGTCGAGCTTGCTGCGGGCAACGACGATGCCGCCATCGCGACAGCGGATCAGGCCATCGCGATCAATCCGGATCAGATTGCCGCGCACCTGCAAAAGGGATTCGCGCTCTTTCACAAGGTCGAGTCGGGAGCCCTGCCCAAGGAGTCCTGGGCGTGGGTTCGCAGCCAGTTCGCGAAGGCCAACGCGATCGAGAACGACCACCCGATCCCGCTGGTCCAGTTCTACAAGAGCTTGCTGGTGCAGGGTCTGGAACCGACGAAAAATGCAGTTGACGGTCTAGCGTGGGCGATGCAGCAGGCGCCGTTCGATGCATCGGTCCGCTGGCTGGTCAGCCAGGAGCTAATTTCCGACAACCGCCTGGCCGACGCGGCGGAGGTTCTGGCTCCACTCGCCTACAGTCCGCATCGTAACGAATTCACCGACAAGGCATTGAAACTGCTCCAGGAAGTGCAGGCAAGGATCGAGGGCGAGCAAGGACAGTCGCCAGAAGCAGGGCGGGGTGGATGAGTCATGAAGGCGCAGCCCGCGAGCAGTCTCAACGGACGCGCTATCCGTCCGTGTTATGGGCAGAACCAGGTACTCGTGCCGTCACGCGGAGGTTCAAAGTCGGCCGCGCACGGATTGCCGCAGCGACCGTTGACATCGAGCGCCTGTCCCTGCGGACACTCGCGCACGGACTGCTGATCTTCCGTGCATTCGCACGGACACTCGAATGTGTCCGCCACTCGATTCAGCACTCTTTGCGGCTGTCCGCTTGCGTCGCTGCGAAAGTTGAAGGTCAACTCGACGCTGACAATCGATTTATGACACCTGGTATTGGGTGCGGACCCCGCGGGAACGGGACAAGCCACGATCTCCATCATCACCAAGTGAGATTCGGTGCCGCGAATGATCTGGTCCGGCCAGTTCGGGGTCGCATGAATGGCTCCGTCAGCGCAATTGAAGTTCACGGTGCCGTGCACAAACGGCGCGGGGCCTACATTGAAAGTGCGCTCGCCGGATGTGGGTGGAGGATTGGGCCCTTGGCGCGCACAGCTCATTGAAATTGCCGCCACCAACAAGATTAGAGACGAGGCGGCGGATCGCCATGGTTGCATCGGCATACTGACCCCCAGTTCATTGTGACCGAAGTGCGGGTCCTTTGGTATGGAGCTTACAACTACCATCCTGATCTCTGGACCCTTCGCGTTTATCGCGACCTTTCGAACAGGACTACAATGCGGACAACGTCTGCACCCAAAGAAGGTATGAGACAGCCGTGATCACTATTCCCCGCACGCCGATCACTGCCTGGCTATCAGCCGTGATTCTCGTCGCTTCAGGCACCGCCGGCGCCGACGGCGTCTTCGCCACCGAACTCGGCCCCGACGCGGCCACCGTCGCCGCCGACACCAAGATCAACATGATGAACGGCGACAAGGACGGTCTCGAAACCGGGCGCGGGCTCGTGCCGCACCTGAAAACGCTCGGCAAGCCGCCAGGGCGCGTGGCGCTTGTCTCGTTCTACGTCTGGGACTGCGGCAACGAGAAGGAGAGAAGCTACCGGATTTATGGCGGCAACTACGTCTACCACGTCACGAGCAGCCGCAATCGCAACGTCGCCTCGGGGGAAGTCGCCGTCCTCGCCAACGAATTGCACGACGCGGGGATCGGCGCGCTCAAGGAATCTTTCGCCGCCGTCGGCATGCAGCTGTTGACGCCCGAGGAATTCCTCGACACCCCCGCCAAGCTGGAAGCGTACCGCGCCTTCAAGTTGGAGCTGGGTGGCATCAACACGTTCCTGCGCGGGCTCCAGGAGAAAGGGGCCGGCGGCGACTGGCAGTGGGGAGCGCCGGACGGCTATCGCGTGATCGAACTCCTGACGGTCGGCAACGTCAAGAGCAACCAGTTCCAGCTCGGCATGCAGGGCGTCGGGGTCGCGAAGGCCGCGGTATCGCTGGGCCACGATCTGGCGCAGGCGCTCGGCGTGGACGCGGTCGTGATCCTCGACAACGTCGTGCAGGCGGACAAGACCACGATCAACATGCGCGGCGCGGGACTCTACATGTTCGGCCCGAACCCGATCGCCGAAAGCGGCCAGAGCATGTACTGGAGCGGGCACCAGTACTCCGGCGTGTACCTGCGCATGAAGGACATCCCGTTCATCAAGACCGACCAGAAGGGCAACCTCGTCTCCGCCGACTACGCGGGCTACTCGATCGTCGCCGGCGCGCTCGGCACCAGGATGGCGCAGCACATCTAGAAGAAGACCGGCTGACGACACTTAGTTGTCAACACGAGGCTGGTCGCCCCTCGATTCGCTCTCATTGCTGGCGGAATGCGCCTCGCTATCCGACCCATTGGCAGGCGCGGGCGCGGCTGCAACCGGCACATGCCACCTCGACGCGGCAGCTTCAGGCCATAACAGCGCCCCGATTTCCTCGAGCACCCACTCCGCGTTCGCGCAGCTTCGCAACCAGCGGACGCTGCCCGCAATGAATCGCCGCTCAGATTCGTTAAACAAATCCTTATTGACGCCGATGGCCGGCTTCGAAGATGACTGCACGGCGTCCGCCACCGCTTCCAACGCGAGTGAATCGAGTTCGCACGTCACCGATTGGATTTCAGGCGTCGCATTGGATTCGTTAGTCATGGCGATTGCTCCGCAATTCGAACCATCAAGGCAGATTGATCCGGCGCATCAGTCGCGCGGCCAATGTCACCCGGCTATGGACTCCCAGCTTGGCAAAGACCCGGGCCAGGTGCGCGCCTACGGTGAACTTGCTGATACCGAGTCGCCGCGCGATCTCCTTGTTGGCTTGCCCAGCCGCAATCAG
>JBQTKI010000064.1:0-4120 GCA_052386275.1 Gammaproteobacteria bacterium
AATTCGCAGGCCTGGGTGGTGCAGCCGGGCGTGTCGTCCTTCGGGTAAAAATAGAGCACGACCCACTTGCCGCGGTAGTCCTTGAGCGTATGCCACTTGCCGTTCTGGTCCTGCAGGCGGAACTCCGGCGCAGCGGCGCCGGCTGCGGGCGGATCGGCGGCAATGGCGGAAGCGGCGACGAGGAGCGCGGCGCAGGCGGCGGTCAGGAATCGCGTCATGGTCGGATCTCCCGGGTTGCGGGTGGCATAGTATCGCGGGCGGCAAACCAATGACCATGATGGACATCCAGGGTTCCGCGGCATGACGGCAGGCGAGCTGGCCGCGGGCGAAAAGCCGCGGATTGCGCTGGTGCTGCCCGGCGGCGGGGCCCGTTCCGCCTACCAGGTCGGCGTGCTGAAGGCCATCGCCTCCTGGTGCCCTCCCTGCGCGCCGCTGCCCTTTTCGGTGATCTGCGGCACCTCGGCGGGCGCCATCAACGCCGCGGTGCTCGCCGCGCGGGCGGGCAACGTGCAGCAGGCCGCCGTCGACCTGGACGCGGTCTGGAGCCAGTTCCACGTCGAGCAGGTGTTCCGCACCGGCGCCCTCGACATGATCCGTTCCGGCCTGCACCTCCTGTTCGCACTGGTCTCCGGCGGCTTCCTGCTGCCGATGCCGCGGGCGCTCTTCGACAATTCGCCGCTGCGCGAGCTGCTCGCGAGGAGCGTGGACTTCGGCGCACTCGGCCGCGCCATCGAGGCGGGAAGCCCCGACTCGCTCGCGATCACCGCAACCTCGATCACGAGCGGCGACTCGGTGACCTTCGTGCAGTCCTCGCGCCCGTTCCCGACCTGGGACCGTGCCGGCCGCAAGGGTGTCGCGACCGCGCTCTCACTCGATCACCTGATGGCGAGTTCCGCCATCCCGGTGCTGTTCCCGGCGGTCGCGATGGGCGGCGAGCATTACGGCGATGGCGCGATGCGCCAGGCCGCGCCGCTCGCGCCCGCGCTGCACCTGGGCGCCACCCGCATCCTGGTGATCGGCGCGCGCCAGCCGGGGCGGCAGCCGCAGGCCGCCGCGCCCGGGCCGAACCTCGCGGACCAGTTCGGTTTCATGCTCGATACGCTCTTCATGGAAGGCCTGCAGTCGGATCTCGAGCGGCTCACGCGCGTCAATGCGCTGCTCGCGCAGTTCCCGGTTGACAGCGCGCCCTTCGGGCTGCGGCACGTCGAGACGCTCCTGGTGCTGCCGCAGCGCGATCCCGGGCAGATCGCGCTCGCGCACCGCATGACGGTGCCGGCGACGCTGCGCGCCTTTCTGCGCATCCTGGGCGCGACCGGCACCCGCGGCGGCAAGCTGCTCTCCTACCTGCTGTTCGAGGCGCGCTACACGCGCGAGCTGATCCGCCTCGGCGAGCGCGACGCCGATGCGCGCCGCGGCGAGATCGCCGCGTTCCTTGGGCTCAACTGCTAGCAGGAAACTCGCGCGCCGCTCAGTTCGGCAGCGCGTTGTGGCGCACCAGCACGTTCGGGTATTGCGGCCGGAAGTGCGCCGCGAGCCGCTCGGCCAGGTACACGGACCGGTGCTGGCCGCCGGTGCAGCCGATCGCGACGGTGAGGTAGCCGCGGTTCGCGCCCTCGTACTCGGGCAGGCGTGCCTCCAGGAAGCGCGCCAGATCCTCGGCCATGCGGCGCACCTGCGGGCTCGCTTCGAGGAAGGCGATCACCGGCCCGTCGCGTCCCGTGAGCGGCTTGAGCGCGGGCTCCCAGTAGGGATTCGGCAGCGCGCGCGTGTCGAACACGAAGTCGGCATCGCCCGGCACGCCGTGCTTGAAGCCGAAGGACTCGAACAGGATGGACAGTCTACCGGGCTCGCGCTGCTCGACGCGCTTGCCGATGAGGTCTCGCAGCTCGTGCACGCTCATGCGCGAGGTGTCGATCACGAGGTCGGAGCGGTCGATCAGCGGGTGCAGCAGGCGGCGCTCCTCGGCGATCGCATCCGCGAGCGTGCGGCCGGCGCCGGCGAGCGGGTGGCGCCGGTGGGTCTCGGCGTAGCGGCGCAAGAGCACCTCGTCCTCGGCGTGCAGGTAGAGCACCTCGCAGCGCAGTCCGCTGCGTTCGAGGTCCCCGAGGAGTGCCGGCACGGCCGCGAGGTCGGCCGGCCGGTTGCGCGCGTCGAGGCCGAGCGCGAGGCGGCGGTAGAGCGGCTCTTCGGTCTGCACCGAATGCTGCACCACCGCCTGCAACAGGCCCGCGGGAATGTTGTCGATGCAGTACCAGCCGAGGTCCTCGAGCACGTTGAGCGCGACGCTCTTGCCCGAGCCCGACAGGCCGCTGATGACGATGAGGCGGATCATGCCGTGGGGGAGGGCGCCCTGCTCAAAAGGGGGGCAGGCGCGGGACCTCGGAGGCCCGGTGGTCGGTCAGCTTCTCCTTGTGCTTGCGCACCCGCCGGTCCAGCTTGTCCGCCAGCGCGTCAATCGCCGCGTACATGTCGCCGTCGATCGCATCCGCGTGGATCACCGCGCCGCTGACGCCCAATGTGGCCTCCGCCTTGTGCTCGAGCTTCTCGACGGTCAACACGCAATGCACGTCGATGACCTGGTCGAAGTGCCGCAAAACCCGGTCGAGCTTCCTCGCGACGTACCCGCGCAATGCCGGGGTGACGTCGATGTGGTGGCCGGTCAGCGTCAGCTGCATGTCCTGTTCCTCCTGCGTTCACTGGATGGGGGGATGCCGAGTGCCTCGCGGTACTTGGCGACCGTGCGGCGCGCGACCGGGATGCCGTCGCCGGAGAGGATCTCGGCGATCTGGTGATCGGACAGCGGCCGCCCAGGCGGTTCCTGCGAGATGAGCTTGCGGATCTTGGCGCGGATCGCGGTCGAAGAGACACCCGTTCCGTCCTCCGCAGGCACGTGGCTCGAGAAGAAGAAGCGGAACTCGTACACGCCGCGCGGCGTGTGCATGTACTTGCCGGTGGTCACGCGCGAGATCGTGGACTCGTGCATCGCGATCGCTTCGGCCACGTCCTTGAGGATCATCGGCTGCATCGCCTCGTCGCCGTGGTCGAGGAAGGCGTGCTGGCGCTCGACGATCGAGCGCGCGACGCGCAACATGGTGTCGTTCCGGATCTCGAGGCTGCGCAGCAGCCAGCGCGCCTCCTGCAGCTGGGTGCGCAGCACCGCGTGGTCCGGTGCGCGCGTGATCATGCCGGCGTAGGACTCATTCACCCGCACGCGCGGCAGCGCGCTCGAGTTCAGCTCGACCGACCAGCCCTGCGGCGTGCGCCGCACATACACGTCGGGCACCACGTACTCGGTGCGGCCGGCCTGGAACGCCGCGCCCGGGCGCGGGTGGCAGCTGCGCACCAGCGCGAGCGCGACGTCCAGGTCCTCGTGGCTGCAATGCATCTGCCGCTGCAGCAGCGAAAACTGCTGGGACGCAACCAGTTCGAGGTGCTGGTGCGCGAGCACGCGCGCCGCCGCGAGCCCGGGCGTCGCCGGGTCGAGTTGCGCGAGCTGCAGCTCGATGCACTCGGCCACCGAGCGCGCGCCGATGCCCGCCGGGTCGAACCGCTGGATGATGCCGAGCACCGACTCGACGCCGACGGCATCAGTGCGCACATCCGGCGCAACCGCGGCCGCGATCGCCTCGGCGGACTCGGTCAGGTAGCCGTCGTCGTTGATCGCATCCACGATCGCACGGCCGATCGCGAGCTGCTCCGGCGGCAGGTGCTCGAGCTCGAGCTGCCAGCCCAGGTGATCCTGCAGCGTGTGGCCCGATTCGTCGGCAACCTCTGACTCGCCGTCGCCGGCGCGCGCCCAGGGCGTCTCGGATTCGGCCGCGGTCGGCTCGGTCCATTCCTCGCCGATCTCGACCACCACCTCCTCTTCCGCATCGCCGCCCGCCTCGGCGTCCTCGCGGCGCTCGCCCGAGAGCGCCTCGAGCGTGGTGGTCGGCTCGACTTCTTCCTCGGCCTCGAGCATGACGTTGCTTTCGAGCGCCAGCTGGACCTGCGCCTGGAGTTCGACGGTCGGCAATTGCAGCAGCCGGATGGCCTGCTGCAGCTGCGGCGTCATCGTCAGCTGCTGGCCGATCCGTAACTGCAGGCTGGGTTTCATCATGCGGCGGGCGGGCCCTCGCGA
>JBQTKI010000065.1:0-17700 GCA_052386275.1 Gammaproteobacteria bacterium
GCCGGCGTTGGTGAAGAGGAGCGTCGGGTCGTTCCCCGGCACGAGCGGGCTTGATGCCACGATCGCGTGGCCGCGCGCGCGGAAGAACTCGAGGAACGAGCGGCGCAGCTCGCTGCTCGACATCTTCCGCGGCTTCGGCTGCGCCGCCCGCGCTTTCGCCTTCGCAGGCGCCTTCTTGCGTTTCGTCGCCATCAGTCCTCGTCCACGTCACCGCCCACGGCGGCGCGCACCTGCGAAGCGGCAAAACCGCGCTGCGTCAGGAATCGCGCCTGCCGGCCACGCTCGGCCCAGCTGGCAGGCGGCTTGGCGCCAAAGCGCTTGCGCCGCGCTTGTTCGCAGCGTCGCCGCCAGTCGGTGCTGCCGGCATCGAGCGCGGCATCGATGGTCTCGGCCGAGACGCCCGCCTCCCGCAGCCGGTGCGCGATGCGCACCGGCCCCTGGCCCCGGTTCGCATGATACGCGACGAAATGCTCCGCAAAGCGGGCGTCGTCCACGAGCTTCTCGGCAACGAGCCCGGCGATCGCCGTCTCGGCCGCCGGTCGGGTGAAGCCGCGCGCGAGCAGGCGCTCCGCCAGTTCGCGGGCGCCGTAGTCGCGCCGGTTGAGCAGTTTCAGGGCCGCGAGGCGGGCCGCCAGCGGGTCGTCCGGGGCCTCCGGTCCGACTTGCTTACGCCTCGGCAGCCTCACTCGTCGGGACCGCGACCGGGCGGCGCACGGGCAGCAGGCGGTTGCGAAGCGCTGTCTCGATCTTGGCGGCGATCTCCGGGTGCTGCAGGAGGTAGCTGCGGGCGTTGTCCTTGCCCTGGCCGATGCGCTCGCCCTCGTAGGCATACCAGGAGCCCGATTTCTCGACCAGACCGTGCAGCGCGCCCATGTCGATGATCTCGCCCTCGCGCGAGATGCCCTGGCCGTAGAGGATCTCGAACTCGGCCTCGCGGAACGGCGGTGACACTTTGTTCTTCACGACCTTGACGCGGGTCTGGTTGCCGATCACTTCTTCGCCGTTCTTGATTGCGCCGATGCGGCGGATGTCGAGCCTGAGCGAGGCGTAGAACTTGAGCGCGTTGCCGCCGGTGGTCGTCTCGGGGTTGCCGAACATCACGCCGATCTTCATGCGGATCTGGTTGATGAAGACCACGATGGTGTTCGAGCGCTTGATGTTGCCGGTGAGCTTGCGCAGCGCCTGCGACATCAGGCGGGCCTGCAGGCCGACCTGCATCTCGCCCATCTCGCCCTCGATCTCGGCCTTGGGCGTGAGCGCCGCGACCGAGTCGATCACGACGATGTCCACGGCGCCCGATCGGACCAGCATGTCGGTGATCTCGAGCGCCTGCTCGCCGGTGTCCGGCTGGGAGATCAGGAGCTCCTTGACGTTGACGCCGAGCTTCTCGGCGTAGACGGGATCGAGCGCGTGCTCGGCGTCCACGAAGGCGGCGACGCCGCCCAGTTTCTGCGCCTGCGCGATGATCGAGAGCGCGAGCGTCGTCTTGCCCGAGGCTTCCGGCCCGTAGACCTCGACCACGCGGCCGCGCGGCACGCCGCCGATGCCCAATGCGATGTCGAGGCCGAGGGAGCCCGTCGACACGACCTCGATGTCGGCGTTGGCCGGGTGCTCGCCGAGGCGCATCACCGAGCCCTTGCCAAACTGCTTTTCGATCTGGCTGAGCGCCGCGGACAGCGCCTTCTTGCGGTTGTCTTCCATCGTGTCGTCCTCTTGGGTGGTCCCGATTATTCCACAAACTTCCATGCGGGCCGCCATAAAAACTTGCCCGTTCGCTACGATTTCCATGGAAGCGAGATTGCGCCCGCCGGTGGCTCAAGGCGCGACCCAGCCCCCAAAAGGGGACGGTCATCCTTTCGGTAGTGCAGAAAAGGTGACCGTCCCCTTTTATGGTCCGAGTGGCCAGTCGGCCAGCGGTTTGTAACGCGGGCCTTCGGGGTGGGTGACAGACTCGACCAGCACCAGGCCCCAGGCACCGAGGTCGGCGGTGGCATTGTTGCGGATGGGCAGCTCCTGGCCGCGAGCCGGCGGTCTTTCGACCCGGCGCGCCAGCGTCAGGTGCGGCCGCCAGGGGCGCGTTTCGCGCGCAATGCCAAGCGCTACCAGCGGTCCCCACAGCCGGTCCACGATTTCCAGGCCCGCGGTCGGGATCGTATCTGCCAGGGCGACCAGCACCCGGGGCTTGTGCCAGTACTCGATGCGGTCAAAGCCGAGGCGGACCTTGGGCCAGGGCCCCCGGCCGCCAATCGCGATCAGGTCCGCCAGTCCGCGGCCGGGCACCATGCCGAGGAACGCGAGGGTAACGTGGAAGTTGGCCGGTGGGACCGGGTTGCCGGATACGCAGGCGACGGCATCGGCAGTCGCGGCGGCGAGCGCCTTGCTGAGCGCCTGGCCGGGCCAGAGGGCGAAGAACAGCCGGTGATGGTCCGGGCGCCGGGGACGCTCTTCGTTCACGATGCAGGCAGGCCGGCCAAGGCCGCGACCGCGGCCTGGCGCCGGATGACATCGCGGCCGCCCCTGAACCGGAACCGCCGGGCGAAGACCTGGATCCCGCCGCGCCGGCGCAGCCCCCAGGCGATCCAGACCGTGCCGACGGGCTTTTCCTTCGAGCCCCCCGCCGGGCCCGCAATGCCTGTGACCGCGATTGATACTTTCGCGCTCGAACAGCGCAGGGCCCCGCGCGCCATCGCATGCGCGGCCGCCTCGCTGACCGCGCCGTGGCGCGCGAGGATGCCGGCTGCCACGCCGAGTTCGCCGCGCTTGGCCGCATTCGAATAGGTGACCCAGCCGCGCTCGAAGTAGTCGGAGCTGCCCGCAATGTCGGTCAGGTACTTGGCGACGAGCCCGCCGGTGCAGGACTCAGCGGTCGCAATCGTGAGTCCCGCGCGGCGCAGCGAGCGGCCGGCACGCAGCGCGAGCCTCGCGAGCCTGGCGTCGCCCGGCGCGCCCATGCCTTCAGCCGAATTTGGAAAAATCGGGCGGGCGCTTCTCGATGATGGCGGCGATCGCCTCGCGCGCCTCGGCGCCCGCCAGCCGCGGCCCGAAATGGGAAGCCTCGCGCATGAGGGTCTCCTGCACGGCGTTGCCGAGCGCCTGGCGCAGGAGCTTCTTGGTGTCGCGCACTGCGCCGGGCGGCAGCGTGGCGAACTTCCTGGCCGCCGCCTGCGCATGCGGCAGGAGCTCCGTCACCGGCAGCACCGCGTTCGCGACACCCATAGTGACCGCCTCCGCTGCGCCGAACGGCTTGCCGAGCATGAGCGCCTCGGCCGCGCGCACGCGCCCGGCGATCATCGGAAAGAGGAGCGTCGAGGCGAACTCCGGCACCAGGCCGAGGCTCGTGAACGGCATCGAGAAGGTCGCAGTGTCCGCGGCATAGACCAGGTCGCAGTGCAAGAGCATGGTCACGCCGATGCCGACCGCGAGGCCGTTGACGGCCGCGATCACGGGCTTGTCGTAGCCCGCGAGTGTCTGCATGAAGGTCAGGACCGGCGAATCCGGCTGGGCGAAGCGCGGGTTGCCGAAATCCTTGAGGTCGTTGCCGGCCGTAAACGCATTGCCGGCGCCCGTGACGATGACCGCGCGCACGGTGCGGTCGCCGGCGGCCTGGCGCAGGTTCGCCACCATGGCCTCGTACATCGCCCCGTTGATCGCGTTCTTCTTGTCCGGTCGGTCGATCGTGATCGTCGCAACGCCCTGGTCCTGCCGGTATTGAGTGCTCATCGGTCCTCCTGGCGGCGTCATTACGCTAGCAGTTTCACCATCACCCCGTAGCGCTCGTAGGTCGGCAACGCGCGCCGGTCGCAGGTCACGAGCTCGATTCCGTACGCGGCCGCCGTGGCAGCCACGAGTGCGTCGTACACGCTGCCGCCGGCGATGCCCATGGCATCCAGTCCTCCCACGAATGCGCGAAACGCCGGCTCGTCCAGGCGCAGATACGGCTGTGGAAACCGGGCGGCCAGAAATTCCCGCACCAGGACGGCAGCCACGCGGTGCGGGGGCGGCAGCCGCGTCAGCACCGAAAACGTCTCGAGCGCGCAGTGATCGATGAGCCGCAGCCCGGCGTCCAGCGCGCGCCGGGCGGCCTCGTGCTCGGAATGCCAGGACGCGAAGCCCGCGACGACGACGCTGGAATCGGCGGCCTTCAACGCCGCACGCGCTCCAGCGTGTCGCGCACGATCTCCGGCGTCAGCTCGGGCAGGCTCGCCTCCGGCACCGCGACCAGCCCCTTGCCGCGCTTGCGCAGGCGCATCGGCGTCGCCGCCACCTCGATCTCGAGGCGACCGTCGTTGGCGCGCAGTTCGAGCGGGACGCCCGGTCTGAAGCCGAGCAACTGGCGCAACGGTTTCGGCACGACGATGCGGCCCGCGCCGTCGATGGATGTTTTCATGCCAAAGATAGTGGCATAAAAATGCCATTTACTCAAGGATCTTGCATCGCGCGCCATCGCTGCCATGATCCTGCGCTCCAGTCGCCGACGCACGATTCGAAACGCGGGTCTTTCACTTGAAATCGCCGGACCGGGAATTCCTGCAACAACGACTGGACGTCGATGCCGGCGCCGCAGGTTTCGCCGCCCACACGCCGATGATGCAGCAGTACCTGCGCATCAAGGCGGAGCATCCGGACCTGCTCCTGCTCTATCGCATGGGCGATTTCTACGAGACCTTCTACGACGACGCGCGCCGCGCAGCGCGCCTGCTCGACATCGTGCTGACGCAGCGCGGCGAGAGCGCGGGCGCCGCGATTCCGATGGCGGGCGTGCCGGTGGACAAGCTCGACCAGTACCTCGCGCGGCTGGTGAAGCAGGGAGTGCCGGTCGCGATCTGCGAGCAGGTGGGCGAAGTCGGCAAGGGCAAGGGCCCGGTCGAGCGCGAGGTGGTGCGCATCGTCACGCCCGGCACGGTCACCGACGAGGCGCTGCTCGAAGCCAGGCGCGAGAACCTGCTGGCCGCGATCACGGGCGTCGGCGACCGCTTCGGCATCGCCTGGCTCGACCTGGCGGCCGGCCGGTTCAGCGTGCTGGAGGGCGAAGGCGCAGAGGCGCTGATGGCGGAGCTCGAACGCCTGCGCCCGGCGGAACTGCTGCTGCCCGAAGGGCTCGCGCTCAAGACGGGCACGCACCGGGTCGAGAAGCCGCCCTGGCACTTCGAGCAGGACGCGGCGCGGCGCGCGCTGAATGCCCAGTTCGGCACCACGAGCCTCGCGGGATTCGGCGCCGAGGATCTGACGCTCGCGCTGGGCGCAGCGGGCGCGCTGCTGCAATACGTGCGCGACACGCAGAAAGGGGCCCTGCCCCACCTGACCGGGCTCGCGTGCGAGTCGCGCGACGAAGCGCTCGCGATGGACGCCGCGACACGGCGCAACCTCGAGCTCGATGAGAGCCTCGCCGGGCGCGACGAGGCGACGCTCGCGGGCGTGATTGACCGTACCGCGACCGCCATGGGCGCGAGGGAACTGCGCCGCTGGATCCGCCGGCCGTTGCGCGATTGCGCCGAGCTGCGCCGGCGCTACGGCGCGGTCGGGCAGCTGATCGAGTCGCGCCGCCACGGCAGGCTGCACGAGATTCTCGCGGGCATCGGCGACGTCGAGCGCGTGATCGCGCGGGTGGCGCTCCGGAGCGCGCGTCCGCGTGACCTCGCGGGACTGCGCGACGCGCTCTCGGAACTGCCGCGGCTCCGCCAGGCGCTCGCGGGGCTGGACGCCCCGCTCCTCGCCGGCGCCGTTCTGGACCTCGAGCCGCACCCGGCCTTGCAGCAACTCCTCGCGCGCGCCCTCGTCGAGACTCCGCCGGCGCTGCTGCGCGAGGGCGGCGTGATCGCGGCGGGTTACGACGCTGCGCTCGACGAGCTGCGCGCGATCGCGACCGGCACGGATGCGCACCTGCTCGAGCTCGAAGAACGCGAGCGCCGGCGCACCGGCATCGCCCAGCTCAAGCTCGGCTACAACCGCGTGCACGGCTACTACATCGAGCTGCCGAGGAGCCAGTCCGGCCGCGCGCCGCTCGATTATCAGCGGCGGCAGACCGTCAAGAACGCCGAGCGCTATATCACGCCCGAGCTCAAGCAGTTCGAGGACAAAGTGCTCTCCGCGCGCGACCGCGCGCTCACGCTCGAGCGCGAGCTGTTCGAGAAGCTCCTGGATACGCTCACGGCGGAGCTGCCGGGCCACAAGCGCATGGCCGCGGCACTCGCGCAGACCGACGTGCTCGCGAATCTCGCCGAGCGGGCGGTCGCGCTGCGCTACGTCGAACCCGAGCTCTGCGAGCGGCCGGGGCTACGCGTCGAGGCCGGGCGGCACCCGGTCGTCGAGCGCATGCTTGAGGAGCCTTTCGTCCCCAACGACCTAGAGCTCACGGACGGCCGGCGCATGCTCGTGATCACCGGCCCCAACATGGGCGGCAAGTCCACCTACATGCGCCAGGCGGCGCTCATCCTCGTGCTCGCCTCGATCGGAAGCTTCGTGCCGGCCGCGCGCGCGGTGATCGGGCCCTTCGACCGCATCTTCACGCGCATCGGCGCTTCCGACGACCTCGCGGGCGGTCGCTCGACCTTCATGGTGGAGATGACCGAGGCCGCGGTGATCCTGAACTCCGCGACCGACCGCAGCCTCGTGCTGATGGACGAGATCGGCCGCGGCACCAGCACTTACGATGGGCTGTCGCTCGCCTGGGCGTCGGCCAGTCACATCGCGCGCAGGATCCGCGCGTTCACGCTCTTCGCCACGCATTACTTCGAGCTGACCGACCTCGCGGACGAACTGCCGGACGTGGCGAACGTGCACCTCGACGCCACCGAGCACGGTGAGGGCGTCGTGTTCCTGCACGCGGTGAAGCCCGGCCCCGCCAGCAAGAGCTACGGACTGCAGGTCGCGCAGAAGGCGGGCGTGCCGCGGGAGGTGATTCAGGCGGCGAAAGTCTACCTCGAGAAGCTCGAGCGCCTCCATGCGGCTGCGCCATCGGGCAGTTCCTCCTGACCGGGATGATCCAGGCGGCTCCAGACTGTCCGGCGCAGACCGGTCTCATTCGCCAGCTGTTCGCCGGCCTGCCGGCGCACACCCGTGCGGCGTTCGTCATCCGCGTCGCCGCCGTCGGGCTCGAGTTCCTCTGCCTGCTCGCGCTGGCGCGGCTGCTGGATGCCGAAGCCTACGGCGCCTACGCCCTGGCGATGACGCTGGTCGCGATCTTCGCGGTGCCGGCCGCAGTCGGATTCGATCGGCTGGTCGTGCGCGAGCTTGCCGCATTCCAGGCCATCGGCGACTGGCCGCATGCCCGCGGCCTGTTGCGGGGCAGCTTGATCGTGGTACTCGCGGCCTCTGCCGTAGCCGCCGCGGCGACCTGGGCCAGCGGGATGCTGACGCTCGGCGTCGCGCGCACGGATGCGTCGCTGGAGCTGCTGCTGGCGGCCGTGCTCGTGCCCATTCTCGCGCTCGCGCGTCTGCGGCAGGCGACGCTGCAGGGTCTTGGCCACGTGACGGCCGGACTGGTACCCGAGTACCTGCTGCAGCCGGTACTCGTCATCGCGCTCGCCGTGACCTTCGCCTTCCTGGCGTCGGTCCCGAGAACCGCGTCGCTCGGGATCGGTATGCAGCTCGCGGCAGCCGCGGCAGCCCTGCTGGTCGGCGCGTGGATGCTAGGGCAGCGCCTGCCGGCGGAGCTGCGGAGCGTGGCGCCGCGATACCGCGCGGGCAGCTGGTGGAGCGCCGGCCTCGGCTTCATGGCCCTGGTCCTGATGACGACCGTCCTCACCAGCGTGGACACCGTCCTGGTCGGGCGCCTGCTTGGCGCGGCCGAGGCCGGCAGGTACCGGGTCGCGACTCAGCTCGCCATGCTGGTCGGACTGCCCTTGACCGCGGTCAGCGTCGCACTCGCGCCCGCCATCGCCGCCCTGCATGCCTCCGGCCGCAAGGACGAACTGCGGCGGCAGAGCCGCGCGGCGGCGCGCGTGATCTTCATCGCCGCGGCAGGCGTGGCCCTGGCGGTCGTTGTCGGCGGTCCCTGGATTCTCGGCGCATTCGGACCGCAATTCGCGGCGGCCTACGAGCCGACGCTGGTGCTTGCGGCTGCCTACCTGCTGCACTCGGCGATGGCGACTTCGGGCTATCTGCTGATCATGTCGGCGCACGAGAAGGCGGTGCTGGCCGTGTTCACGGCGGGCGCCGTGTTGAATGTGATCGGCGGGCTGGCATTGATCCCGCGCTTCGGACTGCCCGGCGCCGCCGCATCGAGCGCCATCTGCCTCGGCCTGGTGTCGGTGAGCTGTGCCTGGCTCGCCCGCCGCAAGCTAGGAATCGACGGCACCATCTTCGCGCGGCTGCCCGGGAGCTCGACGCCGGCATGAGCGGACCCGATACCCCGGCCGCACCGGATGCGCGCGAACTGCACGGGCGCGCCTACGCGGAACGCTTCGATCGCATGCATGGCCGGCAGCGTCTGGTGCAGCTCCTGCCGTTGATGCGACTGGGCCCGACCGACGATCTCGTGGACTTTGCCTGCGGCAACGGGCTGCTCGCGGCCGAGGTCCACCGGCGGGTCCGCAGCTATACCGGCGTCGATTTCTCGCCGCCTTTCATCGAGCTGGCCGTCGCGCGCACCGCGCGGCTGGGCGCATCGAATCTGCGTTTCGAATGCGCGTCGATCGAGGACTTCTGCGCCGCACACCCGGGTCGCTACGACGTAGCCTGCGCCTTCGACTTCTCGGAGCACGTTCCGGACGACGGGTGGCGCGCCATCCTGGCGGCCATCCGCCGATCGCTGAGGCCCGGTGGCCGGCTCTACCTGCACACGCCGAACGCGGGCTTCGTCCTCGAGCGCATGAAGCGCCGGAACTTCATCCTGCGCCAGTCGCCCGAGCACGTCGCGGTGCGAAACATGCCGGAGAATCTGCGACTGCTGACCGAAGCGGGCTTTTCGATTGCGGCCGCCCGGTTCGTGCCGCACTACAACGTGCTGCGATTCCTGCATCCCCTGCAAGTGCTTCCGGCCATCGGGCCGTGGTTTCGAGCGCGCATCTTCATCGAGGCGCAGGTCCGGTGAACGTCTTCACGCGCATTCGGCATCTGATCGGGCAGGCCTGGCTGGGTCTGCGCCGGCACGGCTCCGGTGTCTACTGGGAAAGCCGGTACCGCCTCGGGATGACATCGGGCAGCGGCTCGATGGGCGAGCTCGCGCGTTTCAAGGCGCGGGTTCTCAACGACTTCGTGCGCGAACAGGGCGTCGAGTCCGTGATCGAATTCGGATGCGGCGACGGTCTTCAGCTCGCGCTCGCCGAATACCCGCGTTACCTGGGTGTGGACGTCTCGCGTACGGCGGTCGAACTCTGCCGCCGGCGCTTCGCCGGCGATGCCACGAAGACATTCCTGTGGCTGGGTGATCCGGAGCGCGGCGCTGGCGAGGCCTTGCCCGGCGCCGACCTGGCGCTGTCGCTCGACGTCATTTACCACCTGGTGGAGGACGAAGTGTACCGGCGCTATCTCGATGAGCTGTTCGGCGCCGCGCGGCGTCACGTCATCATCTATTCCTCCAACCGGGAGGACCTCGCAGCTGCCGCGCACGTGCGCCATCGTGCCTTCCTGCGCGAGGTGCAGACCCGATTCCCGGAGTTTCGCATGGTGCGGAAGGTCGACAATCCCCTGCCGAAGCAGTCTTTCGCGGATTTCTACGTTTTCTCGCGCGTCGGGGACCCGGTCGGCGCGGACAGCAGGCGCCGGTAGAGCGCCGAGAATCGCCCCGCGCTCACCGGGCGCGTGAATTCCGCGCGCGCCAGCGCATGCGCCGATCGGGCGAGCCGGCTCGCCAGTTCGTCGTCGTCGACCAGTCGGCATACCGCCAGTGCGATGGCCTCGGGATTCTCCGGCGGCACCAGCAGCCCCGTTTCCTCGTGGCGGATCGCCTCCGGGATCCCCCCGACGGCGGTGGCGACGACCGGAAGACCGGCCAGCATGGCTTCGGCAAACGCAAGGCCCTGCGCCTCCTGCGTGCCATCCCCGTGGCGCCGTGAGGGACCGACGAAGATCCCGGCGGATCGCAGCTGCCGGTGAACCTGCTCCTGAGGCAGCCAGCCGAAGAAGCGCACCCGGCCGGCGATTCCGAGCTCGCGCGCCTCCCGCTCCAGCGTGGCACGCTCCGGCCCGTCGCCGATGATGTGGGCGACGACGTCTGGAAACCGCTCCGCCAGCCGCCGCACCGCGCGCAGCAGGTCTGCGACCCCCTTCTGGGGCACGAGTCGACCCGCGAAGACGAGCACCGGCCCGGCGGCAGCGGTCGCCCGGGCGCGCGGCGCGCCGACGTCGCCGGTCACAGGCGCCTCGGTGGCACCCATCGGAATGCGCTCGATCTGGCACGCGCGCGGCGCCAGCGCGGCAACGGCCGCACCGGTCGCATCGCTGTTGACCGTCACCGTGCCGGCCAGCCGCAGCGCCAGGCGCTTGCAGGCGCGCGCGATCGCCCCTTGCAGCCCGAACACATCGCTGCCATGCGCGGTCGCGAGCCGCCGGCGCCCGAGCATCGCGGCGGCGAGCGCCGCGGTCAGTCCCTGCGGCAGCAGCCAGTGGGCGTGCACCAGCGCGACGCGCCGGCGCAGCAGGTGGCGCAGGACCGCGAGCCATTGCGCGAAGACCAGGAACGGCACGCGCAGCAGCAGCCAGCGATTCGCGCGCAGTTTCACCAGCGCGCCGCCGTCGTAGCAGACAGTCTCGAGCGAGGCCGGCCAGAGGTAACGGAATCGCCGCACGGGAACCCCGTTCATCACCTCCTCACGCGCCGCGCCCGGCGCGTGCGGCGCCAGCACGTGCACGTCCCAGCCGAGCGCGCGCAAGTCCTGCGCAAGGTGATGAATGAAAGGAGTCGTCGCGTCGCCGGGCCAGCGCGGGTAGCTTGAGGTGACGAACAGCACCTCGCCCGGCGACGGATCCGGCATCAGGCGACCGCGTGCCGGGCGGCGCTGACTTCGCTCCTGAGCTGGCGCATGCGCAGCTCCTCGAGCAGCCGGCGATTCGCGGCGATGAGGTCGGCCACCAGTCCGGCCGCATAGGTGAGAAAGGCCAGCACGATCAGGATGGCCGCCAGTATCAGGGATTGCACATGGCCCTGTCCCTCGCCGGCGAAATACGCGAGCAGGAACCGGATGCCGATTGCGATGCCGGGCAGCAGTAGCAGGGACCCGACGACGAAGAAAAAGCGCAACGGCTTGTACAGCACGAAAATGCGCACGATGGTCAGGAGCGATCTGGCCACATAGCCAGGCACGCTGCGGACCAGGCGCGACGGGCGCGTCACGCGATTCACTCGCACGGGCACGGATGTGACGGGCAGGTTCTTGCGCCCGGCCTGGATCAGCGTTTCCAGCGTGTAGGTGTAATTGCCGAACACGTAGAGCTGGAGCGCGGCCTCGCGATGAATGGCGCGGAATCCGCTCGGGGCGTCCGGCACGTCGGTTGCGCTCACGAACCGGACCACCGCGCTGCCGAGTCTCTGCAGCAGACGCTTGACCAGGGAGAACTCCCTGATCCTGGCGATCGGCCGCTCGCCGACGACCATGACAGCGAGCCCGTCGCTGATCGGGCGCACGAGATCCGCGATGCCGGAGGCGTCGTACTGGTTGTCAGCGTCGGTGTTGACGATCACGTCGGCGCCGAGCTTCAGACAGGCTTCGACGCCGGTCATGAATGCAAATGCCAGTCCGCGGTTGTGCGACAAGGACACGACGTGATCGACGCCGGCGGCGCGTGCGATGGCCACCGTCTGGTCGCGCGAGCCGTCGTCGATGAGCAGCCACTCGACTTTCGTGAACCCCGGGACTTGCCTGGGCAGATCGGCGAGCGTCGCGCCGATGGTCGCCGCCTCGTTGTACGCGGGGATCTGGATGATCAAGTGCGACATGGACGGCAACTCCTGCACTCTGTCCTTTCCGCGGCGAATTGTGCTTCACTCCACCCGTGGAAGGAAGTGACCGCGCGGCGACGGCTCGCACATCAGGCTTCGCGAAACCGCTGGCAGCACCTGCCATCATCGCGGCCGCCTGCGCCGCGGCCGCCGCGGCCATACTGGCAGCGAAGTTCTTCCTGGCCGGGCGCATCAACGTCAATTGGGACGAGTTCTACTTCCTGAGCCACGTGTATGCGCTCGCGCGCGGCGAGCTGGTTATCTTGCTGCAGGGCGCGTACACGCATGCCTTTCTCTGGATCACCGGGACCGGCGGGGACGAGGTCGACCAGATCGTGCGGCTCCGGCTGGCCATGTGCGCATTGCTGGCGGGGTCCGCCGCGCTCATTTACGCGCTGGCGCGCCAATGGGCCTCGCGCCCCGCAGCGATGGTCGCGGTCCTGGCATGGCTCGCGACCTGGCCGGTCATCAAGCACGGCGCTTCGTTCCGCGCAGACGCCCTGCTGCTGCCGTTGACGATGGCCGCGTTCTGGATCTCCCTGCGCCCGGATCGCGGCGGCTGGCGGAGCGCGGCGATCACGGGAGGCTGCATCGGCGTTGCGTTCGCCGTTTCGGTCAAGGCCTTGCTGCTGCTGCCGGCGCTCGCGCTCATGGCGACGCTCCCCGATGCGGCGCGCGACGGCGCCGGATCGCCGACCGCGTCATCGCGATGGCGCCGTCTCCTGATGGTTTTCGTTGCCGCCGCACCGGTCGCGGCGGTCCTGCTCGCATGGCACGGAACGCAGCTGGGGGCGCGCGGCGAGCCGGTCGGCATTCTCGACTCGGGCGTGCTGGCGACGGCGATGCTCGACCTGTCGTTCGCGCCACGGCGCGACTATTTCCTCGTCCTGGCATCCGAGGACGCGCTCTACGGAGCCGCGCTGGTCGCGGGCCTGTTCGTCGCGGTACGGCGCCGTTTCTACGCAGCGATCGCCTCGTTGCTGGCGCTGGCACCGGTACTGTTCTACCGGAATGCGTATTCCTACTACTACCCGATTATGCTCGCGCCGACCGCCGTGCTGGTCGCCCTGGCAGCCGATCGCTTGCTCGCAATCGAGGCTCGGCGCTGGAGCAAGCCTGCCGCGATCGCCGTCGCCGCCGCCTGCGTCGCCTGGATGGCTGCAGCATACGACCGGGTGATGACGCTGCGCTTCGACGGGCAGGCGGGTCAGCGCGCAATCGTCGCCGCCGTGCACCGCATCTTTGCCGAGCCGGTGTCCTATGTGGACCACAGCGGGATGATCGCGTCCTTCCCGAAGGTCAATTTTCTCATGAGCAGCTGGGGTGTGGACGCATACCTGCGCCGCGGCCGGGACTTCATGCCGGCGGCGATCGCGCGCCGTTGTCCGCCGCTCGTGCTGGTCGATCATCCGGTCCTCAGCCCGGGCACGCTCCTGTATCGGCGACTGCGGGAAACGGACCGACGACTGCTGGAAACGCTTTACGTCGGGCATTGGGGGCCGATCCGGGTCGCGGGCGCAGAGGCGGAGCTGGATGGCGATGCAAGGGTGATGATTCGCGTGCCGTGCCCGGGCGCCTATCGCCTGGAGGCGGGCGCGCCGGTCATGTTCGATGGTGCCACGCACGGCGACGGCGACGTCCTGGCGCTGGAAGGCGAGCGCGATTACCGCCTGGAAGCCGCTCGGCCGGCGGCCTTGCGAACGCGCGTACGCCTCGTCTGGGCCGCGGCGCGCAGCCCGCCGGCGGAGCCGCCGCCGGTGCGCGGTCTTTACGATCCGCTCTGAGGGAAACGTCCCTCGCGCAGGAAGGCCGCGACTGCGGCGCTCACCCTGACCGAGAACAGCATGCCGATGTGGCTGGCGTCTTGGACCAGGCGGTCCGCCGCGCCCGGAAGCTCGGTTTCGTCGAGCGCGACCGTTCCGTCGTTCGGCCGCGGCAGGCGCGCGAAGAAGCGCCCCAGACCGATCGGCCGCGAGCCGGCGACCAGCCCGAGCTCGCGCGGCTGAGTCCAGCGGCGCTCGCGGCTCTGCGCGAGCTCCGTGAGCGCGAGCGGACCGAGCACCTGCTGGCCGAGCACATTGCGCGACAGCGCCAGAGCGGCGCGCGCACCGCGCACCGGCGCGCCCATCAGGACCACGCGTCCCGGCGGCAGCTCATGGTGGCGCTCGAAGGTCTCGAGCGCGACGACGCCGCCCAGACTATGACCGACGACATGCACCCGCGGCCCAGCGGCGCGGATCGCTGCCGCGAGCGATTCGGTGATCGCCGCGAGCGTGCTGCGCGTGGAGTGGTACCGGAACAGCGAGGGCAGAAAGCCTGCGCGCGCCAGCCGGTTCCGGAACAGCTCCGAGTCCACGCCCGTCATCCACAGGCCGTGGACGAAGATGACGGGCGTCGGATCCGTTCCCAGGGCTCAGCCTGCCGCCGGCGGCGGCCGGACCTGGATATGCAGCTCCTTGAGTGCCGCCTCGTCCGCCTGCGCGGGCGCGTCGGTCAGCGGGCACCAGGCAGACTGCGTCTTCGGGAAGGCGATCACGTCGCGGATGCTGTCCGCCCCCGACATCAGCATGGCGAGCCGGTCGAGGCCGAAGGCGATGCCGCCGTGCGGCGGAGCGCCGTAGCGCAGCGCCTCGAGCAGGAAGCCGAACTTCTGCTTCGCCTGCGCAGGATCGATGCCGAGCAGGCCGAACACGGCGCTCTGCAGCTCTTCGTGGTGGATGCGGATCGAGCCGCCGCCGATCTCAGTGCCGTTCAGCACCATGTCGTAAGCGCGCGCGAGCGCGTTCTTCGGGTCGGCCAGGAGCCTTGCCGGATCCGGGTCCGCGGGCGAAGTGAAGGGATGATGCATCGCCATCCATCGCTTCGCCTCCGGGTCCCAACCGAACATCGGAAAATCCACCACCCAGAGCGGGCGCCAGCCCTCCTCCACCAGGCCGAGATCGCGCCCGAGCTGCAGGCGCAGCGCACCGAGCGCGTCATTCACGACCTTTGCCTTGTCGGCACCGAAGAAGACGAGGTCGCCGGTCGCTGCCCTGCTGCGCGCCAGAATGCCCGTGACCGCCTCGTCGGACAGGAACTTCAGGATCGGCGACTGCAGTCCGTCCCTGCCTTTCGCCGCATCGTTGACCTTCAGGTACGCGAGCCCGCGCGCGCCGTGGCGAGCGACGAAGGCCGTGTAATCGTCGATCTGCTTGCGCGTGAGCCCGCCGCCCTCCGGCACGCGCAGCGCCGCAACCCGTCCCTCGGGGTCCGTCGCCGGGCCTGCAAATACCTTGAACTCGGAGCCCGCGACCAGGTCGGCCACGTCCGTGAGCCTGAGCGGCACGCGCAGGTCCGGCTTGTCCGTGCCGTAGTGACGCAGCGCCTCGGCGTAAGTCAGGCGCGGGAAGGGATCGGGCAGCTGCGCCTTGAGCACACGCGAGAACACGTGGCGGATCAGCCCTTCCATCAGCGCCATGACGTCCTTTTGCTCGAGGAAGGAAGTCTCGACGTCGAGTTGGGTGAACTCCGGCTGGCGATCTGCGCGCAGATCCTCGTCGCGGAAGCAGCGCACGATCTGGTAGTAGCGGTCGAAGCCGCTCATCATCAGGAGCTGCTTGAAGATCTGCGGCGATTGCGGCAGCGCGAAGAACTTGCCGGGATGGGTCCGTGAGGGCACCAGGTAGTCGCGCGCGCCTTCGGGGGTCGCCTTGGTCAGCATCGGCGTCTCGATGTCGACGAAGTGGTGCCCGTCGAGGTATTCGCGCATGGCACGTGTGATCGCGTGGCGGCGGCGCAGCCGCTCCTGCATCAGGTCCCGGCGCAGGTCGATGTAGCGGTATTGCAGCCGCAGCTCCTCGCCGGCCTCCTCATCGAGCGCGAATGGCGGCGTCGCCGAGGGATTCAGGACGACCAGTTCTTGCGCGAGCAGCTCCACCTGGCCCGAGGGCAAGCCCGGGTTCGCGGTTCCCGCCGGCCGCAGCCGCACCTTGCCGAGGACCTGGATGCAGAACTCGCGACCGAGGTGCCCGGCCGTCTTGAAGGCCTCGCCGGCATCCGGGTCGAACACCACCTGCAGCAGACCCGAGCGGTCGCGCAGGTCGACGAAGATCACGCCGCCGTGATCGCGGCGGCGGTGCACCCAGCCGGCCACCTCGACGGTGCGGCCCGCCAGGGTATCGCCGATCTCGCCGCAATAGTGGGTACGCATGCGCCCGTCGACTCAGCTCGCGCGGATTGCGCGGGGCCGCGGATCATATCGCCGCGCTGCGGCGGGCAGCAAATCGGCGGGCACCGCAACGCGGAGCTCGATCAGGAGCGGATGGTAGTCGCGATCGCCGGTCGCGAACTCGCGCTGGTAGACGGCGTACCTCGCGACCGCCGCGCCGCGGCGGATGGCCGCGTGCGCGTCGAGGCGCGTGATCACGAGCCACAATCGCGTCGGCCGGCGCGCGGCGACCGCCCGGTCGATCTCGCCCGCCAGCCGGGCCTCAAGTGCCGCAAGATCCGCGACGGGACCGGCCACGAGCCGCGCGCGCTGCTGCAGCTCGGGCGCCCTCGGCAGGTAGTAGAGCAGCGGCCGCCACGAGTGCCAGTCCGCCAGGATCACGTCAGTCCAGGCCGAGCCTTCGTTCCGGCTGCGCCGGGCGATGTCGGCGACGACGGCCGTCAATTGCGGCGCAGCCGTCCAATGCACGGAATGCTTGCTGCGATAGGGTTCCAGTCCGCCTGCCGTCGCGGCCAGGAGCAACAGGGCAAGTGCGCCATAGGCGGCATGACGTCCCCATCGGCGTGAGGCGGCCCAATCTACGGCCTGCGCCGCAATCAGGATCGCGCCGGGAACCAGGAATAGGTTCGCGCGGAACGCACCGTACGGCCAGTAGCCGAGCAGATTCGCAGCCAATGCCATGACGAGCGGCCCCGTGAACAGCGCCAGTTCGTTCCATCGCTTGCCGCGGACCAGCTGCGCCAGACCCGTCGCGTACGCAGCGCCAAACAGGGCCGTGCCGGCGAGCGGCATCCTCTCCAGCTCACCGGCCAGGGCAATCAGCTCCCAGGTCTTCTGCGCGTACCAGGCGACGGCACCCGGCAGGTCGGTGCCGATCGGAAACACGTCGTATTTCGCGCCCCAGAGCAGGCGACTGGCACCCGCGCCGAGCATTTCGTAGGTCAGAAGATGGACGAGGACCAGGGCGGTCAGGACGAGCAGCGATCCATACACCCACTGCCGCGCGGAGAGGCGGCCCAGGAGCGCGAGTTTCGGTCCGAAGAGTGCAAGCGCAATGCCGGGGTACAGGAACACGACCGGATAGCAGAATGGGAGCGCGACCACTGCCGCGGCGACGAGGCCTGCCCGGCTGCGGACGCTGCCGGCGCGCTGCGTGCGCAGCGTCCAGAGCGTCAGCGCGGCAAACACGAAGACTTCGACGCTGTAGGGCTTGAACTCCTTGGCGAAGACGACGAGCTTCGGGTGGAACGCGGCGACCAGCAGCACGAACAGCACGGTAGCGCGCGTGCGCGTCGACAGCTCCGCGCAAAAGTACAGGCAGACAAGGGCCGCGCAACCCGCCAGCAAGGAAGGCAGACGGAGCATGAGCTCGGGGCTGCCGATTCCGAGCAGTGCGCGGCACAACCACATGTAGCCGGGAGGCCGGAAGCCGAACTGAGAGAACTCGCCCGTGGCCAGCAGCGTCGCCCACCAGGCCTCGTCAGCCCAGAACTCCAGCGGGACCGGCACGACTCCCCAGCTCCGCACCAGGCAGCCCGCGGCGATCAGCAGTGCGATCGCGCCCGCATACAGGTATCGCGCAGGAGGTGCTGACGCGATCGTGAGCACGCGCGGG